>DATBJG010000108.1:0-21940 GCA_036556585.1 Vicinamibacterales bacterium
ACCTCGCACCTTTGGTGCTCGGCAATGCATTCAACCACGATCCGCTTCAGTGGTCACTTCACAATGACAAGCCCCGCGACCTGTACCTCGCACCCGTGGTGCTCGGCGATGCATCCAACAACGATCCGCTTCAGTGGGTCACTTCACAACCGCCAGAGCCCCATCTTGAAGGTCTGAGGGGACTGGTGACACGACCTGTTCCCCCGATTGCAAACCCGCAAGGATCTCCACTCGATCGCCGTCGGTCCCGCCAACCTTGACAGCGCGCCGTTCGACGAGGTCACCCTTGACGACAAAAACGACAGTCTGCGAATTCTCCGTGCGGACGGCGGCTTTCGGGACCATGACTGCACGGTTGCGGACGGCGCCGTCTTGACTGGCGGTGTCTTCCTCTTCCCGCAGGAAAGTCACCTTCACGCCCATGTCGGGCAAGATCCGGGGATCGAGCTCGTTGAAGCCAATGCGAACGAGGACGGTCGCTTTCTGCCGATCGGCAGTTGGCACCATCGTGATGACGCGCGTGGGAATCTGCCAATCCGGATACGCATCGAGCACCGCCGAAACACTCTGACCAGGCGTCACCCTATTGATGTAGGCCTCGTTGACGTCCACCTCGATCTCGAGCGATCGCATGTCGACAATCGTGCAGATGCCCGTGCGGGTGAACCCTCCCCCGGCCGACACCGGCGACACCATTTCGCCGGGCTGTGCGTCTTTTGAGATCGCAACGCCACTGAACGGCGCGCGAATCACGGTATTGTCCAAATCGGTCTGCTGAACGGCAATCTGCGATTCGGCAACGCGAACCTGCTGGCGTGATGCGGCAATACGCGCGTCAATCGAATCGACTTCGGCCTGGGCCTGGTCGACTTCGGCCTGAGTGGCGAGCCCTTCCTTGACCAGCTGAAGCCGACGACGAAGCGTCACGCGTGCTTCGTTCAGTCGGACTTCCATCTCCGCAACGGCCCGCCGAGCTGCCTCGGCCTGTGCTTCGGCTAGAAGCAGCGCGGCGCGCGCATTCGCATCGTCCAGCCGCGCGAGCACCTGCCCCTCCTTGACCGCCATTCCTTCTTCCACGTTGACTTCGACAACCTTGCCCGTGATCTTTGACGACACCGTCGCACGACGCCGCGCGGTCACGTAACCCGAAGCGTTCAATACTCCAGCCTGAGCACCCGTTGCACGGTCAACGGCCGTGGCCACCTGAATCTCCGCGGGCCGCTCGCGGGTGAGCCAGAACCAGAGACCAGCACCGGCGCCCGCCACAACGAGCAGGCCCATTACCCAGGCAAGCCATCGGCCAGAGCGCGTTCCTTCCGGACTTCGCTCGATCCGTAACGCTTCCAGATCCTGTTTCAGGTCAACCACGCGCTGTCAGTATAGTCAGGCTTCCCGCCGAGGCCCAAAGATCAGGCCGCACCCGAGCGCGTTGCGTCAACTCGCACAGGTATGCTATCAACTCGACGTTTCCACACCGTCATCTGGGATCTAGCTACGTCAGAGGCAATCGCCGAGTTCCGTCGGATGGCGACTGAGAAGGAGAGCATTCGATGCATCACATCAAACAAATAACCCGCCGACAGTTTGTCATCGCGGGCAGCACGGTCGTGGCAGGCACGTTCCATGGTTTTCTTGTGGAACAGCTGTTGGCCGGCTCCGTTCAGCAGGCGGCTGCACCGCCCGCGGATCCCCTGGCCGCAACGCGGCAGCAGATGGCCGCGGCGCCGATTGAAACCGTCAAGCTTGGCGCCAACCTCACCATGCTCTCAGGCCCTGGGGGCAACGTGGTCGTTCTTCATGGGACCGATGGAAAGATTGTCGTCGACACGTTCGTGCTGCCGGTGTGGTCCGCGCTGAGGAAAACCATTGACGGCATGGGCAGCGCCCCAATCAAACTGTTGATCAACACGCACTGGCACTTCGATCACACCGACAACAACGCGAATTTCCGCCAGGCAGGCGCCGGAATCCTCGCGCATGCGAACACGGCCAAGCGTTTGTCGGAGTCACACGACCTGCTGGGAATGCACTTCGCCCCGGCTCCGGCAACGGCCAGGCCCACGGAAACGTTCAACGACACACACAAGCTGCAGGCGAATGGCGAGCCCGTGGAGCTTGGATACATTCAACCGGCCCACACCGATACGGATATCTATATTCACTATACAAAGAGCAACGTCGTGCACCTTGGCGACTGCTTCTTCAACGGAGTTTATCCGTTCATCGATGCCAGCACCGGCGGCAACGTCAACGGCATGATCGCGGCCGCGGATCGCGCTCTGAAAATGGGCGACAACTCCACGCGCTTCGTCCCAGGGCACGGGCCGCTCGCAGACAAGGCCGCTCTCACCAAGTATCGCGACATGCTCGTGACCGTGCGGGACCGTGTGCGCAAGCTCAAGACGAGCGGCAGAAAACTCGAAGAAGTCCTGGCAGCCAAGCCCAATGCCGATCTCGACCCGATTTGGGGCAAGGGCTTCATGATGCCAAACGATTTCCTGACCATCGTGTACAACACTCTGTGAGACATTGGCGATTTAGTGATTCGTGATTCTGTGATTCGTTGGTGATTGGTGATTTGCGATTGCGCGATTACCAACATCAATCGATGCAAATCACCCGAAAGATCGCTCGATCGGTAATCGCAAATCGTCAACGAATCACGAATCACAGATCTCCACGTCGCACTTGGTGATTACTTCCAAAGCCTTTCCCACCACTTGACGGGCGTCTCGCCGGGTCCGGTCTCCGGCCCGACGCCCATCCTTTTTCTGATCTCGTCAATATTCCAGCCAGTTAACGAGGCCAGCGTCTGTGATTCGCGCTCGCGCCGTTGCTGAAGCTCTTGACGATATTGCACGGCCGCGGCGCACGTGGCGCTGCCATTCCACGGGTGGCGCAGGACGAACCGGGCTTGAAAGTTTTCGCGATCGGCGGTCTCCTGGAAGACGAGATCCTCCGGAAAGTGAGCGCCGTCATACCTCACGTGCAACCGGGTCAAAAAGACGTTCTGTGGCGACGGACGACGAGGGAACGGCACGATGCCAGACCGACCGGCGGGTGACTCCGCAACCTCATCGAGCCAGAAGACACCAAGATTCCGCAATTCGTCGCGCGACAGCGGATCGGCGGCACAGGGGTCGCACCAGGCCATGTCCCACGCATATTCCACGAACACGGCGCGCATGTCCTCACGAGCGACCTGCTTTGAAAACATCGCTTTGTAGAACGCCGGAAACTCCTGTTTCACGTAGGTCGGCAGCTCCATCCCGGTCGCAAGCCGGACTGTTCGATAGTTCGTCGTTTCGACGCGACCACGCCTCGTGAGTGCGTACACGAAGAGCTCTTGTGGCCCATCGGCATTGACCGTGCCGAGACGTATTGGAAGCATGAACTTCGGAGACTCGTACGCAACCTGAATGGGGCGAAGGTACGAATAGCCGGTCTTGGCGCGCTCTTTCAGGTTCACCTTGGCCACAAAGAACCGCATGTTCTGACGGATGTAGCTGCCGAGGACGGGGGCCGCACCGGTAGGAATGCGGTATCCGTTCTGCCGAAGCCAGGTCTCGAGGCCGGCACTCTGAGTGGCCGACAGGATCAGAATGTCGTACTCACCGACCGTGTACTGAGCTTCGATGGTGACGCCGAGGGTCTTGGCACTATCCGCATTGGCCCGCGACGATTCGCGCGCCGCAGCCATCGGGACTGGCATCGCTCTTTCGAGCCGCCGCAGCTCGCACGGGTTGTCGTCGAAGTACTCGACCAGTCGCGGCGCCGAAAACGCATCGAGATGATCGACGACCGCCTTGTCGCCAACGTGAATCTGTTCGCGTTCGATTCGCGTGGGCACCGGCACGACGATGGCAAAGTCGATGGGACTGCCGCTGAAATCATTGACCATGGTGATGACGGTGCGGTCGCCGTCGCGCACCAGGACTACTTGCGACGCCCGATTGAAGAGCTTGGTGTCGGCTTTGGACACATAGAAGCCGCAAAAAGCACTGGCCGGCTTCGCCGCGCTCAACAAAAGCAGAGCAATGGATGCCGAGATGACTGCGCGTTTCATGTTCGATGATCCCTTCGTCTGAAAACCTGCTGGTGCGAACCATTGATAGCGCCCGTCGGCGGGCAGCAACTTGTCAATCACCGGCACGAACAGTGACCAGCCGGCAAGCGACCAGATCAACCCGTTGGTTCGAAACAACTTGAACTGAATGTATGCGGCGCCGAGCGCCACGAGCGTGCCAAAGACCACACGCCCGGCCCGTGAATCCGGGGTCGTTTTCGGATCTGAAATCATGAAGAACGAGAACAGCAGGAAGGCCCCGCTCGCGAGCCGGTGTACGGGGATCGTCGACGGCTCACCGAGCCAGACCGATCGGCCGAAGACCAGGGCGCCATACACTGCCAGAAACGCCAGCGTGACATCACTGCGGGATGCGCGGTTGACCACGAGCCCCCCGAGGCACGCCATCAGCAGAGCGAAAAAGGCGGCATTGCCCCACTGACCCGGCGACACCCAGACCTCATCGGTTGCCAGCATCATCACCGCCAGGCCGAAGTTCGTGGGATTGAAGATGTGTTTGCTATTCACGCGCAGAACGAACTTGCTGCCAATCGTGACTGCGGCCGCCAGCACCGCAAGGGCAGCGCTGTTGGTGCGCAAGAGCAGACAAAGTGAGAGACCGGAAATCAACGCGCTCCGGGGATCGAAGGCTGGAATGTTCCAAAGCCTCGTGCAGGAGTACTGGGCGACGAGCGCACTCACAAGGATCAGCGCCGCGCGGGCCAGGCTGATTTCGAAATCCAGCCGCCCAATGCCATAGGCCAGAAGCGACGCAAGAACAGCGATTTGGTAGAGACGCGGATCTCGACCCGGTCGATGCGTGGACACAACGCCCTCCCCCGCGTACCGTGTGTGCACCGGCGGCAGCCGGTGCCGGCTCGCTGTGACCTAGAACGGGGAAGGGAAAATTCCTTGCAGCGTCCGCTCGGGACGCCGAAAAAATTCGGGGATCCGCGTGATTCGTCTGCGGGGACGGCCGAAAAGACGACTCGAGGCACTCGGCTCTAGGCTTTCGCGGGCCGAAAAGCCTCGGTCCGGTCCCAACGCCGAGCTTCAGATGCAGGCGCTGTTCAAAGGCTGTCGCTCGACGGGGGTTTCCCGACGGTCAGGTCGGTGGGGTTCTCGCGACCAGCGCTCGATGGCTTCCTGCTCGGACGCGAACAGCTTGAACACCGTGTCGAGCTTGGTGACGGCCAGGAGTTTCTTGACGCGCTCGGCCGGGGCGATGAGCGCCATACGTCCACCAAGGTGCCGGGCGCGTTTGAGACCCGACACGAGTTCCCCGAGACCTTCGGCGTCCACGAGCCTCGTGCCGGCCAGATTGATGGCGATATCGCGGCGACCGCGATTGATGAGCGCCCCCAGGACCGATTTGAACGTCTCGAGCTCGGTATCTTCGGGGCTCGCCGCCAAATCGCCATAGAGGCGAAGAATCGTCAGGTCGTCGACGTCGCGCTCGCTCGTGTGCACGGTGGGCATCCTCCGGCGCTCTCCTACAGTTACTAACGCAGATCAGGAGCCATTTGAACGGAATACATCCGGAAGGCTGCCGAAACGGGCCGATTTGAGACGCGGAGCTTCGCGGATTGCGCGGATCCGCACGCGGAGCGGAGAACTGACTCGGGTTCCTTAACGGTGGAGGCTGAGCCCCGATGGCTGGAGGCCTCTGACGGATGCATCCGCGCCCAGACCACGGCGCTCGCCGATTTGCTGCCTCCACATCGCGTAGTAGAGACCCTTCTGTGCGACCAGTTCATCGTGACGGCCGGTCTCCACGATGCGGCCACGTTCGAGCACGTAGATCTGGTCGGCATGCAGTATGGTCGACAATCGGTGGGCGATGAGAATCGTGATGGCATCGCCACTTGTCGCCACCGCCTGAATCGTTTCGACAATCCCCTCTTCGGTCAGCGAATCGAGCGACGAGGTGGCCTCGTCGAAGACGAGCAGTTGCGGCCGGCGCAACAAGGCTCTCGCAATCGACAGCCGTTGCTTTTCTCCGCCGGATACCTTGACGCCGCCTTCTCCAATGACCGTATCGAGACCGCGATCGGCTCGAGCGAGCAGGCTGTCGCAGGCTGCTTTGCGGAGCACGTCGACACACTCCGCGTCCGATGCGCCTGGGTTGACGAAAAGCAGATTCTCGCGAATTGTCCCGGAGAACAGCTGCGTGTCCTGCGTGACGAACCCAATCCGCTCCCGCAGCGCATCCAGGTCGATGTCGGTGTGCGTCAGTCCGTTGTAGAGGATGCGTCCAACGACAGGTCGATAGAGTCCCACGAGCAGTTTGACGAGGGTGGTCTTACCGGCTCCCGATGGACCGACAAACGCAATCGTCTCGCCGCGCTGCACACTGAAGGAGATGTCACTGACGGCGGGTGACGAAGCGGTCTGGTGCTGGAACCCGACCTCTTCGAACGCCAGCGTTCGGAGGTCGACGAGCGGTCTGGGATTTGCTGGCTTCGCCTCTTTCGGGATCTTCAGGATGCCTTCGAAGATGTTGAGCGACGCTTCGGTCTCCCGATAGATATTGATGATGTTTCCGAGCTCCTGGAGAGGCCCGAAAATGAAGAACGAATAGATAAAGAGCGAGAAGAACTGCCCGACGGTGATGGCGCGCGTATAGATCAAGTAGAGCATCAGCGCCAGAATGCCGGTCCGCAGGGCGTTGACGCAGGTCCCCTGAATGAAGCTGAGGCTCCGCAGGTATTTCACTTTCTTCAGTTCGAGCTTGAGAATCTTCGCCGTGGTGGCATTCAGACGGTGAATCTCCTGCTGTCCGAGACCCAGACTCTTCACCAGCTCGATGTTCCTCAGCGACTCGGTCGTCGCGCCAGCCAGCGCTGTCGTCTCCGCCACGATCACTTTCTGGATCTGCTTGATGCGACGGCTGAGGACCGAGCTGAGGAGCCCGAGCAGCGGTACCGTCAGGAAGTACACGGGCGCGATCACCCAGTGCACGCTGAAGGCGTAAATCATGACGAAGATGATGCCAACGAGCGACGTAAAGAGGATGTTGATGGACGCGGAGATGAGCTTCTCGACGTCCGCTCGTACCTTCTGCAGCTTGCCAAGCGTTTCACCGCTGCGCTGATCCTCGAAGACCGAGTACGGAAGCTCCAGGGAGTGACGGATTCCGTCCGAGTACAGCCGGGCACCCAGGCGCTGCGTGATGACGTTGATGTAATAGTCCTGGAAATTCTTCGCCACTCGGGAAACGAACGCGACGCCCACGGCGGCCCCCAGCAGAAGGCTCACGCCACGAAAGAACTCCCCTGTCGTGTACTCCTGAAACCGCGTGGCATACTCGTCGATCACGTACCTGAAGATGAGCGGATCGAGCAGCGAGAAGACCTGATTGATGGTGGCCAGGATGAGGGCAAGCGCGACCAAGGCCCAGTAGTTTCGGAGATACGAATAGAGAAGTTTCATGCGCCCCCTTGGCACAACATCCGGCACCTCGAACGGCACGCCAATCGCCAAGTCGGTCGTTCGAAGCTCACGGCTTTGCGACTAACGCGTCCTTCTTCCTGCGTGGCCAGCGCTTCAGTTCGCGTTCGCGTCTGAGCGCTTCACCGAGCGAATCGAACCGTTCGGAATAGACGAGAGACACCGGGCGCCGCCCTGCGGTGTACCGAGCGCCGCGCCCGCTGTTATGCACGCCCTCACGCTTGTGGGGATCGCGGGCACACCCGGTGTACAGCGTGCCGTCGGCGCAGCGGACGATGTAGACGTGATGCACGTGAGTAATTGTAGACCGACCGGTCTCGTCACGGGATATCCCCGGCAGATAGAATGGCAGGGACGGAGGAACTCAGATGGCAGACGATGATCTGAAGGCCCAGCTCGCGCAACTCAAAGCGGAAAACGAGCGCCTCAAAAGCCAGCGTGGTCGCAGCGCCAGCCTCAAGGTCAGCGAGAAGGGCGGCGTATCGGTCTATGGGCTCGGTCGCTTTCCTGTCACGCTCTACAAGGAGCAGTGGACGAAGCTGCTCGACATGGCCGACGAGATCAGGGCATTCATCAAGGAAAACGAAGCCGACCTGAAGACGAAGCCCACCTCGTAGGCTTTCCCGTGCCGCTAGTCGGTTCCCTCCCCTCGACGGGCTCTCTCGATCTTCGCGTCACGTTCGGACGTGAGGCGTTCGCGGTCGCGGCGGTACTCCTCTTCGCGGGCAGCGCGCTCCGACGGATCCGCCATCTTGCGCAACTGTCCCTGGTGCAGGACTTCCACTTCCGCGAGCTTGGCCTGGTAGAAATTCCGGATCTCGGCAATTGCTGCCTTCTGCGCCTCGGATGGCGGCCGCCACTCGACACCCGCCTCCTCGTCACTTTTCCGGAAGCGTTCCATGGCAAGGTCGAACGAGGATTTCAGACCTTTGTCATCAGCCATAGCTCGCATTCTAATCCCAGAGACTTGCCAGTGGCGAAAGTGGAAGCGGGTTTGACATAGACTGCGAGAAAGAGAGACTCAATTGGGATTGCTGGTGACCTTCATCTGGTTGGTGTCGGCGCTTCAGCCGGTGGCCGACCCGCTGCCGTTCCCGCAGCTCGAGATTGAAGCGCCGCCGACCCTGGCGGCCGAGCGTACGCGCCTCGAGTCGTTCGACCCGGCGCGCCTGCGCGCCGTGATGCGGCTTGTGGGTCTCGACGATCCAGGACCTGCGATCCGCGTGATACTGGCATCCGAGAGCTCCGAGTGGGCTCGTCAAGTTCCTCCATCCACGGCGGGATTCGCGGTGGGTGCGGCGAGCGTGGTGGTCCTCTTTCCGTCTCGCGCGCCGGTCTACCCGCACGATACGCTCGAGGACGTGCTGCACCACGAAATCGCCCACGTCCTCATCACTCGCGCGGCTGGCGGACATCCCCTGCCCCGCTGGTTCCACGAAGGTGTTGCGATGGCGGCGGAGCGCAACTGGCGGCTCGACGATCAGGTACGACTATTCGGTGAACTCACTGCCGTTCCCCGGACCGATCTCGATGCAATCAACGCGCTCTTCTTACAGAGCGACGCTGCGCGGACACGCGCCTACACGTTGGCGGGCGCATTCGTCCGAGACCTCCTCCGCCATCATGGGTCATCGGCACCCGGAGCGCTGCTCGCGCGAGTGGCAGAGGGCACATCGTTCGAGCACGCGTTTGCCGAGGTGGTCGGTCAGAATCTGGACGATGCCGAAGCGGCGTTCTGGCATCGACACAGATTCTGGACAACGTGGGTTCCGTTCCTCACGACGCAGACGGCGCTGTGGATGGTCGTGACGCTGCTCGCGCTCTATGCCATCCAGCGACGGCGGCGGCAACGCGCCGCCCATCACAAGCGTTGGGTGGAAGAGGAAGTAGAATACGGGTCGGGAGCAAACCATGGCTGGCATGATGACGATGCGGTCCGGTAACCCGGCGCTGACGACTGACACATTCGCGAAGTATCGGGCCGTTGCGGGTGCCGAGCAGATGACGCTTGGGGGAACGGTCAACAAGACGGCCCTTTCGCTGGCCATCCTGATGGTCGCGGCCGCCTACATCTGGAACCGGGGTGCGGCCGATCCGAGCCTTGGAGTGTGGATCACGGTTTCAGTCGTGGCCGGACTCATCGTCGCCCTGGTCACGGTCTTCAAGAAGACGTGGGCCCCCGTGACGACACCGATCTACGCCGCGTTGGAGGGTGTCGCGCTTGGTGGGATCTCGGTGGTATTCGAAGCGAGGTATCCGGGGATTGTCAGTCAGGCCGTCTTCCTGACGTTTGGAACGCTCGGCGCATTACTCGTTGCGTACCGGTCTGGCGTGATCCGAGCCACTGAGAACTTCAAGCTCGGAGTTTTCGCTGCCACAGGCGGAATTGCCCTCATGTACCTTCTGAGTTTCGTGCTCGGCTTCTTTGGCGTAAGCGTGCCGCTGATCCATTCGAGCGGCACGTTTGGAATCCTCTTCAGCGTGTTCGTCGTAGTCATCGCAGCCCTGAATCTCGTTCTTGATTTCGATTTCATCGAGCAGGGTGTGGCTCGAGGCGTCCCCAGGTATATGGAGTGGTACGGGGCATTCGGGCTACTGGTGACACTCGTCTGGTTGTACCTCGAAATCCTTCATCTCCTCGCAAAGCTGCAGTCCCGGCAACGCTAGCTCTCGGTTGTTTGACCCGAAAATGCCGGCTGCGGGCCCTCTCGATACCCTTTTGCCTGCAGATGGAAGAGCGTCGCGTAGATACCGCCCTGGGTCACCAACATCTCATGAGAGCCGGACTCGACGACCGAGCCCTCGTGCAAGACCACGATCCAGTCGGCCATTCGCACCGTCGAGAAACGATGGGAGATGAGCAGGGTGATTCGATCGGTCCCGTGCGCGCGGAGCCGCTCGATTGTGGCTGCTTCGGCCGCCGCGTCGAGCGCGGCCGTCGGCTCGTCGAACACCTGGACCGAGGCCGGACGGAAGTAGAGACGCCCAAGCGCCAGCCGCTGCCATTGCCCGCCCGACAGCTGACGTCCGCCCGGAAACAACCGTCCCAACATCGTCTCGTAGCCTGAGGGAAGCGTGCTCACAACGTCAGCGGCGCCGGACTTACGTCCCGCCGTCTCAATCGCGTCATCGTCCGGGATCGAATCGGTACGGCTCAAGCCGATGTTTTCGCGCGCGGTCATCTGATACTCGCCATAGTCCTGAAAGATGATGCTCATCTCGCGCTGCACGCTTCGCGGGCTGAACCGCGCGGCATCCAGCCCGTTCAAGAGGATGCGGCCCGACGATGGCTCGAAGAGACGTGTGAGAAGCTTGACGACCGTGGTCTTGCCTGCGCCGTTCTCGCCGACCAGCGCCAGGGCCTGACCACGCTCGATCCGGAACGACACATCTTTCAGCACGTCGCGATCAGTCAATGGATACCGGAAGCCGACGCGATCGAACTCGATCCGCGTGATGGGTCCACGCCAGGTTTCGCCGGCATCCAGATCGCGCGAAGGGAGTTCGAGGAACTCGAAGAGATTGCGCATGTACAACAGGCTCTCGTAGATTCCCGAGACGCTTCCCAGCAGGTTGGAAAACTGACCCTGGACCTGAATGATGCCAAGCGCAAAGAGCGAGAAATCACCGACCGTGATGGTGCCTTCAGCTGCCCGCCGCAGGACAGACAACGTCGCCACCGCAATCAGCGCCGTCGACGCGAGCGAGGCAGCAAGGCTCCAGCCGCTTCGGCGTGCGAGCAGGCCCACGAACTGACTCCGGAAAGCGTCGTAGTAGCGCTGCCACCCGGTCAGGAGATACCGTTCGAACCCGAACAGTCGCACTTCCTTGACGAGAGCGTCGGAAGTCAGGAGCGATCCGAGATAGTTTTGGTGGCGGGCATCAGTGGCGCGACGGCGGACCATCCGGTAGCTTTCCGCCCCGAAGCGGCTGGACACAATCACGCCAGGAAGGCTTGCAAGGAGCACGAGCGGCATGACCTGCGCCCCAAGCCTCGTCATGAGCGTGCCAATCGAACCAAGCGTCACGAGTGCCTGCGCGATGCCGACGAGCTGAAGCACGACGCCAAGCGGCCGAGAGCCGACCTCGCCATAGGCGTTACGCAGCGCATCGTAGGTTTCCGCGTTCTCGAAGCGCTCGACATCGAGCGAGGCCGCTTTCTCGAGAATTCTCAAACTGATCCGATTCTGAACCGTATCTCCCAGGAGCTCACGCGAGGCACCGTACACGGTGTTGAGGAGGACCGATGTCGCACCAATCGCCACCTGCAGGCCAAGCAACATCGCCAACTGACGGTACGCGTTCTCGGGACTTTGCAATCCGCCGCGAACCGCGAGGGCAACCTCGTCGAGCAGCAACTTGCCCACCCACAGCGTCGCTGCCGGCACCAGGGCAAGCACCACACTGAGCAGGAGGATGAGAGAAGCGAGACCGGGACTGGCAGCCCAGACCAGTCGCGCAGTGGCACCCAGGTCGGATAGCATCTGCTGGGTCCGGACGGCCAACGGAATGCCGGGCATCATGGGATCATAGCAGCCATGTCAGCGCCTCGCCGCTACCGCGCGGGCGAGTCCATCGAGGACTTCTGCCGCGCGTGCAAGACCGATCGCATGCATACGGTGATCGTCGTCGGCGACGGCGGCATGCCGTTGCGTGTGGCGTGCGGATACTGCGACAGCCAGCACAATTATCGTGGCGGTCCGAGAGTCAATCGCGAAACCGCTTCGAACTCACAGACTGCCAATACAAGACCTTCAGACACTGTCGGACCGCCACGTCCGGTTCAAATCGAACGCGAGCTATTTCCCATCGTCAGCGAACGCGAAAGGAGTGCGTCACCCGTGGCACTCTCAAACACGAACCCCGAAGACCTCGAGTCGTTGTTGCGCCGCATCATTCGAGAGGAAGCGGGCATCACGCTCGTAACCCCCGCAGCAAAGTGGCGCGGGGGAACGCTGGTGCTTCGCCCGGGCACGCCGGGTCTCCAGGAAAAGAGCTGGCCGATCGAGACTTTCTTCCACAAAGTGGTCATGCTCCGAAACCGCCTGCGGACCCTCGAGCAACAGGTGAACGCATCGGACTTGCCCGACGACGTCAAAGTCAGGCTGCAGGCGTACGTGAGCGGCTGTTACGGCTCGCTGACCAGCTTCAACGTGCTCTTCGCAGACGAGAGTGATCAATTCAAGGGCAGCGGCGAGTGAATCGTCAGCCTCATGGCACTCCTTTCCCTCGATCACACTTCGATCGCGTTCGGTCACCTGCCGCTTCTTGACGATGCCAGCCTGCAGATCGAGTTAGGGGAGCGGATCGGCCTGATAGGCCGCAATGGCGCAGGCAAGTCGACGTTGCTTCAGATCATTAGTGGCCATCAACCAGCCGATAGCGGCAGCCTCCGGCGGCAACCTGGCGTGCGAATCGGACATCTGCTGCAGGACGCCATGCTCTCGACCAATCGGCCGGTATTCGACGTGGTGTCAGAAGGTCTCGGAGATCTGGGGAACCTGGTGACTGCCTACCACCACGCGGCCGTGGAGGTTGCCGAGCGCGGTACCGACGCGTCGCTCGCAACGCTGGGCCGACTGCAGCACGAGCTGGAAGAGCGGGACGGCTGGCGCCTCGAACAATGCGTGGAACTCGTGCTCGCGCGCCTCGATCTCGCCGCAGATGCCGTTGTCGACAGTCTTTCGGGCGGCTGGCGACGCCGGGTGATGCTGGCACGTGCGCTCGTCGGGCAGCCGGATCTACTCCTGCTCGACGAGCCGACCAACCACCTCGACATCCAAGCAATGAGCTGGCTCGAGACGTTCCTGGCCGCGTATCCGGGGGCCGTTCTCTTCGTCACGCACGATCGGACGTTCCTGCAGCGCCTGGCCACAAGGATTGTCGAGCTCGATCGGGGCAAATTGACGTCGTGGCCAGGCGACTACAAAACGTTCCTGCGCAAGAAGGAAGAATGGTTGGCCAACGAACTGGTGCAGAACGAAAAATTCGACAAACGGCTGGCCGAGGAGGAGACGTGGCTGCGCCGGGGAGTCAAGGCCCGGCGGACGCGCAACGAGGGGCGCGTACGGGCACTACTCGCAATGCGCAAACAACGGGCCGCACGCCGGGCGCGGCCGGGCACAGTGCGCCTGCAGACCGATGTGAGCGACCCTTCCGGCCAGCTCGTCTTCGAAGTCGACAACATCAGCAAATCGTTCGGTGCCGATCCAGTCGTGCGAGACCTGTCCCTGCGCGTGATGCGCGGCGATCGCATCGGCCTCATTGGGCCGAACGGATCCGGAAAAACGACACTGCTCAGGCTGCTCCTCGGTGAGCTGCAACCTGATACGGGTGACGTGCGGCGAGGTGTCAACGTCGAGATTGCCTACTATGATCAGCAGCGCGAGCAGCTCGACCCGGAGCGCACCGTGTTCGACACCATCGGAGACGGCAACGATACGATCACGATGAACGGGCGGACGCGGCACGTGAATGCCTACTTACAGGACTTTCTCTTCCCTCTTGAACGGGCTTCCTCTCCAGTCAAAGCCCTCTCGGGCGGTGAGCGAAACCGTCTGTTGCTGGCGCGATTGCTCACCAAATCAGCGAACCTCCTGGTCCTCGACGAGCCGACCAACGATCTCGACATCGAGACGCTCGAGCTGCTCGAAGCACACCTGATGGAATGGCCGGGGACTCTTTTGCTCGTCAGCCACGACCGGACGTTTATCGACAACGTGGTCACGAGTACGCTTGTGTTCGAGGGCGCGGGGCGTGTGCAAGAGTACGTCGGCGGATATGAGGACTGGGTGCGGCAGCGACCGTCTCAGCGCGTAGACGAGGTGGAAACCGGCCGGAGCCTGCCGTCGTCAACCGGATTGGGCGCTCCCGACCAACACACCCCCACCCGCCTCAAGAAACCCTCGTACCGGGAACAACGGGAACTCGAACAGTTACCTGCGCGCATCGAAGAGCTCGAGACGGAACAGCAACGTCTGAACCTCGCTGCGGCGGACCCTTCTTTCTATAAGGAGCCCGGTGAGACGATCAGGCAGACGCTCGCGCGGCTGGAGGCTCTACAGAACGAGCTGCTCGAGGCGTATGCTCGCTGGGACGAGCTCGACTCGCGGACGAAACGCTGACCCTCAACCTGCTAGACCGGCTCCGGCCGTTTTCGCGCGACAGATGTTTTTGCGCTACGGGCTCTCCGCACGGGTGGCCTGCCGGGTACTGGTAACTTACGGGGGCGGCGTGCACGCGTCGGCCGGGCTGGCAAGTCCTGGATGGAAACTGTGGCATCCGGTTGATCCTGCTCCGGCACTTCGGGCGTGACATCGGCCATTGAGGTGTAGTCACTCTCCATGTGCGCGGTCGACGGGATTGCCAGATCAACTGGCAATTCACCTTGAATCCCCGGTTGTTGATCCTCTCGGTCGTCGACAACAGGCTCGATACTGATTTCGCCGACCTGAGGTTGGCTCACCGTATCGACCGGGCCCGGCAGGCGCGTCAGGTTTGCGCCCGGGAAGACGCGCAGGACACCTTTGCGGTCGCGCTCGAGCCGGAATACGCCTTCGCGCTGGCATGCCCGCAGGAACTCGACGATGCCCGAAAAACCCAACTTGCGCTCGTCGAAGCCTTCATCGATGCCGCGCAAGTACTGCTTCAGCTGGCGCACGTACATAGGCCAGCGCGGCGACTGGCTCGCGCGATGGAAAAGCTCGCGTGCATGCTGAACACCCTGTTGCGCCTGCGTTGCATCCAAGATCGGGGGGATCTCACGCGTCTCGGCGGGCGCAGTGGTCGGAGATGAACCGATCGAATTGGCCCCCTCCCGCTGCGACGTGGAAGCTCCATTGGTGACATCCGCCAGATCGACAAGCAGGCTGCGCCCGGAGTGACGCAACGTGAGGAGTCCGGTTTTCGCGATCTTCTCGATGAAATCCCGGAATGTGCTCGCGCCGTAATCACGCTCTGAAAATGTCGAGTCCAGTTGCAGCAACGTGCTCTTCAGCAGTCCAAGCTGCGGCGAGACTTCCCGATCCGAAAGCACCTTGAGCCCCCGCTTCACGAGCGGAATAGCCTTGGCGATGTCGGCGGGTCCGCCTGGTAACACTCCGCTGCGGCCTGCGTCGACCAAGCCGAGCGACGGCGGACGCTCTGTCGCAGCCAGGCGCCGTCCGCTCACCAGGTTTTCGTAGGCAATGAACTCGTGGCAGTTCTTCTGCATCACCAGGCTCGTAAATTGACGCCCGCCAACGACGAAGACCTTCTTGTCGTATTGCTTCAGTTTCTCGACGAGCGTGATGAAGTCGCTGTCGCCGCCCACGATGACGAAGGCATTGATGTGGTCATGGGTGAACGCCATCTCGAGCGCGTCGAGGGCGAGGTTGATGTCGGCGCCGTTCTTGTCGCCGCCCGGGGTCAGGTTGCGCTGCACCATGCGAATCGCATGCTGCGAGAGGAGCCGGCCGTAGTCACCGGCACGCTTCCAATCGCCGTATGCGACCTTGGTGACGACCTCACCGCGCTCCTTGATTGCCTCGAGAATGGCGGCAATGTCGAACGGCTGGTTCAGAGTGGTCTTGACGCCGATCTCGATGTTGTCGAAATCAATGAAGACCGCGATTTTCAACGGTATTTCTGTCAAGGTGTCCATTCTATAATCTTTGGCCTCCTGGCGAGGGTACATCATGAGTTTTCACAGTGCGTCGGACACCGACCGTGAGGTTCCGGTCCTCTTCGCGGGAGGTGGGCTCGTCGGTCTCTCAACGGCAATGTTCCTCGCGCAACATGGGATTGCCTCTCTTGCCATCGAGCGACTGCGTGGAGGCTCCCCGGTGCCGCGCGCGGCATTTTTTCATATGCGGACGCTCGAAATGTTCCGCTCGGCCGGCATTGAAGAGCACGTTCGCCGCCAGTCGCTCCAGGAATTCAGCCCCGAGGGTGCCATCGTCCTGATGGACAGTCTGGCAGGCAAGCAGCTGGCAGGTCTGATTCCGAGCCTCAACGAGGGCGTCGACGAGCTGAGCCCTTGCCGCCGGCTCTTCATCACACAGCCCGGCCTGGAGCCGATTCTTCGTGCGCGTGCCGAGGAGGCTGGTGCAAAAGTGGTCGAGGGCACAGAGGTGGTGGGAGTCGAACAGGACGCGGACGGGGTCACGGCGACGGTGCGGGAAGTCGATTCGGGTCTCGAACGCCGCCTCAGAGCAAAGTACCTGATCGGGACCGACGGCGCCCACAGCAGGATTCGAGAGCTCCTCGGAATTGAATTCGACGGACGGGGCGTGTTTTCCAACAGCATCACCATCTACTTTCACGCCCAGCTTGCACCGCTGCTCGTCGGCAAGAACCTGAGCGTGATTTACGTCACGAATTCCGAGCTGTCGGGGTTTTTCCGGCTGGACAGAGATCAGAATTCCGGGTTTCTGGTCGTAAACACCGTGGGCGACACCTCAAAGCCTGAGGCTGCGAGTCCTGCATCCGACGTTCGCGAAACAAGACTGATCGAGCTCGTGCGAGCTGCCGCGGGCGTCCCCGATCTTCCCGTCCAACTTGACGGCGTGGCCCGCTGGCGAGCAACGTCGGATGTCGCGCGGCGATTTCGCGACGGCCGCATTTTTCTCGCGGGCGACTCTGCGCATTTGATGCCGCCAAATGGCGGCTACGGTGGCAATACTGGAATCCACGACGGTCATAACCTCGCATGGAAGATTGCAGCGGTGTTGAAGGGCGTGGCTCGGCCGGAGCTGCTCGCCACATACGACATGGAGCGTCGCCCGGCCGCGAAGTTTACGGTCGAGCAAGCCTATACGCGCTATGTAACACGCTCGGCAACCTATCTTGGCGCCAAGGACTTTCAGCCGCTTGCCAACGATTTTGATATCGAGCTTGGCTACCTGTACCAATCGCCGGCCATTCTCGCGGAAGAAAATCTCGACCGGGGCCACGAAGACCCGCGACAGTCGTTCGGCCGGCCCGGTTCCCGCGCTCCACACGTCTGGCTCGAACGACACGACCAACCTGTTTCAACGATTGATTTGTTTGGACGATCGTTCGTGCTCCTGACTGGCCCTGCCGGTGCAGGTTGGGCCGAAGCCGCACCGGAAGCGGCGAAGACTTTCAACGGGCTCGCGCTCTCCACGCACGTCGTGGGCGGCGGAGACCTTTCGGATCCTGAACACCGATTTACGACGAGCTACGGCCTCATGGATTCGGGCGCCACGCTCGTCCGCCCGGATGGCTTCGTCGCCTGGCGGGCGAAGGAACTGACGAGCGATCCGCGCGGTGAGCTGATGCGCGTGTTGGGGGCGGTGTTGCAGAGATGAACGGGTGCTGGGTGCCGGGTGCGTGGTGCTGTGCTGCGGACGATGGAGCACGCAGCACAGCACCGCCCATGAATTAATAGACCGCAACGCCGAACTGGTCGCCCGTCTCGCGGCCTCCCAAGCCAGGATGACTTCCTTGATGCCAGCGCTGTTGATTCAGGATAGATAGACCCTCACTGATGGAAGAGGCATAAAGGACGTTCACTTGACCGCAGTCTTGAATGTTCTGACCACCGACCGGGAGGTCCTCGCGCGGGACACCTATGGCCAAATCCGCCCTGGGGACGTCCTCGTTTCGACCGAAGTTCCAGGCAGTCAGGCTGGACCCGAACCGATCGTCGAATTCGACGTCGTTTACCCTGAGGCGTTCTTGATGCCACAGTTCTGGCGCCTGCTGTGTGATAGAAAGACCACGGGCTGAACCGTACACCACGGTTACAGAACCCGCAGCTTGAACCTCGGGGAAGGCGGTACCTCGCCTGACGCGAATGTCTTCAGTAGGCGCACCGATGGCGAGATCTTCGAGGGAGTCCCCGTTGAAATCCCCAGCCGCCATGGCTGCGCCGAACAAGTCCCCGGTCTCGGTGGGACTGCCAGTCCCGTCAGTCTCATTGGCTATCGTACTGCCTGGAAAGACATCAGACTGCGACCAGAACTGAACCGCAGTTGACCGATCGACAGGGCCGTGTATCACCCATACAACCCCCACCTGAGCGAGCTGACGGTTCCCGACAACAAGAGATCTCAAGGGAGCGCCGATGGCAAGGTCATCCCTCCCATTGACATCGCCGTCGAACTGTCCGGCAGCGAGAGCTTTCCCAAAACGAGCACCTGTTTGGGCAGCAACCCCCACCTGCCCCTGATCGTTCAGAACTGTTTCGTTCAGAAGCCGGAAGCCTCGCAGCTGGAGTCCTTCGTCCTGCACCCCGAACACGACCAGCACCACGCCAGTATCGCGAGGAGTCCCGAGCTCCCCGAATGGGATCCCGATGGCCAAATCCGTTACGTCATCCCCATTGAAGTCCCCTCCGGCTAGAGCCTCGCCAAAACGATCACCCAATTGCGCCCCTCCCAGCAGATCCAGATGCCAAAAATTCGAACCCCCAAATAGACCGCCAGGAGCTTGGAGCCCCTCATCTGTACCGAACAGGACGAAGACGGCTCCCGATTCGCGCCGGCTCGGCACATCAGGAAAACCAGGACCGGGGAAGCTACAATCGAAACAAACTCCTGGGGCACCAATAGCCAAATCCCCGATTTCGTCGCCGTTGAAATCTCCCCAGGACAACGCGAATCCGAACTCGGCTCTCTCAAATGGAAGAAGAGGATCGAAATCGCCCAAATCAAAAGTCTGCGCTCTCACAAGGGGCTCTCTGGCGTTGAGACCATTCGGTGAGCCATAGATTACAACCACTCTTCCCGAAAACCTTTCCGTGGCAGTGGTTTCGAGGGGGACACCGATGGCGAGATCCGAGTACTCGTCCCCGTTGAAGTTGCCCGCGGCCAATGCGGACCCAAACCGGTCATCCTGCTCAGACCCCACGTTCTCGCCAGTCGAGAATGGAACCCCGACAGCGTTCTGGGAAAAGAACTGAGGGGCTGGCACGGTAGGGTCGTCGCCGGTGAGGCCATTCGTGGCGGAGCCATAGATGACATTTACTGCGCCCGAGTCACTTACCCCAGCGGGTGTGTTCTCGAATGGCACGCCAACAGCCAGGTCGGCGACGCGGTCGCCATTGAAATCACCTCTGGCGATGCCGCTGCTGCTCCCGCCCGGGAGGCATTCGGGTCTGTTACGACGGCGTCGATTGCCATGATCTCTGTCCCGCTCGTCGTCACGATCACCATCGTGGCCCTCCTTACCGTCGTCGACCTCACGATGTCCTGGTAGACAGTCCTCAATCCGATTTCGACCTCGTCCGCCGTCATCTTCGTCGTTGCCGCGGCCTGTTGGTGAACCATCCGCCGCATAAGGGATTGGAAACCCTGTCACGGCGAGAACAACGACGAGACAGCCAACGAGCGTTTTGCGAATAGCGTGTAACAGGAAGACTTTATCCATGACGACCCCCTCCTCGATCTGGGAAGTACCTGGGCTCCCGCTCTACTGTCTGAGCGAGAGCGACTCTTCACTCGCTACTGGTCAAGGCTGTCAAAACATGTCGCGAGGAGGGCCTGAGCTATCACACGGAGGTGCGGCCCGGGCGGAAAGTCCAGGCCGGCGCAGGGTCGGATCAGTACCTGAACAGGCGGTTCACTTTGACGATGATCGATCGGGTGAAGAGGTTGGGAAACCCCGGCTCCAACGTGTTGCGCTCATCGTTGTAGACGACGAAGAGCTCGCTGCCAGGGCGATACTCCCATCGGAGTCGTGCATTGGTGGCGACGGTCCTAATTCCTGAATTGTATTGAATCAGCGCACTCACGAACATCATGGGCGTAACCGTGTAGGTCACACGTGAGCCGGCCAGGTGTGTGGTGAAATCGCCTTCCACCAGATCCACTTTGTTGAGCGAGTACGTCGGTTCGAGCGAGAGCGCGGCCGTCACGCTCAGCCGTCCCTGCGAGAGGCTGAAAGCGGTGCGGTGTCCGCTGTAGAAGGTGCCGTATTCAAACAGCGCATTGCCTGACATCCGCCGCTGCCGGCCGATGTTGAAACCCAGCCGCATGCTCTGGAAATCATAGGCACCCACTGGAATGATCACGCCTGGTACGATCGGAAAAGGCCTTGGGAGAAATTCGTACCAGTTGCTGTACCCGGCAATGAACTGGTCGCTCGTCTGGAACTCAATTGCAAATTCGGCTCTCTGCTCCCGTGTTTCCAGTTTGCCGGTCCCGTTTTCGATGTAGTTGACGCCCCCCTGGTACCGGAACTTTCGAATCGACGGCATGCTGCCGGGCCGAGGGCTGAACCTGAACTGGGCAAAGCTCCGCTTCATGTTGTCGCGGCTCAGAAACCCGACCTCCGGATTGAAATCGTCACCAACCGTGAGACGCTCGAGCTGGACGCCATAGCGGTCGCCGTTGTAGTCGAGCTGCGCTCGATAACTCGACTCGTCGCCCGTCAGTCCCGTCGTGTCCGTCTGCGCCCAGTACGTGTTGACGTTCAGATTGTCGAAGAATGCAAACGTGCCGTCCACGCCGTACGCCACGTTTCCACCGTTACCAACCTGCTTGGCGGAACGGGCGGTGGCAATCACGCCAACACTGCTCCGGCGCAGGACGTCGCGCTTGATGCGGACCACAGAGAAATTCGTCGCCTGGGCCGCCAGGGGAAAGATGTCGGGTTCCTCGGCGGTCTGGGCATTGAGTACGCCAATGGAATACGCGCCGGCGCGGCCGGTCAACCGGCCGCCGGCCTGAAGAGGCACGACCCTGCCCGCATTGAGCCCAATGCGGCGGCTGTAGAAAAGGATCGGCGCCAGCGAGTCCTGGGTATTGTTGAAGTTTCCCGTGAGTTGCACGCCACCGAAGGAAAACGTGCCTTGATTTTCGAGAAAGAACTCGCGCTTTTCAGGAAAGAACAGGCTGAAGCGCGTGAGATTCACCTGCTGCTCGTCCGCCTCGACCTGCGCGAAATCGGTATTGATGGTGAGGTCGGCGGCCAGCCCCTGCGTCACGGCGTACTTGAGGTCAAAGCCCGCGTCGGCGTCCGGATCGTTCGAGAGAGCTGGCGTAATCGTGCGGTTGGTGGTCACGCTCGACGTCACGTACGGTTTGATATCGAGGTTGCGCCTGGCTCGCGGAGCCTCGAGGCCAACCATCGAGGCCGCAAATGACATCTGTACCATGGCGGCCTGTCCTCGCGACGGTGGCACTTTCGTCAAGAGCGACATCTCGTTTTTCGACCGCTTCGTCCGCATCACGTTGAAACCCCAGACCTGTACAGTTCCCTGGCTGTATCGCAGGGACTTGAACGGCACGGCCGCCTCGATCGTCCAACCGCGATCGAATCGACCGGTCTCCACTGTCCAAACGGGGTTCCAATCCTGATTGAATTGGCGCTCGTTGGTGACCTGTGAATCCGATCGGCCGCCAATCGGGTTGACGGTAAAGAGCACGGCATTGCGGCGATCGTAGAACGGGTCGAAGACGAACGACACGACGTCGTTGC
>DATBJG010000109.1:0-7270 GCA_036556585.1 Vicinamibacterales bacterium
GATGCGCGACACGATGTGTTCCTGGCCGGCGATGCGGCGGCCCGCATGCTCAAAGCAGACTACGCGCGGGTTCAGAGCTGGCCCCTCGCGCTGACCGGCTATAACCACGGGATCGCGGGGATGACGCGGGCTGTCAGGCAGTTTGGCACCACGGACATTGGCGTGATTGTCGAGCAATATGAATCGCCCACCTTCGGGTTTGCGTCGCGGAACTTCTACACTGAATTTCTTGCGGCGGTCACGGTGTTTGCCGATCGGGCGACACTCTTTCCAGGGGTCGAGCCGCTTCCGGCAGTCACGTTCGACGAGTTCAGGGCCGGACGATTCGTGTCACTGCTCGATCTGGCCAGCCTGACGGGCACAGACACGGAAACGCTGGCGTCGCTCAACCCAGCACTTCACGATGAGGTGACAGAGGGACGACTGCTCGTACCCGACGACTATCCGCTTCGTGTTCCAGCCGGAACACGTGCCAGCTTTGTCGAGGCGTTCGCGCAATTGCCGACAGAACGCAAGCCCTCCAGCCAGCTCAACCGCGCCTACCGAGTTGCGCGTGGTGACACGCTGGGAGCGATTGCCCGCCGCTTCGGGACGACCACCTCCGCCCTGCAGCGCGCAAACGGTCTTACTCGAGCCAATCGACTGCGCGCTGGACAGGTGCTCGAGATTGGTCCGGGTGGAGGCACATGGTCACCACTCGTCTGGAAGCCCACGGCCCCGACTGCGACCGCTAACGCCAGTCTCACCGATCGCGTACACGTCATGCGTTCCGGTGAGACGTTGTATCAGGTTGCGAAACGATATGGCCTGACTGTGGCTATGCTCGTCTCGGCCAACAAGCTCGTGTCCGCCGATCGCGTCGCTGTCGGTACGGTGCTGGCAATTCCCGCGGGGCCATAACGTCCAGTACTCACGGCGTGACTGGCAAACCTCCCTCCGATGCGCTGGTGTTTTTTGGCATCACCGGCGACCTCGCTTACAAAAAGATCTTTCCTGCACTTCAGGCGCTCGTCCGCCGTGGCCGCCTCGAGGTCCCCATCATCGGGGTCGCGCGGTCTCCGCTGACACGCGACATGCTCGTCGATCGCGCCAGGGCGAGTGTGACGGAATTCGGTGGTGTCGATCCGGACGCGTTTCCGAAGCTCGCCGGGCTGCTCCAGTATGTCGAGGGCGACTATGGCGACTCGAGCCTGTATGGCCGGTTGCGATCTGTGCTCGGCGCTGCCAAACATCCCCTGTTCTACCTGGCCATCCCGCCAAGCATGTTTGCGACCGTCATCAAGCATCTGTCGCAGGCGGGTTGCGTGGCGGGCGCACGGGTGGTCGTCGAAAAGCCATTCGGTCGCGATCTCGAATCCGCGCGCCAACTGAATACCACGCTGCATGAAGCTTTTCGTGAAGAGTCGATCTTTCGAATCGATCATTACCTCGGCAAGGAAGCCGTGCAGAACATCCTGTACCTCCGGTTTGCCAATGCCTTTCTGGAACCAATCTGGAACCGGTACTACGTGGAGCACGTGCAGATAACGATGGCGGAGGACTTCGGGGTCGCTGGTCGCGGCAAGTTCTATGAGGAGACCGGGGTCATTCGCGACGTGATTCAGAACCACCTGCTTCAGGTCGTTAGTTACCTTTCCATGGAAGCGCCCTCGTCCATGTGGTCAGAAGCCATTCGTGATGAACAGGTCAAAGTGTTGCGCACCCTCCGGCCGCTGTCACGAGATCGAACGGTCGTTGGACAATTTCGAGGGTACCGTCGTGAGCCCGGCGTTGCCGCTGACTCGAGAGTGCCGACGTATGCGGCGCTGCACCTGTTTGTGGATTCGTGGCGGTTGGAGGGTGTGCCGTTTTACGTGCGTGCCGGCAAGTGCCTGAAGAAGTCGGCGACCGAAGTGATCGTGCAACTGAAGCACCCACCCCCCGTTGTCTTTGCCGATCGGTCTGCGCCACATGAAAACTACGTCAGGTTCAGGCTCTCGCCGGAGGTGGTGATTGCCGTTGGCGCGCATGTCAAGCAACCTGGTGAGGAGATGGCTGGCAAACCCGTCGAACTGTCGGTTGTTGAAGCACCGGCTCAGGGGAAGGCGGGGCGCATGGATGCCTACGAGCGATTGCTTGGTGATGCAATGCAGGGCGAGGCCACTCTTTTTGCGCGTCAGGATGTGGTCGAAGCGGCATGGGCCGTCGTCGAACCGATCCTGCAGGAGCCCGGCCCTCTCCATGAATATGAATGCGGCAGCTGGGGGCCTCCCGAAGCCGATCGCGTGGCGTCTCCCACTGGTGGCTGGCACGATCCAACCTCGACTGCGTAGCGGGAGGTTGTCGGGTTCCTGAAGTATCACCCAACGAATTGGCGGTGCGGAGATGCGCCACAGGAGGTAGAGCGGTGAAGAATCTGCTGGGTTGTGTTGCGGTTGCAACGCTCACGATTGTGGGAGCGCCGCTGGTCAGTGCTCATTTCAAACTCCTTTCACCAGCTTCCTGGATTGTCGAGGACATGCGAGGCGATCCGCAGAAGACCGCACCTTGTGGTGGGACACTGGCCGATGCCGGGACGCCCACCAATGCGGTGACCAACGTGCAGGGTGGCCAAAAACTCCACATCGAGATCGATGAAACCATCTACCATCCCGGCCACTACCGGATTGCTCTCGCCAGGACTCGCGCTGGTCTGCCTCCAGATCCCGAAGTGACGATGCAGCAGACGGAGAAGGGGCCGCGCTCGGCATCAGCCGTCATCGCAACAAATCCTCAACCGCCTGTTCTCGTCGATGGCCTGTGGCCGCACACGGAGCGGCCGTCAACCAAGTGGGAAACCGACATCGAGGTTCCGAACATCAGCTGCGAGAAGTGCACGCTTCAGATCATCCAGTTCATGGCCAATCATCCTGGCGTGCGTGAAGGTGGGTTTTCGTATCACCATTGCGCCGACCTTCAAATTACTGCCGACCCGAGCAAACCGATCGACAAACGGTTCTAGAGCAGTTTTCAGTAGTCAGTTTTCAGTTCGAACCGACCGAATTGACTGAAAACTGACGACTGATAACGACAGGTGCGTCCCTGTCCGCCGGTGGATCCGTGTCTGTCCACTTGCGAACACTGTGTCGAAAAACGAACCGAGATCGGCGCTCATCCCCCGCTTTTCGGGCGGCATGTGGGTTGCAGCTTCATATTCCGGGTCATGTTTTTGGAGGAGGTGCTTCATGCTGCGCCTATGGGCTGCGCGCAGTCGAGTGAATCTGCGAGTGTTGCTCGTGATGGTGATGGTGCCCCTACTTGGTGTCTCGACGGCGTCGCAAACGCGGCGCGATGGACGCCGTAGCGTAACCGTCTTTGTTGATCCGGGCTTTCGAGGGACGAGTGAAACCTTTTCGGGCGACATTGAAGACTTGCGCGACTTTGGATTGAACGACGAAATTTCGAGTATTCAGATCCGCTCCGGCGAAGCGTGGGAAGTCTGTCGCGACATCCACTTCCAGAACCAGTGCCAGGTCCTTACTCGCAGCGTGTCTAACCTCGCCTCGCTGGGATGGGACGATGGTATTTCCTCGATCCGGTTGGTGAGGGGACAGGGCAGGTTTTCGCGACAGGACCCCGGTATCGATGGGGTCAGGATATTTGTCGACCCGAACTATCGCGGAACGAGCGAAACGCTCTTTGACGATACGAGCGACTTGCGGGATTTCGGGTTGAACGACCAAATCTCGAGTATCGAAATTCCTTCGGGTGAGGTGTGGGAAATCTGCCAGGACATCAACTTTCAAAACCGTTGCGAGGTCGTCAACCGGAGCGTGTCCAATCTGGGTGCGGTGGGCTGGAACGACCGGATTTCGTCCATGCGTCGGCTCGAGGGTAGCGGCCTGACGCCACGCGGAACGAGCGGCCGATTCGATTCCGATCCCCGTCTCATTCTTTACGCTCGTCCGGGCTATCGCGGAGCCGCAAGGGTCATGCAGGAACAGATCCGAAACATCGGGGCCTTTGGCAATCGTGCGGCCAGTGTGGAAGTCAGAGGCGGCGTCTGGGAACTTTGCGATCAAGCCGCGTGGCGGGGCAATTGCGTTACGGTGGATCAGGATGTTTCTGATTTGTCACAACTCGGCTTGGCGGGCCCGGTGATGTCGGCGCGTCCCATTTACGACCGGTTCTAAAGCAGTTCTCAGTTCTCAGTTGTCAGTTTTCAGCGGTTCCGCCCACGGGGAACTGAACACCGACAACTGAGTACTGATAACTGAGAACTGATAACTGAGAACTGAGTGCGAGGTGCCACGTGCCCTTCGTCATCATCAATAGCGGTGTGTCGGCGGGAGACGGCAGCGAGGAGCGGATGTGGGAGTACTTCTGCGATTATCCGGACTGCCCCCACATTGCCGAACGCGTCGTGGGGTTTGTGCGAGAGATCCAAGGGGGGTTCGGAGTCTGTTTGAGACATGCGGCCATTCTCGAGGGGCGCATCGGCAGGAATCTGCCGCGAATATCGTTCGGAGATCTCGGAGCTTCGATGTAAACCTCTTGTCGGATCTTGAACCACGATGAAACGTTCTACGAACCACGACGCCACGACGATCTAATGAACCACGACGGTACGACGATCTATGAACCACGACGGCACGACGATCTACGAACCACGACGGCACGACGACCTACGAACCACGACGGCACGAGGATCTACGAACCACGACGGCACGACGGTCTAGTGAACCACGACGGTACGACGATCTATGAACCACGACGGCACGACGAAATAAGGACGTTTGGCAAATACGCCACGAGAAACGTCGTATCGTCGTGGTTCATGAATTGCAGTCGTGGATCCAGCGCCTGCGAACTCGCGCCCCACGCTTACTGGCTCTGAAAAAGTCCGATGATATTGCCTTCCGTGTCCGCGATGCGGGCATAGGCTCCCATGCCTGGAATCGGGGTGTGCGACAACCCTGCCGCCAGCAGCCTGCCAGGCCTGACGATTCCGCCCAGCAAGTAACAGTGGTAGCATCGTGGCGAAACCACGCACAGAGGAGCAATGTTCATGTCGCGCATCTTGTTCAACCGAATCATTTTGGGATTTGTGGGCAGTACGCTTTGCCTGTTCCTGCTCCTGGCCACGTCGCAGGCCCAGCAGCCAGCCGGTGATGTCGCGATAGACCCCGACGACATCGGCGGTGTCGTGACCGGTCCGAAGGGTCCGGAGGCTGGCGTCTGGATCATCGCCGAGACGCGCGATCTCCCGGTGCGCTACATCAAAAGTGTGGTCACCGACGACCGCGGCCGATTCGTCGTGCCCGATCTGCCGCCGGCGAACTATCAGGTGTGGGCGCGCGGGTACGGCCTCGTCGACAGCGCGAAGGCAAGTGCGAAGCCAGGACAAAGGCTGTCGATCACGGCGAGGGTCGCGCCCTCGGAGGCGGCGGCGGCGCACTATTACCCTGCCATCTACTGGTACTCGATGCTCAAGATTCCTGCTGCCGACCAGTTTGGCGGCAAGAGCAGTATCCCGGCTCGTATCACGCAGACCAACTGGATCAGCGCGATGAAGAACACAGGCTGCATCGGCTGCCATCAGCTCGGGCAGGAGTCGACGCGCACCATTCCATCTGCACTGGGTGCTTTCGAGTCCCCGACCGAGGCATGGCGTCGGCGGGTGCAGTCGGGTCAGGCCGGTCAAATGATGCTCGGCCAGTTGAACAATCTCGGCGAGTTGTCCTTTGCAAATTTTGGTGACTGGACGGACCGCATCGCCAAGGGCGAGCTGCCCTTTGCGAAGCCTCCTCGACCCCAAGGTGTCGAGCGGAACATCGTCGTGACGCTGCGTGATTGGATGAACGACAAGCAGTATCTCCACGATCTGATTGCAAGCGACCGTCGCTTTCCCAACGTGAACGCGTACGGACCGGTGTACGGATCACCCGAGTACAGTTCCGATTTCATCCCGATCCTCGATCCAATCAAGAACGTGGCGACAACATTCAAAGCGCCGGTGCGCGATCCGCAGATGCCGCTCAGCCTGGGACCCGGTCACGCTGCGGCACTTGATTCGCTGCAGCCGTCGCCATACTGGGGGAGCGAAAGAATCTGGGAGACACGTGCGAACAACCACAATTCAATGTTCGGACGAGACGGACGCCTTTGGCTGGCCGCTTCGGTGCGGGCGCCGGAAAATCCGGCTTTCTGCAAACAGGGGTCGGATCATCCATCGGCGAAGGCATTCCCGATGGAACGCGCTACTCGCCATCTGGCAGTCTTTGAACCGAAAACACAGAAGTACACATTTGTTGAGACGTGTTACTCGACCCACCATCCTCAGTTCGGGTACGACGCCAACGACACGCTCTGGACGAGCGGCGGCGGCCCCGTCGTAGGCTGGCTCAATACAAAGCTGTTCGACCAGACCGGTGACGCCGCGAAATCGCAGGGTTGGACAGCGCTGGTCCTCGATACCAACGGCAACGGTAGGCGGGATGCGTACGTTGAACCGGATCAACCAGCCGACCCGACCAAGGACACGCGCATCAACTCGCCCTTCTATGCCGTCATGCCAAACCCCGTGGACGGCTCGATCTGGGGATCGACCTTGGGTGTGCCCGGTGCAGTCGTCCGGCTGGCGCCTGGATCGAATCCACCCGAAACAGCCCTCGCCGAGATCTATCGCGTGCCAATGCCAGGCTTTGGTGCCCGTGGTGCTGACATCGATCGACAAGGAGTTGTGTGGGTGTCTATGGGAAGCGGACACATCGGCAGCTTCGATCGCCGCAAGTGCAAAGGGCCGCTCAATGGGCCGAAGGCCACCGGGGATCACTGTCCTGAGGGGTGGGACTTCCACCAGTACCCGGGTCCCGGCTTCAGAGGCATCGGCGAGAACAGCGCCGAGTCGAGCTACTACTCGTGGGTCGACCAGCACAACACGTTTGGCTTGGGCAATGACGTGCCGATGTCGACCGGCAATCTGAACGACGGTCTCATTGCATACGCGAACGGGCGCATGGTCGTGCTGCGCGTCCCGTATCCGCTGGGTTTCTATGCGAAAGGCTTCGATGGCCGCATTGACGATCCAAAAGTGGGTTGGAAAGGGCGGGGACTCTGGGCCGCGAATGGCGACCGCACGCCATGGCTGATCGAAGGCGGCAAGGGCACGAAACCTCTGGCGGCACATTTCCAGTTGCGGCCCGATCCGCTGGCGAAGTGACGACTAACCGGTTCATCCGGACGAGGAGAAAGCATGCGCAGCAGATTACTGGCACTTTTGTTTAGCGCGGCATCGGTGGCCGTCCTGGGC
>DATBJG010000110.1:0-7399 GCA_036556585.1 Vicinamibacterales bacterium
ACTCCACGTGGGGCCCCTGTAATTACACGGCCGTTTCCTCTCAGAACTATAGCGCATCGCCGACCAAGCCAATCGCCCAGCGCCAGCGTCCTATCGAGTATGCGGTTTTCCTTCCTGGTGCGTGCGTCTTCGGCTGCAGTGCTGGTGGCACTTTCCTTCGCATCCTCGACGGCAGCGCAAACCGATCACGCGGACGGAAACGGCGCTGTTGTCGACCTTTCGCGGATCCGGATCAACAACTTTGGGCGAATCAATGCAAGCTATTACCGCGGCGAGCAGCCGGAGGGTCGCGACTACACGGACCTGGCCGCTCTGGGCGTCAGGACGATCGTGGACCTGCAGAAAGACGGCGAGAACCTGGACGAAGCTCGTCTTGTCGAAGAAGCAGGGATGAAATTTCACCGAATCCCGATGACAACGCATGTGCCGCCGACGCCCGAGCAGGTCTCGTCGTTCTTGGGGATCGTCAACGACCTGAACTCTCAGCCGGTCTACGTGCACTGTGCGGGTGGCCGCCATCGCACCGGTGTCATGACCGCCGTCTACCGCATGGAGAACGATGGCTGGACTGCCGACCAGGCCTTCAGGGAAATGAAGCAGTATAAGTTCGGGCCCGATTTCCTCCATACTGAGTTCAAACGATTTGTCTATGGCTATCGCCCCCTCCTCAAAACACCCGTGTCGCCCGTCCTGGCTCTGACAACGGCACCAGGCTAGCCGCGCGCCTTCGCGATTCTCCTGCCGTTCTCGCGGCCTCTGTATAATTCCCAGGCCGGGTCATCCGGCTTCCACGGCCGTTGGCGGTCTTGAAGGAGGTCGCATCATGAAAGCCTCTCTGGTCGCGATCGTCACGCTCGCGCTGGGTACTCCGCTGGCGTCACAATGGTTGAACCAGCCGACTGCGGGAATTCCGCGCACATCGGACGGCAAGCCCGATTTGTCGGCGCCAGCACCGCGCACGGCCGACGGCAAGCCCGACCTCTCCGGCCTGTGGACCAAGATTTCCCCGAAGTACTCGCGCAATATTGCGGCGGATCTGAAGGCCGCCGAAATTCAACCGTGGGCAAGAACCCTCGTCGAACAGCGCCGGGAGGATCTGGGCAAGGAGTACATGAACGTCAAGTGTGTGCCGCTCGGGCCTGGCTACACCACCTCGGCCGACAGCACGGGGTCGGAGATGATGAAAATCGTCCAAACGCCCGGGCTCATCATCATCCTCAACCCCGACCTGACATATCGCCAGATCTTCCTCGACGGCCGCGCGCTTGAATCTGCGCCGAACCCGACGTGGATGGGATATTCAGTCGGACGATGGGAAGGCGACACGCTCGTCGTTGAAAGTTTCGGATTCAACGACGGCACCTGGCTCGACCACGACGGTCACCCCCACACCGAAGCGTTGCGCACGACTGAGCGCTACGTGCGACGTAACTTTGGAAATCTCGACGTCGAGGTGACGCTCTCGGATCCAGGCGCCTATGCAAGGCCCTGGACCGTGAACGTGAGGGCGGAACTGACGGCGGACACTGAGATGATTGAGTGGGTCTGCAACGAAAGCAGCCACAACCTGGAGCGCTGGATTGGGACGGCTTCCGACGAACGGAAAGGCGAGATCCAGGTTGCTCCCGAAATTCTTGCGAAGTACGTAGGGACGTACAAGGAAGTTCCGCCATTCTGGCGAAGAGCTCCACGAGTCGTGCAGGTTTCGTTGTCGGAGGGCCGGCTCTTCGCCGACATGGACGGCAGAGGCGTGGTCCCGTTGGTTGCCAGGTCTCAGAGCCTGTTTGCAGGTCTGTACGGGCTGGGCGTCGAGTTCATCCAGGGCGGCGCCGGAGGACTCTTCGTCAAGCATGTCTCCGGCGATTATCGGTTCGCGCGGAACTAAGGAAGTTTTCAGTTGTCAGTGTTCAGTTCTCAGGAGGGCTACCGCCTGACTTTGTCGGCATGTTCGAGCGCCTCGCGGATGCGCGCGGTAAACCATCGGCTGACGTACATGTAGTTGGTCACTCCGGTCGCGTGTGCAAACTGTAAGGATCGCTGCAGCATCGCGGCCCACCAGGCCTCTTTGGCGGGATCGTTCCACCGGGCCAACCAGCGCCCCCACTTCTTGAAGAGCCGATCGATGACGTAGTACTGAAGGATGGGTGGCGGGCTTCCCTGGAAATAGGCCTCGACGAACGTCTCGATGTAGCCGTCAACGAGCCGACGTGAGACGAACGGCCGACCCAGCCGAACCATCATCAGCTCCACGAGCAGCGACGCCACGTCAGCGTAGCAGTCCCCTTCGTGAACATTGCCAAAGTCCAGCACCTCGATCCCTTCCGCCGAGGCCCAGATGTGCCTCAACCTGAAGTCTCCGTGAAGCGCCGAACGCGGAACTGATCGAGGCGGAAGCGATTGGGCATGAGCAGCAACGCGGTCGAGCAACGGCTCCCAGAGTCCTCGACTTGCCTGTACAGCCAGGAATCTAGAGCGCCGCTCATCGAGGCACCGTCCGTACCATTCGGGAGTCCACTCGCGATTCGACACCGCATGAAGCCCACCGTGGAATCTCGACAGCCAGCGTCCCGCCCGCTCAATTGCTGGCCTGACGTCTGGCCCACCCCCAGCAATGATTTTCGCGAGCTCGCGACCGGATGCCTTCTGGACCAACAGCGCGTAATAGGGCTCGATGTACGCAATCGGTCTGACCATTCCCAGACCATTGGCTTGCGCCGCAAAGTAGGGATAGGCGTTGGACAGCTGGCGCCACTCGGCCCTGCCGTCCTCGATCGCTGCGGTGACGCACAGGTTCGGGTCGTCGCTTACGCGTGCATGCCGGTGGATCTTTGCAATGAGCCCAACCGATGATCGGGGATTCGGCGTCGAAACCGCGTACTCGAAGAGCGCTGAACGATGCTGAAGTCGAGCCGGTTTGGAGACAATGACCTCCGCCCGGAAGCTCTTGAGCGATGACAGCCCATACTCAGCGTAGCGATCCTGTATCACCGCTCGGATTGCTTCCTCCCGAGAACCCAACCAGGCGGACAACGCCAGTCGCTCGCGGCGTTGCACGATCGAGGTCTGCAAAGCGGGCCGCTGGAACAGCATCAGCGCAATTGTGGTGAGAAGTGTGAACGAGCGACGGACCGACAAATGAGTTATCGGTACGAGAAGGACGCAGGAAGCAGACCTAGGATGTTGTGGATGAATGCATTACATCGTCGTGTGCAGTGTAAGCAGACGTACCAAAAAAGAAATCGTCGATCATTCGCCCTATTTCGACGCAGTGCGCTTGGCCTGCGAGTTGCTCTATCCCAATTGTGCGCGTTCGCCTCACTTACAAATTTGCAAACCGGCTCGACGGCATAGACGTCTCCCACCTCCGCGTCGGCGATGCCATTGACCTCTCCGATTCGGCAGCCGCGCTCCTGACTGCCGAAGGCCGGGCCGAGCGCGTCGACCCCGACACCACACATCGGTGCATGAATGTTCTCGTCGTCGACGACGAACCCGCAATTCAACGAAGTCTCAGTTCGTTTTTGGACCACCGCGGGTTTGTACCGTTCCGCGCGGGCACAATCGAAGAAGCGCTGAAGATCTTTGGCGAGCACGACGTGGATGCGATGATTCTGGACCTGTCCCTGCCCGATTCCGGTGGGTTCGCGCTCTCGGGGTTGACGTTGCTCGCATACTTGCGCAGCTGTCCGGAATATGCCGAGCTGCCGGTCATGGTTTTCACGGGAAAGATTCTGTCGGCGGACGAGGAAGCTCGAATCAGGCAGTACCGCGCAACGCTTTTTTATAAGCCTGGGCCGTATGCCGCACTTGTCGACTTTCTCCGGTCGACCGTTCACCTTTCGGCCGCATAGGAGACGCGTCCATGGGCCGCGGCGACACCCTCGACATTCTTGTCACCAGCAGCGACGCCCTCCTTCTCGATTGGGTCAAGAATCTTCTGACCGACGAGGGCTACACCGTGTTCGCAACCGCATCTTTCCACGAAGCCAAGTCCATGATGGCCATCCGGCTCCCCCGTCTTCTCATTGCAGATGTCAATTTGGGTGCCTTCAATGGGCTGCATCTCGCGTGGCACCGCTATCTCGGGCGCCCCAGATTACCCAGCTTGATCGTTCACAAGGCTGTCGATCTGCTGCTACGGGCCGAAGCGCAGAAAGTCGGCGCACCGTTCCTGGTCCTGCCCACCAGCGGTCGGGCGTTGCTGGCCATCGTGGCAAGACTCTTGGGCCGCCACGAATCTGCTCATCGCGTGAAGCCATCTCAGTCGCCCGAGCCACATTTCGTTCTGCCCCCGAAACGACACAGCCACCGGCCGTACGCGACCTCCCGACGCGAAAGCTGATTTGATCGTCGCGAAAATCTGACCTCCACTCTGGTCGATGCTACTATCCGGGGTGTCAACGGGCTCAGAAAAGGGAGTTCGCGATGGTCCTGCGTCACTGGCTGTGTGTCCTTTTTGTCGTCGTCGCGATCGCAACTCCGTTCGCTTCACAGACGACGCCTGTCGAATCGGATCAACAAATCCTGATCAAGCTCGAACAGCGCTGGAACGAGGCCTTCTATAGCAAGGACATCGCGTTTATCGAGACGATTCTCGCCGATGAATTCATCGCGACCTACGAAGACGGGAGCCGAGGCGACAAAGCCAGGGAGCTCGCGCTTGCCGCCGAGTTCAATCAGCAGGTGGAGTCGGCCATTCAGGATGAGTTCGCCGTCAAGGTCTACCGTGACACGGCTGTGGTCTGGTTTACGCTGCGACTGGTCGGCATCAAGCAAGGGCAGCGGGCCGAGCTGATGCTGCGCTATACCGACGTGTGGATCATGCGAGACGGCCGTTGGCAGTGCGTCTCGTCCCAGAGCACGCGATTCAGTCCGCGCTAGCAAGTGGAGCATTGCGATGGTGTTTGCCAAGCATCTTCGCGAAGGCATCCGACGGGGAAGAATCAGATGCACCGTCCGCATCTGGATGCGCCCCCATGTCAAGGTGGGCGGTCGATATCAGATGGACGATGGGCAGATCGTGGTGGACTCGATCGTGCCGATCAGGATGCGGGATATCACTCGCGATCTGGCACGCGAGTCGGGCTTCGACAGCGTGAAAGATCTTCTCGAGATTGCCAAGCATGGCCGTGGCAACCACGTCTACCTGATACGATTTCACTACGTCCCTGCCGGTTTTTAGTTGGAATACGCCAACTACTCCGGTACCGAGACCGGCTCGTCATCGGGTTCGAGGTTGGTCATTTCAGCGGCAATCAAGCGTTCGCCCGCGGCGGCTTCGACACCGTGTGAGAAATTCACGTGAGGCAGGAAGAAAGTCGCAATCAGGCCGAGAACCGACACGACGGCACCCGCCACGAACACGTTGTGCAGGGCCGCGGCAAATTGCGTGCGTGCCGCTCCCGACAACAACAGCGCGCCTGACGCCATTCCATCGCGACCAGGAAGTGCAACGCCTTCGACGCCGCGCGCGAGCAATGCACCCATGGCCGACACGCCGACCGCAGCGCCCACACTGCGCGAGAACTGATTGAGCGAGGTGGCAATTCCCAGTCGCGTCCGATCGATGCCGTGCTGGACGGCAAGCAGCATCGAGAGCATTTGCAGCCCCATACCGGCGCCCGTGACAAAGCATGACGTCAGCAACACCCAACGCGGTGATTCGGGACCAAGAACGACCAGCCCCGCGAAACCAAGGGTCATCAGCACGCTTCCCGTAATCGACACGACGCGGTATCCGAGGCGCACCGTGGCTCGTGCGCTGACCACCGACATGACGACCCACCCCAGGAAGAGCGGGGTCAGCACTTGTCCCGCCTGCGTGGCGCTTCCGGACATCACCACCTGGACGAACAGCGGAATGAACGCAATGGCACCAAACAGCGCGAAGCCGACGAGAAACACCACACCAATCGTTCGCGCCATCACCGGATGACGCAGAAGATCGATGGGAAGAATGGGCTCCGGCGCGCGTCGCTCGACCATGACGAACCAGGTGAGCAACGCCACCGTCACGACAGCCCACAGCATCGTTGGTCCCGTGTCGTCGCCGAGCGCAAGCAGCAGCGTGCTGACCCCCACAAACAGCAACGTTGCGCCCAGCCAGTCCACCCGAACCGGCTTGAGGCCGCGCGACGGCGGATAGGCGAGTCCAATCACACCAAGACAAAACAGGCTGAACGGCACGTTGAGATAGAACACCCAGCGCCAGGAAAGCGCGTCGGTGATGTACCCACCGACGAGCGGTCCGGCAATGGATGCCACACCCCACACGCCACTGAAGAGCGCCTGGGTCCGTGCCCGCTCGGCGAGCGCATACAACTCACCAATGATCGTCATACTGAGCGGAATGATTGCGCCCGCCCCCAGGCCCTGAAGCGCACGCGCCCCAATCAGCCCGGTCATGTTCGTCGCCGCACCAGACAGCACCGATCCAGCAAGGAACACGGCCACACCAATCAGGTACATGCGACGCCTGCCGTACAGGTCTGAGAGGCGCCCCCAGATGGGCACCGAGGCGGTTGACGTGAGCAGGTAGGCGGAAAACACCCAGCTGTAGTGGGCAAGCCCGCCGAGTGTCGCAATGACCGTCGGCATCGCGGTGCTGACGACGGTGGCTTCGAGCGCGCCCAGGCTCATGCCGAGCAGGAGTCCAACCGTTATCCAACGCCGTCGAGGAAGACTGATTGGGAGCGGAGGCTGCGGGGCCGACATCCGTTCAGCCTAACACAAGGTTCTAGAGTTCCAGGGTTCTACGGTTCCAGGGTTCTCTCGAGCTTCGTCGTGTTGCAGAACCTTAGAACCCTAGACTCTAGAACCCTATTTAGGCCGTATGACATCCAGTCCGCGTGTAAACGGTCGCAGCGCTTCGGGAATCACCACCGATCCATCGCGCTGCTGGTAGTTTTCGAGGATCGCAATCAAGGTGCGGCCAACCGCCAATCCGGATCCGTTGAGCGTGTGGACGAACTCGGCCTTGCCGGTGCCGGCCGCACGAAACTTGATGTTGGCGCGACGCGCCTGGAACGCTTCGGTGTTGCTGCACGATGATATTTCACGATAGGTGTTCTGGCTGGGCAGCCAGACCTCGATGTCATAGGTCTTCGCCGATGCAAATCCCGTATCGCCGGTGCACAGCAAGATCGTCCGGTACGGCAACTCCAGCCTCTTGAGCACCTCTTCGGCATTGAGCGTGAGCTTTTCAAGCTCGTCGTACGAGGCTTCGGGAGTTGTGAGCTTGACGAGCTCCACTTTGTCGAACTGGTGCTGGCGGATGAGGCCTCGCACATCAGCACCATGCGAACCAGCCTCGCTCCTGAAGCATGGCGTATACGCCGTGTACAGGATTGGCAGTCGATCGGCCTCGAGGATCTCGCCTCGATGCAGGTTCGTCAGTGGA
>DATBJG010000111.1:0-4709 GCA_036556585.1 Vicinamibacterales bacterium
GATGAAGCTCGGGATCTGGCAGAAGGACCTGACCGTCATTGCCGACTTTGCACGGCAGCTGCAGTGTCCGACACCGCTGTTTGCGGCGAGCGCTCCTCTCTATACCGCAGCGATGGCCATGGGCCGTGACACCGACGACACTGGAGCCGTTTGCGCGGTCCTCGAAGAAATGGCGGGGAATCCACGACGGACGAAGCGGCGCTCTAGTTAGTGCCGGTTACCTCGAACATGACCTCGCGTTGCGTCGATTGATCACCGACAGACGAAGTGGCCTCGACGCGCAAGACATACATGCCTGGGCTCATACCCTTCAGCGGAAGGTCCTTCCGGTGACCAAGAGTCTGAACTTTGCTCGAAGCTGCCAATTGATCGCGCGACTCGAAGACGGTGTGCCCATCTGTCGCATCTCGCACGGTCGTCACAACCGTATCCGTGTGCGCCACTTGAGTTGAGTTGTCGTACAACTCGGCAAAGATCGTCAGCGTTTCCAGGGGACTGAATCGGCGCGTGACAACTGGAGGACCCGAGATCACATCCTTCAACTCCGGATCGGGGTTGGGCGTGACGAAAGTATCTCCGCTGGATGTCAGGAGGATGCCGCTCAGCGCAAACGGCGTCCGGGAATAGTCTGGTACGTCCACGTCGAACGGAACGGTGCCGATACCGCCACCGCTGGCTTCGAACGCGCCCACGCGAATCTGGTAGCGTGCTGGAGGCAAGTCCAGCCGCGACAAGAGACGCACGCCGGTACGGCTGACGCGCTCGTACGTCTGGGGCAGCAGGTTCAAGTCGAACGTCTGGTGGTCACCACCTTGAACCTTCGACCGATGGTCTGCCGCCACAATCGACACTTCGATCTTTTCGTTGAAGCGGCCGTCGCGCTCCTGGAACTTGAGCGCGGGCCCATCGATTTCGATCGCAATGACGATCGAAGGCGTTTTGCCGGTCCCTCGGAATGGGGCGGCAAATACGCGAAAAGGAAGGTCGCCTATCGGAACAGGCTTGCTCAACGCCGCCTTCAGGGCAGGAGAGGTCCCTTCCCGGACCTCCATTTCGCGCGTCTTGTTGGCGGTCCTGGGGTTGGGAGGCAGGTAGCCGCGACGGGCCCGCACCCGTACAGACGGACGCTTGACGTTGACGTCAATCTTCATGAATTTGCCGGACCATTTCGTCGCGTCGCTGTGGTATCCGATCAGGTAGTACCTGTTGTTGTCGAGGACGATTCGCCCGAGACCTTTGGCGACGTCGTTGGTGTTGACGACCGCCAGCCCACCGGTTTCTTCAGCGAGCGAGATCAGGCTTTCCTGAGAGAGCAGGAGTTCGCGCAACACCCCTCTCGCTGTTCCGTACTCGAGCTGCGGATAGTCAGATCGAGCATTGATGTCGATCAAGGCCCCCAGCTGTTCCAGGCCACGTGGATCGATCGCATAGACATTGACATTGGCGCGCTGCGCCGCCGAAACCGCCTGCCGGGCGTCGGCAACAATGCCCGAACCGGATCGGTTGTTGAAAGGCTCGTAGATGTCGTAGTCGATGCCTTCGCTGAAGAGCAGCAACGCTTTGCGTCGGCCCTGCACGTCGCCCAGCCATTGTGCGACGTTTTCCACAGCCCCGAACGCGCGCCGCGCGTTCTGTCCGCGTTCTGCCTCGTTCGGATCTCGAATCGTTCTTGCCGACTGCAGCCCTTCGTTGGTCCTGATGGGTTGACTCTCGTCCGACAGCGCGTTTGCCGCTGCGGTGTCCCGAAGGTGGATGGCCAGCCTCTCTGCGCCTGCCGACGGCAACTTTCGTCCTTGAAACCGGTCGATGGCGGCCAGCAACAACGTGCGATTGTTCGTCAGTTCCTGGCCCGCCTCATTCCGCCCGCTCGAGTGGACGACGGCCGCCAGGTCGTTGGGACCCAGGTATTGCCGGACGAAGCGTTTGGCCGCATCCCGGACAAGCAACGAGCGTGTGGACAGGGTATGGAGATCGTCGAGGAGGAGGACGTAGATACGCCCTTCGAACGTGCGTGTCGTTGCGCGCACGTCGGGCTCTATGGGATCGGTCGCGTTAGCGGGGATAAACGGGCGCTCGATCGGCAGGTCCACCAGGTAAAACACGCTGGGCTTCTGGGGTCTGCCATCCTCCAGGATTTCGAAGTCATCCCGCGACAGGCCCCGCACGAACGCGCCGGTTTCGTCCGTGACGATTGCATGAACTTCTACGAAGTTGACCTCGGTTCTGAAGGTCGTGGCGGGCTGCTCGGGTGGCCGGTCGGCCGGCGACTGCTGTGCCCATGGAGTGCCACTACTGACAGAAACCAGTGTGATCAGCGAAAGAATCAGGGACTTCCGCATGGCGGTCACTCCCGGGTGGACGGCAGACTGGGGCGTCAGGAAAATATCACAACTCGTAATCAAAAAACTGGTGGCATATTCCGGCCCAGGATGTATAACCGAATACATCTCAGAACCATGAATTCACGCAGCCCGGGGTTTCGGAGGGTTTTGCCCGAAAAGCGGCTGCGCGATCGGAGGATGAGGTGACCCGACGGATGCTGAAGAGGGCGGTTGCCGCAGTAGCGGCCGCGATCGCGGCCACGGCGCTTCCGGTGACGGCTCAACAGGTCGCGCCGGATCTGATTCTGTCGAACGGCAAGATCATCACGGTCGACGAGCGTTTTAGCATCGCTCAGGCGCTCGCCATCAGCGGCGAACGCATCGTCGCGGTCGGAACCAATCAGGAAATCAACCGGCTGGCGGGACCGAACACCAGACGAATCGATCTCGGTGGCAAAGCCGTGATCCCCGGGCTGATCGACAACCACATGCATCTTCTGCGCGCCGGGGTCACGTGGAAGTCTGAAGTTCGCCTGGATGGTGTCGAGTCGCGAAAGCAGGCCCTCGAGATGGTTCGTCTTCGCGCGCGTGCGATTCCGCGCGGCGACTGGGTCTACACGCTCGGCGGCTGGGCCATCGAACAGTTTTCCGACAACAGCACACCTTTGACACGCGAAGAGCTGGACGAGGTTGCTCCCGACCATCCGGTTTTCCTCCAGGCTTCCTACTATGAGGCCTACCTCAACAGTCGTGCGCTGCAGGCGTTCGGCCTCGATGAGAACACCGCCGCGGCTCCGTGGCTCGTGCGCGACGCGGCCGGCAAGCCGACAGGAAGAATTGGAGAGGCGGGATTCCGCGCGCTCGTGAACAAACTTCCCATCCCGGCGCCACCCGACGTCGAATCGAGCACGACGGCGATGATTGCCGACCTGAACCGGATGGGCCTCACGACGTTTGGGAGTGCAGGCTGCGAGGCGGATCTCCTGCGCCTGTATCGTCGATGGGCCGATCAGAAAGAGCTGAACGTTCGTGTGTTCTGCATCAATGGCGTTGGTGTCGGAACAACTCCCGAGCAGGTGGAGAAGGCGCTTCCGCAGATTTCCCAGATGAAGCTGTTTCAGGGTGATCACTACATCGATCACATCTTCTTCGGGGAAGGCGTGTACGGTCCGCTGCACGATCCGATGTTCCTTCGCAAGTCCGATCCGAAACCCGAGCAGCTTGCACTCTGGCGGCGCATTGTCACGGAAATCGCCAAAGCAGGACTCCCACTGCACGTGCACGCGAATCTCGAAAACACGATTGACGGTTTCCTCGATCAGATTGAGGCCGTCAACAAAGAGTACCCTATCAAGAATCTGCGTTGGGTGCTCGCGCATGCCAACCAGCTGAACGCCTCACACCTCGCGCGGATGCGGGAGTTGGGGATGTATGCGGCGGTTCATCCCTGGGCGGTCATCAATGGCGGGATCAATCAGCGAGTCTTCGGGGAGCGTGCGTACGACTTGGGTGCTCTCGACGTGATTCAGAAGAGCGGGATCGTCTGGGGACTGGGCAGTGATGGAAACCGTGCGAACCAGATTCTGCCGCTGGTGACCTTGGGCTGGGCGGTGACCGGCAAGATGGTGGGCGGCACAAAGGTCATGCGTCATCCGATCAGCCGTGAAGACGCGCTGATTGCCCACACGCGTATGAACGCGTATCTGGTGTTCCAGGAGAACAATCTCGGTTCGCTGCAGCCAGGCAAGCTTGCCGACCTCGTGGCCCTGGACCGGGACTATCTGACCGTACCCGCCGATCAAATCAAAGACATCAAGCCGGTCTTGACGATGGTTGGAGGGAGAGTCGTGTACGAAAGTGGAAAAGCGCAAAGTTCAAAGTAGAGAAATAGTCGGCGAAAAGGGGGATGCTGTGAACAAGTACACACTGGCCGCGATTGCGGCGCTCGTCATGTTGGCAGGTGCTGGCTGGGCCCAGGCTCCCCAGGAGAAGGGCGGAGGCGACGAGACAGGACCGTACGACGTCGTGACGGGTTGGCCACAGAACTATTGCGGCCCGGGATATGTCATTGGATCGACGGCGGGCATCTGGGCGGAAAGTCCCGATCGCGTGATCATCTTCAGCCGCGGCTGTCTGCCCGAGCAGAAAGACGACCGGGGTCCGGCCGAGAGCTTCATCCCGCAGCGAAATGCATCAGGCTATGACCTGTCGCAAAAGGATCCGTCCCGTCATCCCCGTTGGGATCACATCGTCAACATCGTCGATCGCAATGGCAAGCTGATCGAATCGTGGGAGCAGCACAACAAGATGTTCGTCCGGCCGCACCGCGTGCTGGTGAGCCCGTACGATCCCGAGCGGCACATCTGGCTCGTCGATGACGGCGCGCAC
>DATBJG010000112.1:0-4238 GCA_036556585.1 Vicinamibacterales bacterium
GGCAAAGAGGACTCCCACACCGGGCTTCAGGAGAAAACGCCGCAACGTCCGTTCGTTTTCCACCCAATGGCGTCCCAGGGCAAACCCGGCTCGAAGTTCACCGAGCACCACGAACGGCAGGACAACTGCCTCGGCTTCCTCTAGGACCGTCACGGTCTCGACAACCCCCTTGCAAAGATCGACGTACCGATTCGTATCGAGCGCGACCCTCATCGCCAGAGGTCCTCGTCCACGCGGTCCTGCGCGGCGAGCGCGGCGCTCAGGCGCTTGTCGGTCTTCCAGGTTCCGGCGATGTCGCTCAGATTGCGGCGCTTTTGCGGGACACCGGCGAGGCCAGTCCCTTCTTCGAGGGCTTCGATGGTGGCCTCGTTCAGGCTCTTGCGGGTCGCACGAGCGCGCTGGCGGAGCGCAGCGTCGAGAGCTGTCGGAATACCGCGGACGGTATATTGCATGCATTTAGTATAGGCACTGCAGGCAAGTAGTGCAAGCGCCGAAGCATGTGGCGTTTGGCTCCGCCAAAAAAAAAAGGGACTCGGGACCCGGGCGTAACCCCCGAATCCCGAGTCCCGAAAGCCTGGACGCTAGAGCCCAGAGCCGAAATCCGAGCGCCTAGAAGAGGAACTTCACCATGAACTGGCCCCGCGCGCCATTCTCGAACAGGTCGTCCATTCCGTAGCGCGGGTCAAGCGCGTTGGCGCCATCCGTCGTCGCGCGGATCAACGCGTTGTAGTCGTAACCTTGCGTCAGATCGGTTTCACTCAGGTCGATGAGCGATGAGCCTCGTTCCACACCGGCTCCTCGATTCAGGTAGTTGAAGATATGCCGTGACGTCTTCTGGTTGAAGAGGTTCAGCACGTTCAGCTCAAAACGAAGCCGTCTGTTCCCCGCCATTGCCAGTTCATGCGTCAGCAGCAGATCCGTCCGTGTAAGGACATCGGTCCGCCCGAGATTGCCACGCCCCTCGACCAGAATGTCGGCACTGTGCGTCGAGGTCACGTAAGTGGAAATCGGCGTTCCGCTGCCGCCATAGAAGTTCGCGCCGATCTGCGTGCCGAACGGGAACTGGTAGGCGCCGTACAATTTCACGACGTGTGGGCGGTCGGTTCCGAGCCGGCCGCGCACATCCAGGTTCCCGCGAGAGTCGAAGAGCAACTCGTCGAGGTCCCACGCACGATTGACGTTGCCACCAGGTCGAGCGAGGGTGCCAGCCTGCTGCTGGGGAACGCTAGCCGTCACTCCCGTGGTCGGCGTGTTGTATTCGTCAGAGTTTGCGAGACCCGCGTAATTCCCGTAAAGCCGACTGATTGTGTAGTTCGCACTGAAGAACCAGTTGTCGGCAAACCGGCGGTTGTACCCGATTTCGAACGCATCGTACTGCCGCTTCGGCCTCGGTGTCAGCTGCCCGGGCGGTGTGGCGCCAGTCGGGAACTGAATAGCGGTCAGACGCTTGCCAGGATTCGAGATCAGGTACCCTTCGTTGCCAGTTTCGTCAAGGAATCCCACGTCTTCGATCGTCTCCCCGAGCTCGTTGTGCACGTAGTGCACCGTGACGACGGAGCGCGCGTTGAGTTGGAACTCGAGGCCGACGCTGGTGCTGTCTTGCCTCATCGGTTCGAGCTCGGGATCGATGCTTCCCTGGAACGACGGCACACGACGATCGCGGCAGCCGCCCGGGTTGGAGAACCACAAATCGCCACCGGGCTTGTTCGACAGGTTCAGACTGTTGATGTCGAGCGTTTCAAGGCCACGGTAGTAGATGCACCAGGTTTCGGCACCGAAGGATCCACGGACCAGCTCGTATTTCGTCCAATCATAGTACCGGCCCCAGCTGCCGAACAGCTTGGCGCGACCGTCGCCACTGAGGTCGTAAGTTGCCCCAATCCGCGGGGCGAGCTTGTCGCCAAACCCGAATTCGATCGCGTTCTCCAGGTAATCGGGCCTGAACGTGGGGACTTTCTCGCTCTCGGTTCGGAGGCCGAGGTTGAAGGTGAGCCGGTTCCCGATCGTCCACTGATCCTGCACGTACAAGGACAGGATGTTGGCACCAGCCGTCCCGTTGATCTGACGGTCGTTGACCTCGTAGTAGCCGTACGTTCCCCGGCCGGACTGTCCGCCGAATGTGAACGCCGCATCCCAGAAGAGGAACACGTAGCCGCCCGGATAGGCCGAAAGGACCGTATTCTCGGTATGCTGGACGCCGAACCCACCTTTGAGGGTGTGGAGACCTCCACCGGAAAAAGCGTTGTTGTAATCAATGTTGAAGAAACCGCGCTTCGTGGTGTCGTACTCCGTGATTAGCGCGCGCGGCGTATTCGAAGACTGATTCGGAAGCCGCAAGCTGGCCGGCAGCCCCGGCATCGTGAGCGCGTTCGCGTTCTGGTACGTCCACGACGTTGTTGACGAGATCCCAACGTCGCTGTACCTGTCGTGGAAATAGCCGCCGCGTGCACTAAGGAAGGAGGTAGGCGTCAACGTGACGTCCACCGTTCCGCTCGTGTTGACCTGGTTGATTTCGTAGCCGCGAGGGATGTTTGCCGCTTCAGCCTCCTGCGAATTGACCAGGCCGTTTGGAACGGAACCGTCGTACGCGCGCAGCGTGCCATCCGCCGTCGTGGGCGTCCAGAGCGCCGAGCCATGCGCGGTCAAGCGGCTGTTTGAATACGTGATTTTGCCGAACAATTGCTGGTACGTAATCTGCCGATCCTGCTCGCCCGGCGTCACGCCGTTGCTGTACAGATAGTTTCGGTTGCTGTTGAAGACGCGCGGTGAATACGACCCGAAAAAGAAGAGCCGGTCTCGGACGATCGGTCCTCCAATCGATCCGCCAAACTCGTTGCGGTGGTCCGCTTGTTTGTCGTCCTGAACAAAGAACGCGCTCGAGTCATTGGCGGGATCGAGCACGAGTCGCTTCACCGGGCCGGCGCTGATGCCGCTCCCGTCGTAGTAGTAGTGAGCCTCGCCTCGAAACGTGTTGCCGCCCGACTTGGTGACCGCGCTGATGACACCGCCAAGCGCCCCGCCGTACTCGGCCGAGATGCCGGTGGTCTTGACCTGCACTTCCTGGAGGTACTCGAACACCGTATCTTGGCGTGACTGACCGTTGATCAGGCCGTTGGTGACCACGCCGTCAACGGTGAAGGCGTTCTCAGCGCCGCTGGCTCCGTTGACCTGGAACCCGCCCTCGAGCTCGCCCGAGTTAACGGACGGGGCGGTCATGGCAATCGACTGGAAGCTGCGCGCTTTCGGGAGTCGATCAAACTCTTCTGCCGTGACGTTGTGCGCGACTGTCGTCGTGCGCAGGTCGATGACGGGAGTGGCTTCGCCCGTGACGGTCACGGTTTCCGCGAGATTGCCGACCTTCATTTGGGCGTCGAACTCGAGCGTCCGCCCGAGCAGCACGTTGATATCGTCCGCCTGGACGCTGGTAAACCCGGTCAGCTCGATTCGAACCGCATACCGACCGGGGTCGAGATCCAGAATCGCGTACCGGCCATCACTGCCGGTGACGACCGACCGGACCTGCCCGGTGACCTTGTTGGTAATGTTGACTGTGGTGCCCGGCAATACGCCACCGCTTTCGTCGGTGACCGTGCCGGTCAACCCCCCAAATCGTTCCTGTGCGAGAGCCTGATCAGTCGCGAGCGCCAGCCCCACGACTATGACCAGGATCGCAAGAAGCAGCTTTCTCATTGGCTCTCTCTCCTTGGATGGACTGAACCTGAGCTTCTTACGTGTGATGGTGGTTTGATGAAAGGAACGTTAATCTTTACATAAGCCCTGTCGTTATCCTTCCTGCTGCCAGCTACTTATCGCGCCGGCGAAAACGCAAAACCGGAATCATATACCAAAAAGCGTTCCACGTGCCAAGATTTGGCAAGCCCAGCATTTTCAACGTGATCGGTTCAGCGAAATCGCTCGAAAATCCAAGCAGTTGAGGCGATGATCCAAGAAACCGTAGGGCCCGATTTGGATTGGGAGAGGGGAAGACCCGGACGTGACTGTCACAGACTGCGCGCTTCGACTCGCCTGAAGCACCGACGCATTGTAGCAGTACCCGCCCCACCGCATGGCAGCGATCGGTGAATTTTCATGAAACAACTGCCGCAGCATCGCGTGTCCGCCGATAGACAGGTCACGGCGGAGAGTTTGGAGATGTCTGTCCGCGCGTTGATCCCTAGGACGACGTTCTCCATCTCACTGGCGGCACAAAGCTTGGTTGAGGCTTCGACATGCGGTCC
>DATBJG010000113.1:0-5646 GCA_036556585.1 Vicinamibacterales bacterium
AGCTGCGCGCCCGCGTCGTGGGCCAGTTCCTCGAGGTCACGATTCGAGCGCAAATCGGGGATACGAACTTCGGCGTACGTGCGATCCCAGCTTCGAAGCCAGTATTCCCTGCGTGGCGGCGCGTCGCTTCGCAAGTCGGGAATCACCGAGAGTACCTGATGGCGAAGGCGACCGATCTGACGTGAACCCGTAATCACGCGGACCGCCTTTCCATCGTCGGGCGTCGTGATGCACGTGACACCCCCGAGGTCGCTCACCTCTTTGGCCTCGAGGATGACGTCATCGTCGGGCGCCGCGGACGGCCCCTCGACCCTCATCAAGAACTTCGGCGTGGTATAGCTGCCAACGCCCATTTGCAATGCGCCAATGCGCTTCAGTGCGAAGTAGCCCGGCGGCATCGTTGTCGCCGCGGCCGCGACAAGTTCGAGCGCCTTGCGTGCCTGCGGCTCGACTTCCGGCGGAACGGCCTCCATCCTCCCCTCGGACGAAGCGAGAAACGCCGCCGGAGTTTGCACAGGCTTGGCCCGCAAGCGTTGGACAACGCCCGGCGCGCGGGGCGAGTAGGACGGATCTTGCAACCCCCGCTGATAGCCGTCTAAGAACTGGTCGATGGCCCGATTGGCCCGCCACCCGCGTCGCGCCGCAGCCAGATCCAACGATCCGATGAAGCGGACGAGATCCACAACAGCAGGACCCTCCGCTGAATCATCGAAGTCGTCGAGTCCCTGTGCTGTGGCTGTCAGCCCGTACTGTTCGACGTGCGCGTCGCCGTGCAATCGAACGCTGGGCATTTTCTCGGAACCGAATGCCTGACATACCCGCTCGGTCCAAACCCTGTTCACGCGCCGGAAGAAAGAATAAGGATCCTGTCGAATCGTCTCGACAAGGACGCGCGGCAAACTGGACGGATTCTGATCGCCAAGCCATTCGCTGGCGGGTTCGGTGACCTGCCCGCGTTGCAGACGTATTGCTCCGCCTTCTGGCGCGGCAAGGACTGCCAGCGCGACGCCAATAACCGCAACGACGATGGCGCGAAGAGCCAGGTTGATACACCCTATCTTAGCTCCGGCGAGTACCTGGCGGAGCGCTCCAGCCCCCGACCCCAACCGAAAGCCTTGAGCCACCATTCGGACCGTTTTCGCATTCCTAATTGGTGGCACTTTCGCCGTTCGGCATTCCCAGGGAGCATGGACATGAACTGGACTTACGCTATTTTTCTTTCTGCATTGATTGTTTTCGGAGCTGGAAGCTCTCGAGACGCGGTTGCGGCGACCCTCGAGCCGCAGACGATTGAAGCCTGGAACACGTATGTCGCGGCCACAGAAGCACGGATCAGACGTGAGCTGGCAAATGGTCAGGCGTTTTTCGTGCAAGATTTTCTCAACAACGGTGCGCAGGCGCGCAGGCAGGTTCTCGCCGGTCGTGTTGCCATCGGAGAAATGAGCACGATCGACGGCAAAGGCCGAACGATTCAGGTGCCCGACGGCCTGATTCATCACTGGCGCGGAAGCATTTTCGTCCCTGGCGTAACGCTTGACGCGCTGTTGACCCGGCTCAAGAACCCCTCGGAGAGCGGACCGCATCAGGAGGACGTACAGGCGCTTCGGGTATTAGCGCGTCAACCGGATCGGTTGAAGCTGTTCATCGCAATGACGCGCAAGAAAATCGTCACCGTGACCTACCATACCGAGCACGACGTCGTCTACCAACGACATGGACCAACCCGTGCGTCGAGTCGGAGCGTCGCGACGAAAATCGTCGAGGTGTCTGGGGCCGGAACTGCCGAGGCACGAGAACGTCCGCAAGGGGATGACCGCGGATTTCTCTGGCGGCTCAATTCCTACTGGCGCTACGAGCAGGTTGACGGCGGCGTGATCGTTGAGCTCGAGTCGCTCACGCTCAGTCGTGATGTGCCGCTGGGCCTTCGTGTGGTGGTCGAGCCGCTCATCGATCGCGTCGCGCGCGAATCGATGGGCCGCACCCTGGAAAACCTCCACCGAACGTACGCGCGCGAGACGTAGAGTACGTGGGCGGGCCTTCCGTAAGCCTTTAGGCTTGCCTTTCGCGGCTGAGCAACCACCAGAGAACGAAACCAGCCACCGGAAAGCCGGCAGCCAGCACGAATGCGGTGTCGTACTGTGCGCGATCGAACAGACGTCCGAAAAGCGGCATCACGACGGCGACAACTGCCGACCAGGCCCCCGCACCCGCCCCGGCGATGAAGCCCGAGTGTTCTCGAGAGTAGACAGAGGTGGCATATGACACTGACAGGATGATGAAGCCGGCAGCCACGAACATGGCAAGAAAGAGCATGCTCATCACGAGAGGGAACGACTCAAGGCGCGGTGTGAACGCAAGGGGCAGACTGAAGACCATCGCCAGCATCATGAGTCGACCGTGGACGTGTAAAGAAGACGCGTTCCGAAGCCCGCGGTCCGTCAGGTAGCCCCAGAAAAAATACCCGACTTCCCAGCCAAGCGGCGGAATCCAGAGTACCCGCCCAATCTCGATCTGACTCTTCCCCATCGCCTGGTTCAAGAAGATCGACGCCGCGTACAGGATGAATCCCAATGGCAACGCGCCAAGCGCGTACGCGCAAATGAAGCTCCAAAGCCGCGGATCCGTGAAACGTGGCAATGTCGTGGACGTATTGCGATGATTGCCCCTCGCGACGGTATGCCGCACGGCCGGCAAACGGCTCACGAATATCCATAAGAGAATCCAGGCCAGCCCGATCAGGCCTGTAAACCAGAACGCGGCGCGCCAACCCCAGGCGACCACGATGGGGGTGATGATGATTGGGGTGATGACGGCGCCAAGCGATCCGCCACTGTAAGCCAGCGCAACACCGCGAGATCGACTCTCCACGGGTAGCGTCTGCACCACCGTCCGAAGGCCACCGGGGAAGGTGGCACCCTCTCCAAATCCGAGGGCCGCGCGAGCGGCGGCCAGCCCGAAAAAGCCTCTCGTAAACGCGTGAGAGACCGAGGCCAGCGTCCAGCCTGCCACAGCCGTCGTCATTCCCCACCGGAGCCCGAACCGGTCGAGCCAATGCCCCCAAAGCGGGTTGCTGATCATGTAGGCGACCGAGAACGCAGACACGACCAGACCGTATTGTTCGGCGGTCAACTGCATTTCCTGGAGGATGGTCGGCGCGAGAAGTGCCAGGGTGTTGCGATCGACGTAGCTGATAAACGAGACCAGCGTCATCGACAGCGCGGGGACCCAGAGGAGGATCGCGGGCTTGCGCGGCGTTTGCACGCGGGCATGCTATCAAAAGGGGTCGGGAGTCTTTTTCCGACGCCCGGAAACGGAGAGTCGGAAAAAGACTCCCGACCCCTTTTTTCGCGGTGACCGACCGCCGATAAGAGCGCTGGATACCTGCATGGGCCTCATCTCGGCGCTCTTTACAGATCTGCGCAAATCATCCTGGAGCTTCCTGGTGCTGCAGGAGATACTCCGCCTGATCCCCGGCGAGTTTGGATTCGAAATCCGGGCCTGGCTGCTCGGAAGAAAGTTCAAGCGGGCTGGACCTGGCTTGCGGGTATTTCCCGGCACGCGGCTATTTGGCGTCGAACATCTGTCGGTGGGCTCCCACTGCTGGATTGGCCTCGATAACACGATCCAGGCTCATGGAGGGATGGAGATTGGCGATCACGTGCTGATCGGGCCTGGTGTGAAGATCTGGTCGGTCAACCACGTCTTTGCGGATCCCAATCGTCCCATCATCGATCAGGGCTACGAGCACAAGCCCGTGGTCATCGGCAGTAACGTGTGGATCGGGGCCAACGCCTTCGTCATGCCAGGGGCACACATTGGCGATGGCGTCATCGTGTCGGCGGGATCGGTCCTCGGGGCGAAGTTTGTCGAACCTTACTCCGTGATGGCTGGCAATCCGGCACGACGAATCGGATCCCGCAACACGCCCTCAAGTACCGAGGAACCTGTCGCGGTCACCAGCGCCTAGCTGGTCGCCGGCCTCAGGCGACGACCACCACGCCCTTCTTCTGGAGAAACGCCTGCAGCCGGGTGACGGTGTCGATGTTCTCGGGCACCAGCTCATTTCCATCCACAGCAATGCCATAGGTCTGCTCGAGATGGAGAACCAGCTCGAGGACGCCCGTGGAATCCAGAACGCCCGTCTCGAGCAGCGAGTCGTTGTCGTCGAGCTCCTCGGGTGAGGAACCAAACATGAAGTTCTCGAGAATGTAGCTCCGGAGTTGTTCTCTCATGTGTTGATGGCCTCTAGCGGGCTCTCTCGCCCGGTCCTGTTGTCGATTGCGATCCGGCCAGTTCAAGCGCATCCACGACCGTTGTCAACTTCGGCGGCTGGTGCGAGTCCGGCATTTCTTCAACGAAGTGTCGATACAGCAACTGCGTGGACAACACTCCCACGATGGCCATGTTGTCCGAATTCGAGTACTGACCACTTTCCCGTCGGGCGCGAAGCTTCGCCCAGAGTTGCTCGATGGCACGAGGCGAAAACACGCCAGCTTTTGCGACGGCGCGAGGATCGAGAGCCTCTTCGATCCACGCCGGTGCATCCTCGCCAACAAAGGACAACGCGTCAGGAGCACGGTAGGGTTGCTTTTTCCTGGCAATGATTTCCGGGGGAACGAGACCTTCGCTGGCGCGCTTGAGGACGTGCTTTTCGCTGAGCCCCTGGAGCTTGTACGACGCAGGCAGCGCATTCGCCAGTGCGACGACGTTCGCGTCGAGAAACGGAAAACGTCCCTCCACTGAGTGGCCCATCAGCATCCGATCGCCTTGCGACGACAGGAGGTAGCCCGACAACAGTGTGCGGACTTCGAGGTACTGGTCTTGCGCGAGGTAAGACCACCGGTTGAAATTGCTCGGCAGCTGGCCCAACAGCTCCGCCACGACATCCGGCTGGTCGCTGGCAGCAATGGCGGCACGGAGCTCGGGGTGGAACAACCGTTTGATGGCGGCCGTGGTTCTCCATCGTGGACCGTGAGAAAACCCTGAAGACTGCCAGCCCGCCAGATTGGCGCCAAAGAATTCGCGAGCCATGGCCTGCTGAGCCACGGGGGAACGCGACAGATACGGATACAAGCGAGCGAGCAGGCGGGGACGAATCTTCGAGTCAGGGCGACGGGCCCAGAACCGGCGGATTCGCGCTTCACGGAAAAGGTCGTAGCCGGCAAACATCTCGTCGGCGCCCTCTCCGGTGAGCACGACCTTGACCCCCGACTGACGGACCGCGCGAGAAAGCAGATAGAGCGGCGCTGGCGCAGTTCGCAGAATCGGACGCTCGGTCTGCGCGATCACCTGCGGGAAGCACTCGGCAATGTCCTTACGCGAGACGACCACCTCGCGGTGGTCGCTCTGGATGGCCTTCACCATCGCCCGTTGGTACTCAGTCTCGTCGTATTCGGCGTCCTCGAATCGAATCGAATACGTGTGAAACTTTTCCTGCTTGGCACGAAGGCCGAGCGCCGCCACGAGCGAGCTGTCCAGCCCACCAGACAAATACGAACCGACGGGAACGTCCGCGCGCAGGATGCGCAACGAGACGGCCTCTTCGAGCGCATCACGCACGGCAAGAGCGGCCTCAGCAGGTGAACCTCGAAACTCACCCGCCCGCCCGTCTCCCTCGTCTTCCAGAGGATACTGAGCCTCCCAGAA
>DATBJG010000114.1:0-2879 GCA_036556585.1 Vicinamibacterales bacterium
GCGTGTCTATCCGGCAAGCGCGCCCACGAGCTCGGCAAACTCGGGTTCGCGAGATTCGGCGCGAGCCTTCGCTTCGGCCTGGAGCACACGCTTGTAGTCCTTGGGCATCACCTTGACGAACTTCCGCTGCGTGGTCGCCCAGTCACCCAGCAACGCGCCCGCGTACACGCTGCGGGTCGTGGTCACGTGCCGCGACATCAAGTCGCGCACAGTCTGCACGTCGGCCGGATCAACGAGCGGCTCGAGCGCAACCATGCCGAGATTGCACCGTTTGGCGAACGTCCCATCCACATCGAGGACGTAGGCAATGCCCCCGCTCATCCCTGCGGCGAAATTCCGTCCGGTGCGGCCAAGCACGACCACCCGGCCACCGGTCATGTATTCACACCCATGGTCGCCGACACCTTCAACGACCGCCAGCGCTCCGCTGTTGCGCACGCCGAACCGCTCACCTGCCACGCCACGCACGAAGGCAGCACCACCGGTCGCACCATAGAGCGACACGTTGCCCACGATGATGTTTTCCTCAGGGACGAATGTCGCCTGTGCCGAAGGAAAGACGACCAGCTGACCGCCCGAGAGTCCCTTGCCAAAGTAATCGTTCGCGTCGCCCTCGAGGCTGAGCGTCACGCCGCGAGGGAGAAACGCGCCAAAACTCTGACCGGCCGAGCCGCTGAAGTTGATGCGAATCGTCTGATCGGGCAGGCCTTCGGCACCGTACTTCCGCGTAATCTCCGACCCGAGCATCGTCCCGACAGTCCGGTTGACGTTTCGAATCGGGAGCGTCAATTCGACCGGCCGGCGATGGTGCAGCGCTTCGGCGCAAAGCTCGATCAAGTGATTGTCGAGCGCCTTCTCGAGGCCATGATCCTGCGACGTCACACATCGCTTGGCAACCGACTCCGCCACTTCCGGCTGATACAACACCTCCGACAGGTCGACACCTTTCGCCTTCCAATGATCGACGGCGGGCTTCACATCCAGACAGTCCACGCGTCCGATCATCTCGTCGATTGTGGTGAAGCCCAGTCCTGCCATCAGCTCGCGCACTTCCTGCGCGATGAACCTGAAGAAGTTCTCTACGAACTCCGGCTTGCCCGTGAACTTCTTCCGTAGTTCAGGATCCTGCGTAGCCACACCAACCGGACACGTGTTGAGATGGCAGACACGCATCATCACGCAACCTGCCACCACCAGCGGCGCGGTGGCAAAGCCAAACTCTTCGGCTCCCATCAAGGCCGCAATGACCACATCGCGTCCCGTCTTCATCTGACCGTCCACCTGGACGATGATGCGGTCGCGCAGATTGTTGAGAACGAGCACCTGTTGTGTTTCGGCAAGCCCCAACTCCCAGGGCACGCCCGCGTGCTTGATGCTGGTGAGCGGCGAGGCGCCGGTCCCGCCGTCGTGTCCCGAAATCAGCACGACATCCGAATGGGCCTTTGCAACGCCCGCTGCAACCGTGCCGACACCCACCTCGGCCACGAGCTTGACGTGAATCCTCGCCCGGGGGTTCGAATTCTTCAAGTCATGGATCAGCTGCGCAAGGTCTTCGATCGAATAGATGTCATGGTGCGGCGGCGGCGAGATGAGACCCACGCCCGGCGTTGCGTATCGCACCTTCGCAATCCAGGGGTAGACCTTGTGCCCGGGTAACTGCCCACCCTCGCCGGGTTTCGCACCCTGGGCCATCTTGATCTGGAGATCGTCGGCGTTGACGAGATACTCGCTCGTGACACCAAATCGGGCAGAGGCCACCTGTTTGATCGCACTTCGCCGGGAATCGCCATTGGCGTCGAGTCGGTATCGAGCAGGATCCTCTCCGCCTTCACCCGTGTTCGACTTGCCGCCAAGACGATTCATGGCAATCGCCAGCGTTTCGTGTGCCTCCTGGCTGATCGACCCATACGACATCGCGCCGGTTGCGAAGCGCTTGACGAGCGATTCGACCGGCTCGACATCCTCGATGGCGACGGGTGGCCTGAGCGGCCGCAGCCGGAAGAGCCCGCGAAGCGTTGCCCTTTGACGATTCTGGTCGTCAACTGATCGGGTGTACTCCTTGAAAATGGAGTACTGCCCGCTTCGCGTGGCGTGCTGCAGCTTGTAGACGGTGTCAGGGTTGAACAGATGGAACTCACCATCCCGACGCCACTGATATTCGCCGCCGCCCTCGAGTTCGATCGGACCGGCAGGCCTCAGGCCAAAGGCGCGCTCGTGACGCTGTTGTACTTCGGAGGCAACCGTCTCGATGCCGATTCCGCCAATTCGCGAAGCAGTCCAGGTGAAATACCGGTCGACAAACGGCTTGTTGAGCCCGATTGCTTCGAAGATCTGAGCGCCGCAGTAGCTCTGCAATGTCGAGATTCCCATTTTCGACATCACTTTGAGAATGCCTTTGTTGAGCGCCTTGATGTAGTGCTCAATGGCTTGGTCGCGCCCCACGCCCGACAGGATGCCCTGTCGAATCATGTCGTCGATGGTTTCGAATGCGAGGTAGGGGTTGACCGCACCGGCACCATATCCGATGAGCAGTGACACATGGTGCACTTCGCGGGCATCACCCGACTCGAGCAGAAGACCGCACTTCGTGCGCGTACCGGCACGAACCAGATGATGGTGCACGCCCGCCGTGGCGAGCAGACTCGGGATGGCGGCGTGCGTGGCATCGACGTCCCGATCGGAAATGATCAGGATGTTGTAGCCTTCGTCGACAGCTTCACCAGCTTTCCGACAGAGCTCGTCCATCGCCCGTTCCAGACCCTGACCGCCTTCTGCCACTGCGAACACCATCGAGAGCGTCTTAGAACGGAACGGCGACCCGGCAGGCAGGTGACGCAGCTTCGCAACCTGATCGTTATCGAGGATCGGATACTTGATCT
>DATBJG010000115.1:0-6269 GCA_036556585.1 Vicinamibacterales bacterium
AGACGGATTCGGTATAATCCGCCCCACTCGTCGTACGGGTAGGCAAGCGGCGGACCGAAGCGGCCAGGGGCGCGGAAGTCGAGGGCCGTCAGATGCAAATCGTCGAGCGCTCGGTCGGTGACGTCACGGTCCTCGAGTTGAAGGGCCGTCTCATTCTCGGGGACGGCGACGATCTGTTCCGCGATACCGTCAACCAGCTGGTTCAGGTTGGAAAGCGAAAGATCCTGCTCAACCTGGACGAGGTGACGCACATCGACAGCGCGGGTCTTGGCATGATGGTCAGCAAGTACATCACGCTGCACAAACGCGATGGTCAGCTCAAGCTGTGCCGCCTGCACCTGCGCAGTTTTCGCGTGTTGAACATTACGAAACTGTTGACCGTGTTCGAGTCCTACTCATCGGAAGAGGAAGCCATCCAAAGTTTCGATAGCCACAAAGCGACCTGAGCGGAACTTGCCAGAACCTCTTGCGCTGGCCCCAGTCGAGATCACCGTCAACGGCCTGCGGTATCAACGATCGGTTGAGCCGCGGATGCTGCTCAGTGACTTTCTGCGACAGACGCTTGGATTGACCGGAACGCACGTGGGATGCGAGCACGGGGTCTGCGGAGCGTGCACGATCCTGCTCGATGGCGAAGCGGCGCGATCGTGCCTCATGTTTGCCGTACAGGCCCATGGGCACGAGGTGACGACGGTCGAAGGTCTGTCTCCAGAAAACGCCGGCGAGCTTCATCCTCTCCAGGCCGCATTCCGACAATCCCACGCCCTGCAGTGTGGATTCTGCACACCGGGCATCCTCATGACGCTTGTCGCGTTGCTGAGGGATCATCCCGATCCGAGCGAACGCGAGATCCGCGAGACACTCTCCGGAAATCTCTGTCGTTGCACGGGCTACCAGAACATCGTTGACGCCGTAAAGCTTGCTTGTGACGCCACGCTACCTCGGTAAGCGGATTCTTCGGAATGAAGATGCGCGCCTGCTGACGGGCCGCGCGCTCTTCGTGGACGATGTCCAGTTGCCGGGAATGCTGCACGTCGCGTTCGTGCGAAGCAACTACGCGCACGGACGTCTGCGCAGCGTCGATGTATCAACCGCTCGTCAAAGGCACGGAGTATTGGCGGTCTTCACCGCTGCCGATCTGGGCGACTACTGGCGTCCCGGGCCGCTGCTCGTTCCACCGCCGCCCATTCCAGACCTCGTTTTTCACCAGTGCACTCAAGTGCCTCTCGTTCGAGACAAAGTGCGGCATGTGGGCGAGCCGATTGCCATGATCGTGGCCGAGAGCCGCTATGTGGCCGAGGACGCGATGGAGGACGTGCTCGTGGATATCGAGCCGCTCGAGGCCGTCGTGGATCTCGAGGCCGCGCTTGACCCTGCAGCGCCTCTCATCCACGAACACCTGACGTCCAACGTTGCCGCGCACGTGGTGCAGCGAAAAGGCGAGTACGAGCGCGCCCGGGCTCAAGCCGACCTCGTGATTCGCCGGAGGTTTCTCTACGATCGCGGCGCAGCGGCGGCCATCGAGAATCGTGCGGTGGTGGCGTCCTGGGACGCCCGTGCCGAGGAGCTCACGATCTGGGATACGACCCAGGCGCCCATTCCCATCAGGAACGGCCTTGCCCAGATGTTGCATCTGCTCGAGTCACAGGTCACAGTGATTGCTCCCTTCGTCGGCGGAGGATTTGGCCCGAAGATCATGATGTTCTACCCGGAGGAGGTCCTGGTCCCCTGGGCGTCCAAAAGGCTCGGCGTCCCTCTCAAATGGACTGAAGATCGTCAGGAAAACTTCCTCGCGACGACGCAGGAGCGCGGGCAGATCCATGACGCCGAGATTGCTTTCAGTCGAGAAGGACGGGTCCTGGGAGTCCGCGACGTCTTCCTTCACGACTCCGGTGCGTACGACAGCTACGGCCTGACGATTCCCATCAACAGTCAGTGCACGCTCCTCGGGCCCTACGACATTGCCGACTACGAGAGTGAGTTCACGGCCGTTTTCACGAACAAAACGCTCGTCACGCCGGTTCGGGGTGCGGGGCGGCAGCATGGCGTGTTCGTCATCGAGCGCCTGCTCGACATTGGTGCCAGAAGTCTCGGGATCGATCGGGTCGAAATTCGGAAACGCAATCTGATTGGCCCAGACCGGTTCCCCCACAATCACGGAATCATGTTTCAGGATTCCGCACCGCTGGTCTATGACAGTGGCAACTACCTGCCCGCCGTGGAGGAGGCTGCGCGAATCGTCGATTACGACCGGTTCGTGCGCGAAGAACAACCACAGCTTCGTAAGGCCGGACGTCACGTTGGGATTGGTGTGACGTGTTACGTAGAGGGTACCGGCATCGGGCCCTACGAAGGTGCGCGTGTGACCGTCGAGCCAAGCGGAGAGGTGCGCGTGGCCACCGGTGTGGGCACACAGGGGCAAGGGCACTTCACGGCACTGGCGCAGGTTGTGGCGGAGGTACTCGGCGTTGACGTAGAGAAAGTTCGCGTGGTCACTGGTGATACACGTGCATTCCACTGGGGGACCGGCACATTTGCGAGCCGCGGGGCGGTGGTCGCGGGAACCGCGTGTCATGCAGCTGCCACCGCTGTTCGGGAAAAAATCCTGGATTTGGCGGCACGGATGCTGGACGTACCCAAAGACCGGCTGGTCCTCTCAGGTGGACGCGTCCAGGTTGGGGATAGCGGAGCGACGGGACAGGCAATTGAGCTCGGGGCGCTGGCTGTCGAGGCAAATCCTCTCCGCGGCGCCGTGCAGCCAGGCAGTGAACCGGGACTCGAGGCAACGGCCTACTTTGGACCCGATCGGGGAAGCACCGCGAGCGGTGTTCATGCGATGGTCGTTGAGGTCGATCCCGAAACCTCCATGGTTGAAATCAAACGTTACATCGTCGTGCACGATTGCGGACGGTTGATCAATCCGTTGATTGTCGAAGGGCAGATCCAGGGGGGTGTCGCCCACGGAATTGGCAACGCGTTCTATGAACAGCTCGTGTACGACCAGCAGGGCCAGTTGCTGAACGCCTCCTTCATGGACTATCTGCTTCCCACGGCAGCCGACGTGCCTCGAGTGGAGATGGCGCACCTGGAAACCCCATCGCCATTCAACCCCGTTGGGCTCAAAGGGGTCGGTGAGGCGGGATGCATTCCAACCGGGGCGCTCTTTGCCCAGGCGGTTGAAGATGCGCTGGCGGATTATGAGATTGAAATTTGCGAGATCCCGCTGAGCCCGAACAAGCTACATGAGCTCATCGCGAAATCCGATGTTCGTAAATAAATCGCGAATCGCAGGTCACCAATCACCATCGATTCGTCAATCACGAATCGCGAATCCCTAATGCTCTATGAAGCCGCCGACCTTTGAGTACTACCGGCCAACCACGCTGGAAGAAGCGCTCGACCTGTTGGCGCAACATGGCGACCAGGCCAAGCCGCTTGCGGGAGGACAGAGCCTGATTCCGGCAATGAACTTCCGTCTCGCGCGGCCTGCGGTTCTCGTCGACATCAATCACATCAGCGAGCTTTCGCACATCAGAGCAGAGGCGGGCGAGCTCTCGGTCGGTGGATTGACCCGCCAACGCGACGTCGAGCGCAGTGCAATTGTGCGCCGCCTCGCGCCGCTGCTCCATGAGGCGATGCCGTTTATTGCTCACCTGGCGATTCGAAACCGAGGGACCGTCGGCGGAAGCCTGGCACATGCCGATCCTGCCGCCGAACTGCCAGCGGTCGCTCTGGCGCTTGGGGCACGTGTGCGTGCACGCAGCCGCACGCGCGACCGCTGGATTCGATCTGAAGAATTTTTCGCGGGCCTCTTTTCAACCTCCCTCAACCCCGACGAGCTGCTGGTGGAAATGGCTGTTCCCCGCTTGCCCGAGCGCAGCGGCTGCGCGTTCGAGGAAGTGTCGCGCCGGCATGGCGACTACGCTCTTGCGGGCAGCGCGGCGGTAGTCACGCTCGACGCTCAGGGCCGATGCGCACATGCGCGCGTGGTCCTCTTGAGCGTGGGCGATCGGCCGGTCGTGGCCGAGCAGGTCGGGCGAATTCTGAACGGGGAGGTTCCGTCCGCAGCCTCGATTGAAGCCGCCGTGCAGGCGGCCGCCAGTCAAGACATCGATCCCCCCACGGATATTCACGCGTCGAGCGAGTACCGACGTCATCTGGCTGCGGTGCTGACGCGCCGCGCCCTCGGCCGTGCATTCGCGCGGGCGAGCGAGATCCTGCAATGATGGCCACGGCTATCGAACTGCCGGTCGACCTGCCGTCCGGTGATTTGGTGAGCGCGGATCTCGCGCCGACGACCATCGCCCAGCGTACGTGGAATCTCTGGCACATCGCATCTTTGTGGGTTGGCATGAGCGTGTGTATTCCAACGTACATGCTGGCTTCGACCATGATTGGCGCGGGCATGAGCTGGCGGCAAAGCCTTCTTGCCGTCATTCTGGGAAATGCGATCGTCCTGGTTCCGATGATCATCACGGCACACGCCGGAACCCGCTACGGCATTCCATTCCCGGTCTTTGCTCGAGCTGCGTTCGGGATCAAAGGGGCGCATCTGCCATCGCTCCTGCGGTCGGTGGTTGCTTGTGGCTGGTTTGGGATCCAGACGTGGGTCGGCGGACTGGCCATCAATGCGTTCATTGGTATCTTGTGGCCGGGCTGGCTGACGATTGGCGGCGACGTTCGATTCATGGCGTACGGTGCGCCCGAATATCTGGGCTTCCTGATCTTCTGGTCCATCAATCTGTACTTCGTCTGGGCCGGCACCGAGAGCATAAAGTGGCTGGAAACGTTGGCCGCGCCGATTCTGATCTTGCTTGGACTCTGGCTTCTGCTCTGGGCCGCCGCGAACGTTGGTGGCCTCGGCACGCTCCTGACGCAGGCGGATGCCCGCGAACGTGCTCGGGAAGTGCTCCCCACAGGAACATTCATCCGCACGCTTTTCATTCCCTGGCTGACGGCCATGGTGGGGTACTGGGCAACGCTGTCGCTGAACATCCCCGATTTCACCAGGTACGCACGGAGCCAGCGTGACCAGGCGGTTGGCCAGGCGCTCGGGTTGATGACGACAATGCCGCTGTTTGCGTTCGTGGGCGTGGCGGTCACGAGCGCCACGGTCATCCTGTATGGTGAGGCGATCTGGAATCCGGTGGACCTTCTTGCGCGACTCACAGCCGAGTCGGGTAACTGGATGCTCGGCCTGGTCTCCATGCTCGCGATCATCGTTGCCACGATCACCACCAACGTTGCCGCAAATATCGTGGCCCCAGCCAACAGCCTGGCGAATCTCGCGCCGCGTCGTATCAGTTTTCGGCTCGGTGGGCTCGTTGCGGCAATAGTCGGGATCCTGATCCTTCCGTGGAAGCTGATTGACATGTATCAAGCCTGGCTGATCAGCTATTCCGGCTTGCTTGGAGGAGTCGCCGGCGTGTTGATTTGCGACTACGTGGTGCTCAGGCGTGGCGTGTTGAACCTTCGGGACCTCTATACCGAGACCGGCGTATATGCCTACACGCGCGGCGTTAACTGGAAAGCGGTAGCCGCCCTCATGGCTGGAGTTGCCGTTGCACTTGTCGGCACGCTCGACCCGCGGTTGCGGTTCTTGTTCGATGGCGCATGGTTCTCGGCAGCCATCGTCTCGTTTGTCCTCTATTACGTTTTGATGGGGCATAACCGATGAAAATCTACGACCTCTCGCAGCCCTTGAACGAGCGGAGCTCGTTCTGGCCCTATTACCCGCCGTTTGAGGTGAAGTACATCAAACGCAAGGCTGAACACGGCGTCAACGCGCAATACATCATGACGTCCAATCACATGGGCACGCACATTGACGCCCCGCGTCACTTCGTGACGGCTGGCAAGACGATTGACGAGCTGCCGCTCGAGTGGCTGTGTGGGCCGGGGGTGATCGTGGATCTGCGCGATGAGATGGGCGATCTTGCCGTGTACACGCCGGCAATGATTGAAAAAAGAATCGAGGTGCGAAAGGGCGATCTCCTCTTCCTGCATACAGGCTGGCACAAGTACGCGGACTTTGGCGCCACACCTGACGAAGAGCTGTATTACCACTATCATCCCGGCGCACATCCAGACCTGGTGAACTGGCTACTCGACAAACAAATTCACGTCTGGGGCGTCGATTGCGTCTCGACCGACCATCCCATGAACCTGCCGATCGGACGGTTTCTGGGGAAAGGGATGCACGGACACTGCGACAGAGTCCGCGCCAGGGCAGAGCAGATCTTTGGCGGGAAAGAGGCCGTCGATCGGCT
>DATBJG010000116.1:0-1987 GCA_036556585.1 Vicinamibacterales bacterium
CGCGGAGATCCGCGTCCGTCGTCACAGTTTCCAGTACGGGGCGTGAGCCGCGCGAACGGCCCCAATGGCCCGGGCAGCGGACCGTCCTGGTGATGCGCCAATGGCCGGCAGGTCTGTCTTCTTCCCCGCAACAATAGCCACGGTGAGCTCGATACAGCCTTTCAGGGCGGTGAGATCATAGCCGCCCTCTGAAACCAGTACGAGTCGTCCCTTGGACCAACGGTCGCTGACGCCGCACAGTTCCGCGGTAAGAACGCCGTAACCCTCCGCCGACATGCGCATCCCCGCCAGCGGATCCCGGGCGTGAGCGTCGAACCCGGCAGAGACCAAGATCAGATCCGGCTGGAACTGATCGAGTACTGGAACGACCAGCGTCCGGAAGACCGCCACAAAGTCGCTGTCGGTGGCTCCCACCTCGAGCGGTACATTCAAGGTGAAGCCCAGTCCCTTCCCCCGCCCCACGTCCTCTGCCGCGCCCGTGCCCGGGTAGAACGGATACTGGTGCGTCGAGACATACAACACGCGTGGGTCGTCGTAGAACATCCACTGAGTGCCGTTGCCGTGGTGAACGTCATAGTCCACCACAGCCACACGCTTCGCGCCAAGGTGAAGTGCATGCGCGGCCGCCACCGCAATGTTGTTGTAAAGACAAAAGCCCATGGCGCGGTTTCGCTCGGCATGATGGCCGGGCGGTCGGACGAATGCAAAAGCTCTCGACAACTGGGGCGACGCCGACAGAATCTGATCGAGAGCCGTCAGCGGGGCACCTGCGGCAAGCAAGGCGACGTCGTGCGACTCGGGCGACGTAAACGTGTCTGCATCCAGACTTACGGCACGGCCGGCGGTGGCGGCAATCCGGTCAAGGTATTTCGAATCGTGAACACGCAGCAGCTCTTCGCGCGAGGCCGCTCGGGGTTGCAGTACAACGCCTCCGCTGCCGCGCCAGGCGTCGGCGACCGCCTGCATGACCTCGGCACGCTCGGGGCGTTCGGGATGCCCCGGCGGTGTCGTGTGGTCGCGGTAGCGGTCCGATGTGAAGATCGCGAACATTGGGACAGTGGTCAATGGTCGGTGGTCAGTGGTCGCTCCCGTTTTGACAGCATGCCTTTCGCAATGGTTTCGAGCAACTCCAGCGAGTGCTCCAGGTCCTGTCGTTTCCGCTCGATCATCGCATCGTCCGGATCGCGGGGGACGGGAATTGGAGCCCCAATGGCGAGGGCCGCAGTCGTAAACGGGCGGGGAATCTGGGTCCGATCCCAGCTTCCGAGGGTCCAGTGTCGATCGGCTTCAATGTGAAACGGCACGAGCGGACTCTCCGTCGCTCCAGCCAGCCAAACGGCTCCGGCCTGGGCGCGTCTGGCCGGACCTCGTGGCCCATCCAGGGTAAAAGCCACGGTTCCACCCGATTCGAGAACACGCTTCATCTGGAGCAAGGCGCGTCGTGCGCCGCGTGACGTCGATCCTCGCGCGGTGCCATAGCCGAAACGCTCGATGATCCGCGCGATCCACTCACCGTCGAAATTCTCGCTCGTAATGACGACGATACCGCGTCGCCGGAAGTAGTAGGTCGCGGGGAGTATCCGACCGTGCCAGAAACCCAGAACAGGTTGACGACCCGAGGCCTTGACCGCGTCCAGGTGCTCCGTTCCGTTGACCTGCCAACGCAACGACCGACCAAGCAGGTTGACCAGCGGATAACCCAGACCGGCAATTGCCGAAATCTGGGCACGCCGCCATGTCGACGTACGCCAATCAGGCTTCTCGCTCAACGTTCTTCAGCTTGCCATCGACGTACGTCATGAGATCGACCAAGCCGACCGATGCGGCCGAACTCGCTTGAGCCCCGCGCAGCATGATTGAACAGAACGGGCAGCCCATGACAATCGTCTTTGCACCGGTGGCCACCAGCTGATCGAACCGCTCCTGGCTGATACGCTTGCCCTGCTCTTCCCGATCCTCGAACAGCAAACCGCCACCCGCGCCGCAG
>DATBJG010000117.1:0-4819 GCA_036556585.1 Vicinamibacterales bacterium
GTGCTGCCCGCCTTGCGCAGGTTCTCGTTTCCGCCCGTGTGATCGGCGTGGTAGTGCGTGTTGATCAGGTAGCGAATCGGTCCGTTCGACAACCGGCGGATGGCCGCGAGGATCTTGTTCGACAACGGCGCGAACTGGGAATCGACGATCAGCACACCGTCTGGCCCGGTCTGAACCGTGATGTTGCCCCCGGCGCCGACCAGCATGTGTATGTTCTCGCGAACCTGCAGCACTTTGATTTCGACGTTCTCGAAGTTCTGCCCCTGCTGCGCAGCCAGGCCACCAACGCCAAGGGTGGCCATCCCGGCAATTCCCGCAAGAGCCACCGTGAGAAGTACCACCAGTCTGAATCGTGTTCCGTTCATGTGCACCACTACTTCGCTGACTTCATGTTTCTGAGTTTTACCCTGTATTCCGGATACATCGTCTCGGCGCCGCCTCGCGCCGCGTCCGGCGGGATTCCGTGCTTCGCCGGATACTCATCCAGATTGGGATTGGTTCCCGGCAGATGATGCGGAATGACGCCCTTCTCCCGGACCACTTCGTCGACCGGCTCGCACGGGTACGGCCCGATCTGGCCGTCGACGTCGTACTCGTACTCGCGCGTCCGCACCATCGGCTCTGTGAGGTATGCGGGATCGTTGATCACGGTCATCAGGGTGAGGTGATCGCCGTGACGGATGAAGTGTTCGGTCACGGTTGCCTTGTCACTGCGGGCAAGCCCGTTGCGGCGGATCCATCCTTCCTTGAGATGCGTCGTGGTGACCGTCAGGATATTTCCTTCCCACTTGCCTGTGGAAAATCCCTGCGACGTGTGGAGGGCATACTCTGGAGGATGCGGGCGTCCATCCATCCAGATGGTCCGCTCGGTTCCCCACGCGAAGTGATGCGTGTGAATGGCAATGAGTTGCTGAGTCGCAGGATCAAATTCCTCCCAAATCCGGATGTTGGCAAAGCTGGGCACGTAATCTGAAGGATGCACACGACACTGATATTCCGGCAGCGTGATGAGCGAGGCATCCCACGTGTCGGCCCTGAGGCGTGCCGCGTCGTTGAGCGGGACCCCGGCGTAGTCGCCCACCTCGGGTCCCGGCAGCCGGTCGGGCCAGTCCTCGTGCAGGATGCCGAAGTTGTCCCAGACTCCCGCCAGATTCACTTGGGCCGTCGCAGGCTGGCTACTCAGCAGGACGATTGCCAAGATGAAGGCGCTTGTGCTCGTACTGGATGGAATCAGTCTCATGCAGGACTCCCAGGTCCACAAACTCGCGAAGCTTGTGCAAGTAAATCACGCGCGGTGGAGCTTAGCAACTGCTGCGGCGAACTGAACGTCAGAGAAAGGAAGACATGTGAACCAGAAGAGAAGGGAGGATGGTGCGATGCAATTTGACGAACTTTTGACTTTTCGACGGCAGGTATTTGGCCTTCGTCTTGCGTGCCTTGCTTCGCTCGACAGGAGTAGTTGTTTTAATTAGAGAATTGCTCCCCTGAGGTTAGGAACGTTCAAATTGTCGGATTCTTCCCCACAGTCAGTACGAATTCCTGGATCTCGTGCAATGCAGGAGTGTGTACATTTTGACAGCGCACAGTCTGGTCAAGGGAGAAAAAACGGGAGAGACAACTTCATGCAGAAACTTGTGAAGGCACTGCTGATTCTTGCCATTTTCCTGATTCCTGCCCTGGCGCATGCCCAGGCGACCGTTGCTGGTGTGGTCCGGGACACGTCGGGCGCCATCCTGCCGGGCGTCACGGTTGAGGCGGCCAGCCCGGCACTTATCGAACGAGTCCGTTCGGCCACGACTGACGGCAACGGCCAATATCAGATTGTCGATTTGCGTCCTGGCCTCTACGAGGTGACATACACGCTTTCCGGATTTGCCACGGTCAAACGTGAGGGGATCGAGGTCACTGGCGCCGGCGTCATCACGATCAACATCGAACTGCGCGTTGGTGCCGTGACGGAAACAATCAACGTCACGGGCGAGACGCCTGTCGTCGACGTGACGAGTACGCGGCATCAGGCCGTGCTCGACACGCAGACCATCAACGACCTTCCGGCGGCGCGCAGCTATGGCGCCATCCTGGCGGCCGTGCCGAGCTTGCAGGGTGGTGGGGCCAATTCGTCCGCCTCGCAAAATCCGAGCTTCTTCAGCATTCATGGCGGACCGGCCAACGAAGGGCGAGTGCAGCTGGACGGCCTCAGCGTTGGGGCCGCCTTCAACGGCGGCGGCGTCTCTGGCAACGCGTACGACATTGCGAACGCTCAGGAGATGCAGATCATCCTGGCAGGTGCGTTGGGAGAGAACGAAACCGGTGGACCGGTGATGAACCTCGTACCGAAAACCGGAGGCAATTCGTTTCAGGGCAGCATCTTTGCTTCCGGCGCGGGCGATTGGGCGCAAGGCGACAACCTCGACGCCGAGTTGATGGCGCAAGGCGTCACGTCGGCCGGTCTCATCAAGTTGTGGGACGTGAGCTTTGCGTTGGGCGGTCCCATCAAGCGCGACCGGCTCTGGTTCTTTGCGAACATTCGTGATGAAGGGCAGCACGAAGAGATCCCCGGCCTGTTTGGCAACGCGAACGCTGGCAATGCCGCGCGCTGGGATTACGTCGAGGATCGGAGTGTGCAGGCGCGCACGGCGTCGGCAAAGACGATCACTTCCGTTCGCGTGACGGCTCAAGCGACGCCACGAAACAAGTTCGGCTTCTACTACGACTATCAATGGGATTGCGACCAGTCGTCGCAGAGCCTGGATCAGGGATGCCGTCCGCGCGGTGAGGACTGGACCACCGGAAGCGTCTTTGGCTCCGGCTTCTCGCCCGAAGCGGTCAGCAACTACTGGGACGGGCGCGAGATCATCTCGCAGGTGACCTGGTCGTCGCCCGTGACCAACAAGCTCCTCCTCGAGGCGGGCTACGCGACCTTCCTGAGCCACTGGGGCTGGATGAAGCAGCCGGGCGCCATCACCGACCTGGTGCAGGTGACCCAGCTGGTGCCGTTCTTCAAGGTTTACCGCGCGGTCGACAACATGCTCGACAACAACCAGAACCCGAACACGTGGCGCGCGTCCGCGACGTACGCCACCGGCGCACACAACCTGAAGTTCGGGTATCAGGGCGCCTACCACGTGGAAAACACGATGGATCTGGCCAGCGATCCGCAGATGACCATCACGGACCTGTCCCCGATCGTTGGCGTTCCCGGCTTCGGTCAGGCCACGATTCGCATTGCGCCCTGGCTGCAAAGTAACCGGACGACGTATCACTCCGTGTACGCGCAGGACCAGTGGACGGTTGGACGGTTCACTCTGCAGGGAGCCCTGCGTTTCGACCGCGCATGGAGCTTCTTCCCCGCGGACGGTAACGGCGCGCCACAGGCATCCCGGTGGAATGCGGCACCGATTTCCTTCCCGAAATCGGACGGGGTCACCGGCTATAACGACATCACGCCTCGCGCTGGTGTCGCCTGGGACCTCTTTGGCACCGGCAAGACGTCCCTCCGCGTGAACGTTGGCAAGTACCTCCAGAGTGCCAACAATCAGGAGAACTACACCATCAGCAACCCGGCGCTCGATGGACGCAACGGCCGACGGGGTCCGAACTTCCAGACCACGGCGTCGCGTTTGTTCATCGATTTCAACCAGAATCATCTGCCGGACTGCGACATGCTGAATCCTGGGCCAAACGGCGAGTGTATCGCTCCGGACCTTGGGAATTTCGCGAATCCGAACGCACTGACGCTGGTCAATCCCGAGGTGCTCAGCGGATGGGGAGTGCGACCGTACGACTGGCAGTTCGGTGTGGCGGTTCAGCAGGAGGTTGTGGCCCGTACCTCGGTCGAGGTTGGCTACCACCGCCGGTGGTTCCGCAATTTCTTCCTGTTCGACAACATCAACCTGTCGGCAAGCGATTTCGATCTGGTTACGATCACAGCGCCGAACGATCCGCGGCTGCCGAATGGTGGGGGATATCCGGCTTCGTACTTCATCGCCAAGCCTGGGGTGAACACGGCGAACATTCAGAACCGATACACGTTTGCCAGCGATTATGGCGACTGGACCAACTACTGGCACGGGGTGGACGCCGTGGTGAATGCGCGGCTGCAGAACGGACTCGTGCTGCAGGCCGGCACCAGCACCGGTCGGGCCGTCACCGATAACTGTCAGGTCGTGGCGGAGGTACCTGAGCTGCTCAATCCGGCGTTGACGAATCCTTCGGCGTTTCCACCGCCGGCAACACAGCTGGCATCTTCGTGTCACAAGGTCGAATCCTGGCAGACGCAGTTCCGTGGACTCGCGTCGTACACGATTCCGAAGATCGATGTGCTCGTTAGCAGCATCTTCCGATCGCAGCCAAATGCCACGTTCGGGTTTGGTGCCACCCCGGAAGGGAACAGCACCGGGTTGTCGGCCAATTACGCCACGGTCGTCAACGGTCAGGCGGTCAACCTGAACCTGCTCGAGCCTGGCGTGCACTATGCCGATCGGATCAACGTCCTCGACGCGCGTTTTGGGAAGATCTTGAGGTTCGGGGATACGAGGACGTCGATTGCCGTTGACTTCCTCAACATCTTCAACGCGAATACCGGGACGGCGTTCCAGCTCAATTACGGAGCGACCTATCTGACGCCAACCGCGATTCTCAATCCGCGGCTTGCGAGGTTGAACGTCACGTTCGATTTCTAGAACGTCGGGTCGTTCGGGTCGTTCGGGTCGTTCGGGTCGTTCGTTTAGAACGTTCCGAACGTTCCGAACGTTCCGAATGCCCGAACGTTCCGAACGATCCGAACGCCCGAACGTTCCGAACGATCCGAACGTTCTCC
>DATBJG010000118.1:0-4261 GCA_036556585.1 Vicinamibacterales bacterium
GCCCGGCAGGATCCGAGGACGGCACAGAACCAGAAGCGCCGATGGAAATCGCTGACCAAGGCCGCCAAGCGGCACAAACCACGCCAATAACACATTGGTGATTTGCGATTCGTGATTGGCGAATCGTTGGCGATTGGGGGATTGATGATTGGTGATTTATTTGGGCCTGCCCCGGTTTCGTGGACAGGTTAACGTTTTCGGTCGGCGCCCACGTCGGGATGTAGGTGATATCCGCCACCCAGAGCTGGATTCGGGCCCGTCGCCGTAAATCGCCGTTGGACCAGATCGGGTGCCGGCCGGACGCGGCACATGGTGGCGATAGCATGAGCGGCCTGATGCGCCTTCATGGGACGGAGCGTGGCACTCGTCACGGTCGCCCCAAATCATCAATAAATCACCAATCAGTACTCACAAATCGCCAACCAATCACAAATCACGAATCGCCAAATCACCAATGTCGATGGCCTGTCTTCGTGTGAGAAATCCTTCCAGCCCGAACACGATCAGCCCCGCCCAGACCATCGAAAATCCGATGAGCTGCGTTCGGGTGAACGGCTCGCGGTAAAGGAACACGCCCAGAAGTAGCTGCATCGTCGGGGCGATGTACTGCAACAGACCGATCTGCGACAGTGGAACCCGTTGCACTGCCGAGGCAAACAGCAGCAGCGGAGCCGCGGTCACGAGGCCGGTGCCGATGATCAAGATGGCGGTCGGCACACCAGTCCGAAAAAAGGCTCCGTCGCCGGCCAGAAAAACCAGATAGCCAATCGCGGGCAGAAGCAGGATTGCCGTCTCGACCGTCAGACCGTGAATCGAACCAAGCGGGGCCGTCTTCTTCACCAGCCCGTAGACGCCAAACGAACTGGCCAACGTGAGCGAAATCCAGGGCGGCACGCCGAAGGTGAGCGTCAGGTACAACACGCCCAGTGCGGCCAGGCCAACAGCCATCCATTGGAACGGTCGCAGGCGCTCGCCAAGCACCATGACGCCAAGGACAACGCTGATGAGCGGGTTGATGAAGTAGCCGAGGCTCGCGTGCACGACGCGCCCGGTATTGACGGCCCAGACGTAGGTAAACCAGTTGATGGCAATGAAGAGAGCAGCCAGCGCATACAGCCGGATGACGCGCGCGGTCAGGGTAGTGGTGAACGACGTCCATTGACGCACTATGACAATCGCACCACCCAATATCAGGCACGACCACACAATCCGGTGCGCGATGAGCTCGAGCGCCGACACATGGCTGATCCACTTCCAGTAGATTGGAAGAATGCCCCACAGCAGATAGGCGCCAACGGCGTACCAAATGCCGTTCGTCATTGTTTGAGGAAAGGGTTTGCTTACACCCGCCGCTACTTTTCTGCCCGTTTCGGGCGCATGTTTGCCATCAGAATCTTCTTTCGAAGACGAATGTTCTGAGGTGTCACCTCAACGAACTCATCGTCGTTGATGAATTCGACCGCCTGCTCGAGGCCCAGCCGTCGTGGCGGGATGAGGCGTATGGCCTCGTCTGCGGTCGATGCTCGCATGTTCGTCTGTTTCTTTTCTTTGGTGACGTTCACGTCCATGTCGTTTGGGCGTGCGTTCTCGCCGACGATCATGCCTTCGTACACCGGCGTCGCGGGTTCAATGAAGATCTCGCCGCGTTCCTGGAGATTCGAGATGGCATACGCCGTAGCGGCACCGGCGCGGTCTGCCACCAGCGCGCCCGTACTGCGGGCAGGGATGGCTCCGTGCCACGCCTCCCACCCTGAAAACAGGTGGTTCATGATGCCGGTCCCCCGCGTATCGGTAAGGAATTGTGACCGAAAGCCGATCAGGCCGCGGGTCGGGATGCGAAACTCCATCCTGATCCGCCCGCTCCCGTGATTGACCATCTTCGTCATGGTTCCACGCCGGCCCCCGACCTGGGCAATCACGACACCCTGAAAATCCTCCGGCACGTCAATGATCAGTTCTTCAACCGGCTCGACAATCTGACCGGCCTGTTCTTTCGTGACGATCTCCGGCCGCGATACCTGCAGCTCGTACCCTTCTCGCCGCATCATCTCAATCAGGATTGACAGCTGTAACTCGCCTCGACCGACAACCTTGATCTGCTCCGGCGACTCAGTGTCTTCGAGCCGGATCGAGACATTGCCGAGCAGCTCGCGGTTCAGCCGGTCGCGCAGATTGCGTGACGTGACGTACTGGCCGTCCCGGCCAGCCATCGGCGACGTGTTGACGCCAAAGATCATCGACACGGTCGGCTCATCGATGGCAATGGGAGGAATTGGCATCCGTTGTTCCGGATCCGTGATGGTTTCGCCAATGGTGATGTCCTCGATTCCGGCCAGGCAGACGATGTCACCGGCGGCTGCTTCGTCAATCTCGACCCGGCGCAGACCATCGAACGCGTAGAGTTTGGTGACGCGCGTTTCCTGAATTCGCCCATCGAGCTTGCAGACCGCGACGGGATCGCCGATTCGCACGCGGCCGTTGAACACACGTCCAATGGCGATACGTCCCAGGTAGTCACTCGAATCGAGATTGGCTACCAGCATTTGCAGTGGATGCGTCACGTCACCGATCGGCGGAGGGACATGTTCGACGATGGCCTCGAACAATGGCCTCAGCGTGTGACCGCCGTCTGTCGTTGCCGGGTCGGATCTGGCCATGCCGAGCTTCGCATTCGTGTAGAGCACCGGAAATTCGAGCTGCAACTCAGTGGCATCGAGGTCGATAAAGAGATCGTAGATCTCGCTCAGGACCTCGGCCGGACGCGCGTCGGTACGGTCGATCTTGTTGATGACGACAATCGGTGGAAGACCACGTTCGAGCGCCTTGCGCAGCACGAACCGAGTCTGCGGCAGGGGCCCTTCGGAGGCGTCAACCAGCAGAATGACACCATCGACCATCGACAGCGTTCGTTCGACCTCCCCGCCGAAGTCGGCGTGACCTGGCGTATCGACGATGTTAATCAGCACATCCTGCACACTGCCTGACGGCCGATAATGAACGGCGGTGTTCTTGGCGAGAATCGTAATACCGCGCTCACGCTCCAGATCAATGCTGTCCATGACACGCTCGGCAACCCGCTCATTCGTTCGGAAAATCCCGCTTTGATGAAGAAGCCCGTCGACGAGCGGGGTCTTGCCGTGATCGACGTGCGCAATGATGGCGACATTGCGCCTGAGCGGATTCGCGATCGTCTGTGCGGATTTCTTGAGCGTGGCCATCTTCCCAGTATAACCTCTACAAGGTTCAACCACATGTTTCGAAGACAGCGTACGGGCTCGGTCGTGTGTGCTTCTTGTGGATCGCTCGTTGGTGTGAACGACGAGCGGTGTTATACCTGCGGGCGACGGAATCCCAGCCTCTGGGGGTTCGCGCCGGCGCTGCGTGGACTTGGGAGTGATCTGGGTTTTGTGACAGTCGTCCTGGGCACCTGCATCGTCCTGTACGTGGTGACACTCTTGTTGTCGAGCGGCGCCTTTCAGGTGCGCGGCTTGATGTCGCTGTTCGCTCCTGACAGAGCGTCCCTGCTGCGGTTCGGCGCAAGTGGTGCCATCCCGGTTTTCGTGGTGGGTCACTGGTGGACCGTGCTCAGCGCGTCATGGCTCCACGGCAGCGCACTGCACATCCTCTTCAACATGATGTGGGTGCGTCAGCTGGGTCCGGCGACCGCCGAAGTCTACGGCCCGGGCCGGATGGTCATCGTCTACACGATCGCCGGTGCGAGCGGCTTCTTGCTCAGTTCGGCGGCGGCCTTTTTCCCGATCTTCCCTGGCGGCGCCGTCACCGTTGGCGCGTCGGCCTCCATCTTCGGCCTGCTGGGCGCAATGGTTTATTACGGTCGTCGTGGCAGCAGCCTCGTCGCCAGAGAAGCCGCCCGCTATGCCATTATCTTGTTCATTTTCGGCTTGATCATGCCGGGCGTTGACAATTACGCACACGCGGGCGGCTTTGCCGGGGGATACCTCACCGGCTGGTGGCTCAACCCGCTGCGCCCGGAACGCATTGACCACATCGTCGGCGCCATCTTCTGTCTGGTCGCGACGGCCCTGGCGGTCGTGGCTTCGATATTTACTTTTTCGGACTTTCTGGGACTGCGATAGCCGCGAATGTGCGCAGTCCCGATCGGCATCTTCGACTCCCATCATCCCCCTTCACGGGAGCTCGTTGACGACTGCGTGCACTGCGGGTTCTGCCTGCCCGCCTGTCCCACGTACGTGCTGTGGGGACAGGAAATGGACTCGCCCCGCGGCAGAATCTATCTCAC
>DATBJG010000119.1:0-2079 GCA_036556585.1 Vicinamibacterales bacterium
GTCGACGATTTGATTTGGCGAGGCAAACGAACGACATCGCTGGCCTTTCCCGGAACCAACCACACGTGAAGTTGACGACCATGTTCAAGCCAGTCTGGGCCTAACGGCGAGAGTAACGACACCATGCAGCCCTCAATGTTCAACGTCCGGGTGCCTCTGTCAGCGCGCAACGAAGTGTTCCTGATGAACACCTTCACCGATGCGCAGCTCGTCGTGTCGCCCGACGTGGTGGCCCTGCTCGATCGGCTCGGCGCCGAGCCCGGCGCACGGTTGAACGAGTCGGATGTCGAGGTTGCGGGCGAGCTGGCCGAGCACGGGTTCGTCGTCGAAAGCCGCGAGCGTGAGCGGGAAGTCCTGAATGCCTACTTCTCCCGCTTCCGCGAGGACACGAGCGAGCTTCGAGTGACGGTGCTGACGACGCTCCAGTGCAACTTCGCATGCGACTACTGCTTCCAGGGGGACCACGGCGACTACAACAAGTTCGCCGCGAAGATGTCCCTTGAAACGGCATCGACGGTCGCCCGGTGGATTGAAGACCGGCTGGACGAAACGGGTGCCCAAGGTTTTGTTCTGACATTCTTCGGGGGCGAGCCGCTGCTGAACCTGCCGGTGATGTACCAGCTGGCCGAGCGTGCATTCGAAGCCTGTCAGGAGCGTGGGGTCAGCCTGCGGATCAGCATCATCACAAATGGCCTGCTTCTGACGCCGGAAGTCGTCGATCGGCTCCTGCCGTTTGGCCTGAAGGGCATCAAGATCACGCTCGATGGCGACCGCGACACCCACAACCGGATGCGGCCGCTGCGCGGTGGTCAGGGCACGTTCGACCGGATCATCGAGAACGTCCGCCGCGTGGCCGACAAGGTGGCCATCTCGATTGGCGGCAATTTCGATGCCTCATCGGTTGACAGTTATCCGGGCCTCCTCGACTTCCTCATGGAACAGGAGTTCGCGGACAAGCTGGCCAAGGTCGCGTTCAAGCCGATTATCCGCGAGAAAACGCCGGAGCAACCCAGGGGTCTGATTCCGCTGACAGTCGTCGGCGGCAATGGCAAACCGCTCGGTGGTACGTGCATGACGTCGGCTGGTGCTGGATCGAGCATCTGCGATACCTGCCACTTCGTCGACGAGAAGATGTCGTTCCTCCGCGAAGAAACGCGGAAGCGCGGATTCAAGACCGTCGATGGCGTCCACATGGGACCCTGTGAGATCCACAAGCGTCACGCCCACACGATTGGGCCTGACGGGGCGCTCTACGCGTGTCCCGGATTCACTGGCGAACCCAAACTGTCGGTCGGGCACATTCAGAAGCCCCAGGAAGCCTGGCAAGCCGCTGCGGAAAAGAAGTTTGACGTGCTTGGTGCATGGAAGCAGTGCGGAGATTGCGCGTATATCCCGGTGTGCGCGGGAGGGTGCTCGGTTGCCTCCCACACCGAACTTGGGGACATGAACACGCCGACATGTCACAAGTCCAGCTTTGATTCGGCACTTATCTCGCTGGCCCAGAGCTCAGCCAGCTCGCTCATGGAGATCACACAATGAAGAAGATCACGGTTCTCAAACCCGCGAAGACAGCCGATGCCAAGCCGAGCAATTTCTGCCCCTGGCTCATTGACGATCCAGAGTGGCCGGGCGCTCCGAAAAAGTAGGGCTCGCTAAGGCTCATCGGCACTTAGGCCGAGAAAAGACATCGGAGAGGTCGCGCAACGATGGGTGGTGAAGCGAAAATCTCACCACCCTCCTCCCTACCCTCAGAGCCCGTCCCAGGGGCTACAATTGCGACGTTGCGCCGCGATCTTACGATGTCTCATGTCTCTCATGCTGATGGCGCGAGCAACCGAGTAAGGGTGTGTCATCGGTTCCACGTGTTAAGAGCTCTGGCCTGTTCACTTTGCGCTGCGGTCCTGATGTGCTGTGGCAGCCGGCAGCCGGTCGCGATCCCGTCCCAGAATGAAACCATCTTGCGGATCGGCGTGCCGCAGGTGACGGGCCAGGAAGATCCGCTACGTGGAATCCGCCAGGCTGCGACCCAGTTGAGCACTGAAGGCCTCGCTGGCAACAACAGGGAGGGACGCGCAACGC
>DATBJG010000120.1:0-9539 GCA_036556585.1 Vicinamibacterales bacterium
CAGACGATGAGCCGGACGAGGCTGGAGTCGATCTGTCGAGCGATAATTGCGCCCGCGACGCTCAGCAGAATCAGATAGACGAGCATCGGAATCGAATGCTCATAGAGGACGGCAATCGAAGCCAGGTAGTAGAGAACCGGCGCCGTCCACAGCACGACCTGCACCAGCGGGGCGAACACACCTCGCGCCCGGCGGTTTTCGCGCAGGATGAACAGAAACATGCCGCAGAAAATCGTCAGGATGATTTCGGTGACGAGAAATTTCTCGAAGGTGTAGAACTGGATCGCCCAGCCGGCAAATGTCAGAACGGTTCCCGCATAGCTCACCAGATTGAGCGCGGGCCAGTCCCTGTGACGAGCGAGGTACATCGTGCCCGCCACGAGGATGGCTTCGTATGTGAACAGCGCGATCTGCGCATCGCGTCCGCTCGCCAGCAGAAACGGCGTGGCAAATCCCCCGCCCACGGCCATCAGCGCCAACCCCTGGGATCGCTGGCTGTCAGCGAGCCATGCCGCAGCGGCCGTCACGAGGGCCATCAGCGCAAATGCCACGGACCGCGGGATGAGCTCGTAGAAATTGAACGCTGCGTAAATTGAGACATAGAGGATGGCAATGCCGCCGCCGGTGATCATCTGACCGTAGAGCGGATAACCCGCGCGGGCGAACCGGACACCGGCAAAGACGAGCGAACCACCTGCGACGCCTCCAATCAACACTCTCGCAAATTCGGTGATCCACTCGCTGTCGAATGCCAGCTTGACGAAGTAAGCGACGCCAACCACGATCGCGACAACCCCGACGTACAAAAGCCAGTGGGCCCCGATCCGGGTCTCGAGCGATTCGGCTGCGTCGTCGGCCATGTTGACGCTTGCAGATTGTGGGGCCACCTTGGCGTAGACCGCGGCCTGGGGGACAACGGGCTTCTGTGTCGTTTGTGTTGGTTCCACCACCCGCGGAGGGGCGTGCATCGCCCGCTCGGCTGGCGTACCGGCGTTGTTCTCCAGCGTGGCAATGCGCTCCCGCAGAGCCTGGATATCTCCGTCGAGCCGGGAGAACCGCGCTCGCAGCTCGCGCCTCACGTCAAACCAGAACCAGGCGACAACGGCAAGCATGACGAGAATGGACATTCGCTTCTCCCAAGTTCCGTGATGTGAGGCCCGGTCAGATCTACCCCTAAGGTGATATGGTTGTGGCCTTCGCCCGACGGCCCGTACTACTTATCGGACTTTCAGACCCGGTGTTTGGCTTTCGCTAAGGAGTCACACGATGAAGACGGCCTTTCACGCCTTTCTCTTCCTCTTGGTGGCTGCAGGCCAGTTGCTGGCCCAGACTCCGAAACGAATCAACAGGGCGATTGAACTCCTCGAGCAAGGCCAGCCGGTCTACTACACCAACGGACGCGGCGGCTACGACGAAGGCAAGAAGCTGGCGCAAACGCCGTCCGATTACATCAACTATGAAATGGAACATGGCGCCTTCGACATGACCGCCTTGCGCGAGTTCATGCGGGGTCTCGTCGACGGCGGTCCGACCAAGTCGGGACATCGTACTCCGGCGGTCATCGTCACGCTGCCTGTTCTCGGGCTGGATGAATCGAGCATGCGGGCGAATTACTGGGTCGTGCAACAGGTGCTCGCCGCAGGTGTACACGGAATCCTTCTTTGTCATGCGCGCTCGCCCGAAGCGGCCAAAGTGATGGTCGAGGCAAGCCGCTATCCGTTTGCAGAGAAAGCCCCCGGCCTCGATCAGGGATTTCGCGGCAGCGGCAGTCAGACCTATGCGGCGCAAATCTGGGGCATCAGCGGAACGGAATATCTGAGGAGGGCCGATGTCTGGCCCCTGAACAAGGCCGGGGAAATCCTGCTGGGAGTGAAGATCGAAGACAGCTACGCGCTGACCAACGCTGAAAAGACGACCAGGGTCCCTGGAATCGCGTTTGCTGAGTGGGGACCTGGAGATATGGGATTCTGGCTCGTCGGCCCGCCGTCGGGTGGTGGCGGCGAACCATTTCCGCCCGTGATGTTGCAGGCGCGAGCACGTGTGTTCAAGGCAACCAAAGAGGCAAAGATCTTTTTCCTGAACTCATGCAACGACCGCGACGTCGTCGACATGATCAAGGAAGGGGTGATGATCTGCACGGGCGGATACGAAGCCGGCAGAAAGTTTACCAAACGCCAAATGCCTTGGTAGCGATTTACGATTTTCGAAAAAATGGGGTCTGACCCCATTTACATCTCATTGTGGACCACGCGGCCGTCGACGACCGTCAGGACCGACCGCAGGCGCCTGATAGCCTCGTCGGGGACCTTCGCAGAATCGAAATAGTCCTCACTCAACACGACCAGATCGGCCAGCTTTCCAGGCTCGATTGAGCCAAGCCGATCCTCTTCTTTCAGGAACCAGCCATTTTGCACGGTGTACAGGCGAATCGCCTCCATTCGCGTGAGCTGCTGCCCTTCATTGATGAGCGTGCCGTTGGACCCTTTGCCGGTGACCATGTAGTAGATGATGTTCCAGGGATTCAGTGTTGAAATCTGCGCCGAGTCCGAACCGGCGCCAATGCGAACGCCGCTATCCACGATCATCCGTAGTGGCGGCCCACCACGGCCGGATGCCAGGAATTGAAACGGGTGGACGGCAATCCCGGCCCCGATCGCTTTGAACCGATCCACCATGGGTCGATCGATGGTGCCCACGTGCGCAATGGACCATCGGAGGTCGGCAATTGGCGTGGTTTTGTTGACGGTTTCGAACGCGCTGGCGGTCAGCTCGTTTTCCGCAGCCGACAGGCTGTGCTGCTGAAAAGCCCATCCTTCCTTGGCGATGAGGCTGAGTGCCGCCACGTAGTTAGTCGGAGGCTTCTGACCAAAGAGAGGCCAGCTCGTCGCGAACTCGCCGATGCCCGAGACCTTGAGCATATCGTCGCCGAACCCGTTGAAGCTGTTGCGCAGCCGTTCCGCCAGCACCGGCGTCTCAGGGCGCGAGTCCATCGTCAGGAAATAGATGCGGAGTCGAGTCGTCATCTTGCCTTCTTTGTGAAGGGCAAGAAACGCGTCATACATACGAAACTGGTTCGCACTTGCCAGCGTGTCAGCTTCGAACGAGCCCTGAAGGTCGGGCGTTCCCGGCAGATTGAACGCTCCCATGTCCGCATTCGTCGTGACGCCGACCCGCGCCGAATATGCCATCGCGTCCATCGTTCCGCGCTTCTTGTCTTCAAACGTTTGCACGGCTCGAAGCGCGTTGAGGGCCGCGAGCGACGGCGCGTTTGCTTCGATCGCCCCGGTGTCGCTGACCGCGACGCCTTTTCCCGAAAGAAACGCCCTACCGCGAGTGTTGGTTGCGGCAGGCCCGGCAAACGCTTGGTACACAAGAACAGGATGGTCGGGCACCGCCTGATCGAGTTCGGCCAGGGTTGGTAGTCGCTTCTCGGCAAACTGGGCCGGGTTCCATCCTCCCATTGACGTGATGAACCCACCCGCCGGCACGCTCTTCGCCCGCGCTTTGAGAACCGCCTGAAGCTCGGCAATCGACTCCGCGTTTTCGAGCGGTGTGTGATATCCCGGCCGAATCCCGAGCAACACGATATGGTTGTGATTGTCGATCAGCCCCGGAACGACCGTACGCCCACGCAGATTGATCTCACGCGTGCATGGGCTAAGGCGCCTTGAGCCTCCACCCCCAACAGCTGCGAACCGCCCGTCCTGGATTGTCACTTCGGAGACCGTCGACCCGCGGCTGTCCATCGTGACGAACCTGCCGTTGGTCAGTCTCAGGTCCCGTGCACCCGAACAGGGATCCTGTGCGGTCGCTGGTGCGGGACCCTGACCGTACAGTGCGACCGCAGCCACAATCGCCACGAGAACGACAAAGCCAAGCTGCCGGTGCAGACTGACGATCCGATTCATTGGCTCACCTCCGGACGCAGGCCTTCAGACTGCCTGGCGACAGACATTCCACTCATTTCGAGTCGTTGACGTCAAGGACCAGTTGTGAATGACTCTCAAATTTAGTGTCCCCCAGTGGAGTGTAACGTTAACTTGCTGCTCATGAACGGCGCGGGTGCGCTGGGCGAATCGGGAGGAAGCTCATGCACGACACGCCCCTGAAAGTTAGTACACAATTCAGGGACGGCACACTAGCCTTAGCCTAAGCCTAGGACGGATCGTCGTGACAGAGGAAACCTACAGGAAACGGGGCAAGACATAAGACCGCCAAAACGCTTCCCACAATCGCCAACGTAATCGCAGTCTTTCTGCGGTTCCATGCGATCGTGTCGATGCTCGTCACGTCCAAGTATTGCCAGGTTGACTCACGCGGCGTCGTTTCTTCACGAATCGTGAACGACGTGTCGTCAGCAGCGACAATTTGACCTCGAACCTTGGTGCCATCCTGGAATGTGACCTCGGCCTTGGATCTGCTCGCCAAGAGCGTTTGGACTCGCGCGCGTGTGCCTTCGACAGGAGGTCCTGTGGGGGGAGGCTGTGCGGCGGCCGTGCTTGCGAGTAGTTGCAGTGCCAGCACGGCGACCAGAGAAAGCGCGATGACTTTTTGCACCATCTCAGGAAAGTGAGCCCATGATCGGCACGGAGCCCCGATGACATCGCGCGGACGCTTTCGCGAAAACGGACAGACGCACATTCTACTCAAGTAGGAGCAGCATGTTGTGCTCCTCGCCTACCCCAAGTACCACGGTGCTCACGGCCGAGCGTCGGCCCTGATGCTGAGCAAACACGCGGACAGCCACCCGAGGAACGACATTTCGGATTTCGAAATCCGCGTCGCCTGACGTGCGACGGCTGGCATAGTTCGCGAGCGTTCTGGCGAATGGCAGATCGGGGTACTCGATGATCACCGACGCGTCTGGCTGCCGAGTCCCGTCGCGGTCGAAGACGAGGCCACGTATCGTTGCGGCTTTCACTAGCCCAATTGGCAAGGGCCCGTGCGAACCACCGGGAGAGATCTCAAGGCTCGTAGCCGCAGGTGCCAGACCTTCTGCCCGGGCCACAATGGACGTGTACCCAGAGGGAGCGTCCCTCATCACAACGGCACCATTGCGGGCTCGAAAGCTGCTGCTGACAATATTGCCCGGATGGTATGTAGTGACCAACACTACTGCGTCAATGGGTGTTCCGCCCTCATCCGTTACATTCACGGTCAAGATGCCCCCACGTTCTAACCGAAGTTGCGGGAACTGCTCTTGGGTTGGTCACAGAATTCGCTTAGTCGCGTAGCCAGCAGCGGCAACCTCCAGAACACCCCCGACACCGTCCACCGGCAACTCGAACGTGCCGTCTTCTTGACTGGCGGTCGATATAAGAGGCATCGTCGTCGCCTTGCCACTCTCACTCACGCGAACTGTGGCTCCAGCAATAGGTGTGCCGGTTTCTGCGTCGTTGATCACGCCGACGCGTGTGGTTTGTCTTGCACCGAGGACCGCGAAGCAAGTGCCGAGCACTGCGATGGCGAGCAGCATCTGTCGCTTCATGACCGCCTCCTTGGCTATGAGCCCCACATCTCGATGAACACCCGCAACTTCGCGGTGAGGTTGGCGCCCCAGGTACCGGTTACCGAGGATGGATTGATGTCACTGCTCGTACCTGAGTAGTACCCATCGCCTCCCGAGAGCGTAATGTTGAAGCTAGGGTAAGACGCGACAGCCACTTGGGTATCTGAGCTGCCAGGATCAAGCTCGTACACGTTCATGAAGTAACTATTCATCGTATAGATGGTCCCGTAGTCTGAGCACGACCACGGAAGCAAGTCGGACCAATACTGCGCGAATTCACGAACCGGCGTATCGATCTGCGTCGTGCAACTCTGCCAGTTGTAGTACTGACAGTTAGCAGGTGAAAAGTCGATGTGAGTCGTGCAGGAATTCCATTGCAGCCAGCCGTCCGCCTGCTTCCATCCTCGAAACTGGAAGCCGTCGTACCGGGAACCATGAATAGAGTCCACGCCCCAGTTGCCAAACGGTGGATCGTGGGGCCAATTTCCTGGGCACTCCGCCGAGACCGAACCATAGACATATCGATCGAGGTTGTAGTCGACGATGTGGATCTGGCAGACACCTTGCGCTAACGCCTGCGATGGAAGTGCGGCTGTGAAGAGAACCACCACATGAGTCGTGACCCGCCGCAGAAGCACTCTCGCAGTCGTCAGATGTGACCGCCCGCGTGTCTCGAAGAGGGACATGGCAACTCCTTTCTGTGCGAGGTGGAAGGCACCAACGAGTCTGGGACGCCGCGAGCCTCGCGAACCGCCTGTCAGCGGGGCGGTGTGATAAAGCTCGAGCGGCGTCAGCTACGTCGACCGAAAGAGCCTCGATCCAGATCGACGCCAAGCCGATCGAATCGGCCGTGGTCATGCCCGTTCTATCGCAGTTCTTCGTGCAGTGCCGATGCAGCCACACGATAGCAATCGGGGGGGAAGCCTGTAGATGTATCCGCCGTTCGCCACAGTGGATGTGCCGTCACTCGTCTTCATAGAGGACGTGGCCGTCTAAGTTCATAGAAGACGTGGCTGTCTAAGTTTCAGGAACACCTGTATCGGGGCAGTTGTCCGGCGCGCTCACGAATCCCGCAAACAAGTTCAAGGCGACAAAGGTCATTTGGGACCCTCACACGGCATCGGAACAGCGAACGAGTGGGGGGACGTACGGTGCACGATTGAGCACGGTAATTACAGCCCCGCGTGCGGTGTGCGTCAAGTCGGCATTATTCCTACATGACGTGGTCGGGAGACAATTCATCTTCGCGTCCGCCGAAGCAATTGGCTTGTCCCAGCCTGTCTCAAAGAGTCTTCTTTTGATCAACAAATTGATGAAAGGGCTGGCACAAGAAAGAAAAACTGTTGACCGGGCATTCGGCCGAATACGGAGTAAGGGCCGTCTCTAGCGAGGCTTCAGAGCGCGAACCGCCACATCGGGAAAGTCGGTGAAGATTCCATCCACACCGAGATCGCGAAACTGCTCATATTCCGCTTCGGGCCGACCGCCGTAGTAGGGCGACAGAAACGGCGGGTCGCTCCGCAAAGTCCAGACATGGACCAGGAGCCCAAGACGATGCGCGCGCGAGACGAGATCGGTGGGGCGACTCAAGGTGCCATCGTTGCCGGCCGGCACGATGAGGCGCCGATTGGGGCCGATGCCATTTGCGTATGCGGCAATTTCTCCAAGGCCTGCATCGGTCGTGAGGTCTGCGTACGTGCGAAAGGTTTCAGCCGCGCGACGATCCCATGGCCCTCCACGGTCGTCGAGCAACTGGATAAGCGGTAATTGGGTCTTGGTCCGAAGCTCGCGCAGGTTGGAAGTCTCGAAGGACTGGATAAAAACGGGCGCGCGCCGATCGGTCCACTGGTAACGTTCGAGCGTCTGCAGCAACGGCGGCTCCAGTGGCAGTCCGATGCCGCTGAAGTACGACGGATGCTTCGTTTCGACATACACACCAATCGGTCGTCCGAGCTCGCGTTCGAGCTGCCGTGCCAGCGCCACGACTTCATCAAATGTTGGAACGGTGAACTGACCGTCGAACGCCTGCGACCGCGAACTCAGTCGTTCGCGGGCCCGAAGCGTGCGAATCTCGTCAAGCGTGAAGTCTTCACTAAACCATCCGGAGATTTCGACGCCATCAACTGACTTGGTGGCTTTGCGCTCTGGAAATTTCGTGGCGACATCGGTGGTCGAGCCTATTTCGTTTTCGTGGCGGGCGACGAGGACGCCGTCACGCGTCGAGACGAGATCTGGTTCGATGTAGTCGGCGCCCATCTGCGCCGCAAGCCGATAGCTCTCCAGCGTATGCTCGGGCCGATGGCCGCTCGCGCCGCGATGGCCGATGATGAGGAGTTGCTGGGCGCCCGCTGCCACGCCCATCACCTCGGCGCTCGGAACTCGGCGCTCGGCTCTCGGCGCTTGACGCTTGGCTCTCAATCGACTCCAAAGGCCAGCAGCACGTTGCCCGGACGCCCGATGATGCCGGCGTTGCCGGAATTGACGTACAGCATTCCACCAGCCACGACAGGACCTGGTCCGTCCATTGCCCCACCATTCGCCTTGACGCCGTCAACGGTCTGGAACTCACGGTTCGTGTCGAATTCCCAGACGACCGTGCCATTCTCGGCCGCATACGCGCGAAGCCCGCCATCCATCGAGCTCGAAAACACGATGCCAGGAATTGCTGTCACGGCCGCGCCCTGCCCCGCCGTACAGCCCGGTGCCGAACCACAGAGTCTGGGCGCGGGCGGTGTGTACCAGACACGCTCACCAGTCTCCAGGTTGACCGCGTGCATTCCACCTGGGGCTTTTGTCAGCATGTCGGCTACCGACACGTACGCGCGGCGATCGTCAACCGCAGCCCCCCACACGCCACCGAGTCCGCTGCCCTGTCCCGCGCGGTACTGCCACACGATTGCACCCTGCTTGTCGGGGTCGAGCGCAAACGCCAGACCCGACTTCTGTGGGATCACGATGAGATCCCGGCCACCCGGCAGGGTCGTCAGAATGGGTGACGCGGAAAAGTCGAGATCGGGTCCGAGCTTTTCGGGACAGTTTGGGTTGTTCGGATTTTCCGGCTGACATCCCAGCGTCCAGACGTCGTTGGGTGTGGTCTGATTGACCCAGCGGATTTTGCCCGATTGCAGGTCAAGAGCAATCACGGCATCGGTCGTCGGTTGGGGCGGACCCGAATATCCATTCCCGGTGCTGACATAAATCGCGTTCCGTTTGACATCGATGGTGGGCGCGGCCCAGATTCCTCCACCTGAAGGACCCCACGTCTGCACACCTTCCTTGTTCTTGCTTCGCGGCTTTGGTTCCTCGGTAATGACATACGACTTCCAGAAGACGTTCCCGTTGGTCACATCGAGCGCGGTGACGCTGCCGCGAAACGTGCAGCACTCATATTGAGGGCGGCCGCCCTGCCCTTCCTCCCCGAGACCCGAAGTAGGCACATACAACCGACCCTCGTGCAGCGTTGGCGAGCCGGTGACACGAGCCAGACGATGGTCGTCCAGCTTTCTCGTCCAGAGTTGTTGCCCGCTCGACGCATCGAGCGCATAGGCATTGGCCACACCATCTGCGAAATACACGGCGTACCCTTTTTCCCCTGCCCCACCGCGCGGACCTACCACCAACGCGCTTCGTATGCCGGCTTGTGCGCGATAGGTCCAGTAGATACAACCGGTCTTTGCGTCAAGGCTGTAGACAACGCCGGTATCACTTCCCACGAACAGTCGCCCGCCGGCGACCGCGGGCTGCGAGCGGGCGGACGTCACACCAGGAAAGCCGAACGCCCATTTGAGCTTGAGATTCGGAACATGCGCCGCCGTCAGACCACCGCGTTCCAGGGGTTGATACCGCGCGTTGGTGACTCCGGCGCCCCAACCGTTCCAATGCGCGCCCGACGCGGGATCGGACATTGGCGTTGAGGTGGCACATCGGCCCGAGGTTGGGATCAAGGACGACTCGTCCAGGGGACGACCTGCCAGGTACTAGCCTTTCTTTCTGACCTGGCAATAGAAAAAGATCCAGAGCCTGTAAAGCT
>DATBJG010000121.1:0-2377 GCA_036556585.1 Vicinamibacterales bacterium
GCGGATCTGGCCATGTGGAACTGGGTGTTCTCCGCGGGGAACACGACGTTGCTGCGACGGCTTCTGGACCTCGACGGGGAGCGGATCGCTCTGATGGATGAAGGTGACATCGACGTTCACCTGCTCTCCCTCACGGCACCCGGTGTCCAGATGTTCGACGCCGATACCGCCGTCGCAATCGCGACGTCTACAAATGATCAACTGGCCGAAGCCGTGCGGCGACACCCAACGCGGTTTGCTGCGCTGGCCAGCTTTGCCCCACAGGATCCGAAGCGCGCCGCCAAGGAAATCGACCGGGCAATCAATACGCTGAAGCTGAACGGGCTGATCGTCAACTCGCACACGAACGGGGAATATCTCGACAATCCAAAATTCTGGCCAATCTTCGAGGCGGCGGCCGCGGTCAAGGCGCCGCTCTACATTCATCCTCGGAATCCTCCGTTGCCGGCTTCGCTGATCCTGAAGGGGTCGTACAACTTGTACAGCGCGATTTGGGGGTTTCAGGTCGAAACCGGCATCCATGCCATGCGGCTGATCGTCAACGGGGTCTTCGATGCCTTTCCAGAGCTGCAGATCGTTCTCGGTCACATGGGCGAGGCCCTGCCATTCTGGCTCTACCGGATGGATCGACGTTGGAGAGGAAGCCTGAAGAGAGGCAAGCCAAGCGACTACGTCAGGAACAATTTTCTGATCACGACGAGCGGGGTCAACGCGCACGAGCCGCTGCAGTACTGCCATACGGTACTCGGGGCCGACCGACTCATGTTTGCAATTGACTATCCGTACGAGGAGACGCTCGAAGCCGCGCAGTTCATGAAAACTGCCCCGCTACCGGACGCCGATCTCGAGAAGATCGCCCACCTCAACGCAGAGCGGGTTTTTCATATCGCGCCGCGATCCTGACAATGCGACTCTGCCGATTCGGAAGTAACCGGTTGGGATTGATTGAAGGCGCACACGTCCGCGACGTCACGGCCGCCCTTGATGTCTTGCCCGCCTTCACGTATCCCTATCCTACGTACGATGCCCTGATTGCCAATCTCGACCGTGTGATGGAACGCGTCCGTGTTATATCCGCTTCGTCTCCATCGCTGTCGATCGCAGAAGTGACCTTGCTCAGCCCTGTGGCAAATCCAGGCAAGATCATTGGAGCACCGGTCAACTACCAGAAGCATCTCGAAGAAGCCCGTGGTAACGCCGAGCTGCATCACGGCAACCCGGTGGCAACCATTCACAAGGCTGGTGTTTTTCTCAAGGCGAACAGCTCGCTCGTCGGTGCGGGCGAGGGAATAGTGCTGCGGAAGCTCGACCGACGCAATGACCACGAGGTCGAGCTGGCGGTCGTCATCGGCAGCGTGGCGCGGAATGTCCCGCGTGATGACGCGCTCGACTACGTCGCCGGCTACAGTATCGGGCTGGATATTTCCGTGCGAGGGTCCGAAGAACGCAGCTTCCGTAAGTCGCTCGACAGCTATTCCGTACTGGGTCCCTGGCTCGTCACGCGCGACGAAATCCCCAATGCCGGGGACCTGGATCTGCAGATTGTCGTGAATGGTGAAACCCGTCAGAGCTCGAACACACGGTATATGATTCTGGGGGTACCCGAACTGGTTGAGTTCGCCTCGTCGTTCTACACACTCTATCCCGGTGATGTCATCATGACCGGGACTCCGGAGGGCGTAAGCCCCATCCAGCCTGGGGACGTAATTGTCGCCTCGATCGAACGTATTGGCACGATGGAGGTGAAGGTGAGAGGAAATCAGCCATGAATTCCCCAACGTTCTTCGTCAAACCTGAACGCGCGGAGGAGTGGAAAGAGTTCTACCAGCGGCTGGACAGTAAGGGCACTGCTCCGCTGTGGGAGGTGCTCGCCAGGCTCGTCCGCGTTGATCCGCAAACCGCGTGCGTGCCGGCGCTCTGGCGGTACGATGAGATCCGACCGCTTCTCATGGAAGCTGGACAGCTCATTACGGCAAAAGAGGCTGAGCGACGCGTGCTGATGCTGCTGAACCCCGGACTTCAGGGCACGCCGCAAATCACCCAAAGCCTCTATGCCGGGCTTCAACTGATTCTTCCCGGCGAAGTGGCCCCGACTCATCGCCACGTGGCCTCGGCCCTGCGTTTCGTGATCGAAGGACAGGGCGCGTACACCGCCGTGGAGGGCGAACGTACGACGATGCATCCGGGCGATTTCATTCTGACCCCGTCGTGGACCTATCACGATCACGGCAATCCCGGCACGACGCCGGTCGTCTGGCTCGATGGTCTCGACATCCCCATCGTCAACATGTTCGACACGAGTTTTGCCGAGCATTATCCTGCCGAGTCGCAGCCGGTCACCAGGCGCGAAGGAGATGCGCTCGTTCGCTACGGAAGC
>DATBJG010000122.1:0-27739 GCA_036556585.1 Vicinamibacterales bacterium
CTTTCAGTTGTCGCCATCTGCCTTTCAGCACGTCATCTGCCATGATGCCTTCCTTTCACGGAACGGAAACGCAAGGAGCGTGCCGGCCCAAAACACAGGGTAGAGGTTGATTTCCGGAGATGCTGTGTCAGTAGACGAACAGAGCGTCTCGGTTGAAGACGCATCACTTATCGCCTGCGCAGCCACATTTTCAGACGTTCACTAATCAGATCGCGGCGCTCTACGCCTTCTCGAATCCCCTCGATGATCTGTGGGTACTCGTCAAGGAGCGCGTCAGCAAAGGCCGAGTGCTCTTCCCGCCACTGCAACACCTCGAACGGACCCCGGTCGATTTTCTCGCGCCATTCCCTGAGCGTATACGGATTGAGGGTTTCCAGACGGCGGCAGCGGCGACGAGCCTGATCGTGGCCCTCGCGCTCGGTCACGAAGCGCCGATATTCATCGAGCGTGAGGCGCGCATGGGCCCAGGGAATGTCCACGACGCCGCTTTTGTGGCAACCACGCGGAAAGAAATAGGGATCCGTGCTGAGATAAATCAAGCCGCCCGGGCGGACGACACGTGCCATTTCATCGAACGCTTTCTCGACCGCCCTGATGTGCTCGATTGCTGAGCGTGAAACCAGGAGATCGTAAGTTCCGTCCTGGAACGCCATCGCCGACGCGTCCATTTTGAAGAATTGGAGCGGCAGTCGCTCGAGGACGGCGTCGAGGTTGCTACCGAGACGTGAGGCGGCGCACACCTCGGACGTGAGCCGTCGAACGCGGTCCCGTCGCTCAACCGCCTCCAGGAGCGGCAACTCCATGTCGATGCCCGCGACCGATCGAACGGGCCAGAGCGCCATGAGCAGGCAATGAATCCCGTCGCCGCAGCCCACATCGAGCACCCGTGCTCCCTCGATCCGTCCGCCCCAGCTGGCAAAGTCGGCCAGGAAGCGCCCGGTCCGCTTGAGCTTCTTCCGGGCCGCGACCGCAAACTGCCGTGGGCTCCAGTCGGAGCGAGGGGAATAGCTGGATCTCTCTGAGAGGAGACGCTCGCGGTAGCCCTCGATTACCGGCAATGTGCGCCCGTCATCCCGAGTAAAAGCCTGCATGGCGTTCTCCTGATTGTGCTCTCTAATCCGGCAGCAACGCGACTGACACGTGCCGTGTCCGTCGGCATGCCTCCAGGGCCGCCTCCAGACGTCGTTCACATAGGTCGACGAGTACATCGGCGTAGTGAAGCCGTTCTCGAAACTGGGTCCCGAGAAAGATATGTCGCACGAGCGTGAGCACGGCGTACGCCTGGACGCCTTCTTCTGTCGTTCCGTTGGAACGTTGCAGGAACCGGTCCTGAAACACGGATTCGCAGTCCGAGAGGGCATCGGGATGCCCCCACTTCCGCAGGCTTTGCTCCGTCAGGTGTCCAAGGAAGTTGCCTGCATCGAGAGCAGGGTCCCCCATGGCATATAGATCAAAGTCGAGGAGGTACAAGCGATCGCCGTTGGAGATGATCTGATCGGCGTAGAAATCCCGGTGAATGCCCGCGGGCCGGGATTCTGGCATGACGGCTGCGAGTTCGACGGAGCGCGCGAGAATTCGCTCGAGACGTGACTGATGATGGGGATGGCGATCGATAACCCTCGCGATCCGCTGCCGCAGCGTGGCAATTTCGTCGGCCAGCGTATGGCTGCGCTCCGTTTCGACACCTGAAACATGAATCTTGGCGAGAGCATCGGCAATGCGGGTGACAAGCATGGGAGCATCATTCTGCTCCAGGAGCGAACTGGCCAAGGAGCCTGAAACCTTGCGCTGCAGCCACAACTGCCACTGGACAATCATCCCCAGCGGCTCGGGGACGGAAATTCCGTCAGTACTCGTATCGTTGAATCCAGCCTTCCAGAAGGCCATTTGGATTTCGTATCGGCGACGCGAACCTCGTGCACTGACTTTTCCCAGCAGCGTGAGCGGTTTCGAGCGCAAGCCGCTTGACTGCAGGTGATATTCAATCAGGCAGCGGCGGCCTGGTTTGTACCGCAGCACCTGGATCGAACGAACGTCAACCGGTTCGTGAATAGCGTCTGCAAGGGTCCGTGCCAGCTCCTCGCGAAATTGAACGGGGTCGAGAGCGCGAGCAAGATAAGGCAAAGCGAAATCGGACAGGATTGCCGGCGGCACTTGAAGATTGATCCCAGCGGAGCGTGACGCGAACCTCGTGTCGCGGGCGTGTCGTGGCGCGCGGACCGGGCTGTTGGGGCCGCATTGGCTCACAATGTTTGCCAGTTGCCTGCCGGTGGTTTGAAGTGAGAATTCCCGGATGCAGCGGGCCCTGGCCCGCGCGCCCAGCGCTTCTGTTTCGGCTGGCCTCTCCAGGAGGTCGAGAATGGCGGTCGCCAACTCTTCGACACTTCCCGGGGAGACGAGTTTTCCGCAGCCTTCCACGATCGCCGGCAGGTCACCGACCGTCGTTGTGACGATCGGCTTGGCCATGGCCATGGCCTCGAAAATCTTCATGGGCGTCTGGTAGGACCCGGCCTCGGTGTCGAGTTGCGGAACGGCGATGACGTCTGCGGCCGCCAGCAACGTCGGCAGCGATGAATACGGCACGAGAGGGATGCGGGACAGGGGCAGGTCTTTCCATTCCTCGTCTGCCAGATCGTCAGCCCGACAGGTGACGACCAGTCGGGCATCCGAGAGTTTCTGAATCGCCTGCGCGAGACACTGCAGCCCCTTGTGCGTTCGTGGCGCGCCCGGAAATAGGACTGTCGGACCTTGGAAACCGAATGCCCTCCGAGCCTGCTCTCGATCGACCAGCGCGGGATCGAACCGCGCCGTGTCGCATCCATGCCAGACGAGCGTGCCTCCAAACCGGCGTTGGAGAGCCGTCGAAGCTACGGTGACGGCCGACGCCGCTCCGACGCATTTGGTCAGGAGGGACACGTAGACGGCGGATCCGGGTCGGGACAAATCCGTCATGGCGGGGTTGTCATCCCAGGCAGATCGGGGGGCCAGAGCCAGATCCAGATCATCGAAATCGAGGACAACGGGCACACCGCGACGCTCCGATGCAGCGAGCGCGACACCGTACGAGGCGAGTTGAGGCTTGACCGCGAGAAGCACGTCACCATCTGCGGCTTCGGTCAAATCCAGAAACGATTCCGCGAACTCTGGAAAACGCGTCTTCGGAACGGATCGAATCCACGATTCGTTTGGCAATGCCGGCCAAATTCCGTCAGGTTCCACTGGTCCAATCAGCTCGACGGCGGCAAAAGCGGTGGCTGCGGTGGCGAGCCGGTGGGCGCGCATTGCAGCATTCGAGGAAAGATCGTGACTGAGGACTGTCAGCTTCACGGGACCATCCGTAGTTGTTGTTGCGCTTCTTGAAGCAGCCGGGGTACGACCGATCGTTCGGCGGGCCACAGTTCCACGATGCTGTGCGCGATTCGGATCAACCCGGCGGCAATGTGAAACCGTAGTCGCTGTCGAACGGCGGCTTGCGGACGAAGGGAGTCGTAGAGCGCCACAGCTCGATCGAGCACCAGCCAGTGCGGCGGTTCACGCTGCCGGACCTTCCAGGCCCAGCACCAGGTGCCCAGATAGGCCAGGTCCCGGGCCGGATCGGCCGCCTGGAATCGGTCCCAGTCGATGAGAACCAGACGGTTTGAGCCAAGGACGAGGTTCCGCGGCGAGAAATCGCCATGGGACGGGACCAATTCGAGGTCTTCCACCCGCCCGGCATCCAACGCTTCCGCGGCTGCCGCAAATGCGCCCTGAAATTTCGGAGCCACGGTGCTGACCCTTTCTGCCTTTCGCCGGATCGACCTGACAATTCGCCTCGACGAGCGTATCTGCCTGGACGTCGCATTTGAATCGTGCAGCGACGTCAGCAGGTGAACAGCATCGTCGAGAGCTGACTGTTCCATCGGCTGGCGCTCCACGAGCGGGAATCCTTCAACCCGTTCCATGATGAGAATTCCTTGTTCGACGAGATAGTCAACCGGTCGTGGCAGACCCGGCGGCCGGCGTCGCTCGCCGAACGACGACCGCCAAACCTCGACCATGTTGGCGAAGACACGGTCTCCAACACCGGCTGGGGACACCTTGCCCACCAGAGGCAGACCAGCAGCGGTGGTGAGAGGGAACGTGACGCGGTCGGGACGACCAGTCCGAAACCTGTTTTCTGCAATCGAGTAACCGTGAGCGCGCAAGTTCTGGACAAGCGGTTCCATTCTGGGATGCGTGACACTCATGCACGTGAAGGTGGTCACCATAGGTGCCGGAAAGACAGGCGCGTGCTGTGCGCGGTGTAGTCCCGATCCAGATCGTTCGACGACTGTGTATCGACGCTGTACTCCATCAGCATTTCCATGCGCGTTCCAAAGCGATGCACCCATGCGACCGTCGGGATCCACTGCTGGTCGTGTCTGGGCACGTCAATGTCATCGACCTCGACAAGACGCGTGCGATAGCGCTGCGAGCGGAATTTCACATTGAGGCTGAGGACGTCTTGCCGCGTCAACGTAGTGGCATACCCGGTTTCGTACGTCAGACGCAGATACCGATACCGAGGACCGTCGGCATCATTGTCTTCATATCGATATCCGATCTCCCATGTGTCCCCGGAGTCCAGCCGCCGCTGCAGCTCGAGCCCCACGTAGCGGTTGGTTGCATTGCGCTCGGTGTTGATCGAATAGCGCTTCAGTCGATGGGCGGCGTAGAAGCGGATGCGATGATCACGGGGAAGCCGATATTCCACCCTCGGTGTGAAGATCAGTTGGTTGGTGATCTCCTGCTCCTCGGACACGCCTCCTGAAATGAATTGACCAAGGGCTTCGACGCTGAGCCGTCTCGTCAGCCGCTTTTCGAGGCTCGTCCTGACGTAGTGGCTGAGTCGACTCCATCGCTCTGCCGTGGGGTAGGTATAGTTCGCCAGCTCGTAGTCCATCTGGAAGAGAGGTCTGCGGTGACTGGTCTGGTAGTGCGCTCCAGCGCCATAGACGAAGCCATAGGCATTCACGCTCCGATCGTCGTGGTCGATGTTGTCGTCGAACAAATTGGACACTGAAAAGGCAAGCGACCAGAGTCGGGTCGGTGGGGTGATTTCCGGGAACTCGGCCTGTACAGTGCCGCTTTGGCTCTCGGGAACAGGGTCGCCCGTGCTCCCGTCGTCCTGAGCGGAGGCGAGGCCCGGGAGAAGAAGGAGCGCAGCCGCCATATTCACGACCAATCGACGATGGCGAGCTTTGACACAATCATCCAACGCGTGTGAAGACGCTCGGGTGCTGACGTCAGCGTGTAAGGGCATCAGGGACCTCCCGATAGGCTCCTCGCTCGTGCCAGGCATCCGACCGTCGACCAAGCCTGGCAAAGAGGCCGCTGCGGTGCAGGTCGACAGCAGTGCCGCATTCGACGATTCGGCCCTTCTCGAGATAGAGGACCAAATCGGCGTGCTGCACGAGGCTGGGATCGTGCGTGATGAGAAAGACGGTTCGACCGGCGGCAAGTCGATTGAGTGCGTCCAGAACCGCGCGCTCATTCTCGCGGTCCAGCCCTGTTGTTGGCTCGTCCAGAATAACGATGGGTGCCGGCCTGATGGCAGCACGAGCCAGCGCGATCCGTTGCCGCTGCCCGTTGGACAGCGTCACGCCACGCTCGCCGATCACGGTGTCATATTGCTGTGGGAGCCCGGATATGAATTCGTGCGCGTGACAGATTCGTGCCGCGGCCTCGACTTCCGCAGAACTGGCATCTGGAACACCGTACGCGATGTTGTCGCGCACGCTTGTGCCAAACAACCAGGGATCCTGCAGCACGATGCTGACCTGTGCTCGCAATGACGCAAGCGTGTACTCCCTGATATCGTGACCATCGATGAGGACTCGACCGTGTGACGGGTCGTACAATCGGAACACCAAGCTGAGGAGCGTCGATTTCCCGCTGCCAGATGGGCCCATGACCGCCACCCGCTGACCTGGCTCTACGCTGATGTTGATGTCTTGTAGTACAGGGCTGCCCCCCTCATAGGTGAATGAGAGTTGTTCGAAGCGTACGGCCCCGCGAAATACCGGAGCTGGGACTGCTCCGGGCAAATCGCGGATCTCAGGTGTGCGATCGAGCAGATCGAGAACACGCTCGCCGGCCGCGGCGGCTCGTCCGATCCTGGTGGTGTATTTGGCGAATTCTTTGCCCGGCTTGAAGGCGTTTTTCAAGTAGGCGAGATAGACGACGAGATCTCCGGGAGTCAGCGTGCCAGCGAGGACCAGCCGTGCGCCTTGCCAAAGCACCACCGCTGTGGAAATAGCGGTCACCATGTTGACCGTGCGTTCGAGTCGGGCTCCGGTTCGTGTCGCCAGCGTGCTTTCTTTTCCAGTCTTGCGATTGTGGTCGGCAAAAGACCGCGAAAATCGTTCTTCGAGAGATAGAGCCTGGACGACCCGCATGGCGCCGATCGCTTCGGATGCCGTTGCGGCCATGACCCCCTCTCTGTGACGCTGTGTCCTGGCTGCTTCACGCATGCGTTTCCCGAGACGCGAGAGCTGCAGCCACGCCAGAGGCACCGGCAGCAGCGCGAGAAGGGTAAGTTGCCAGTTCACCCACAACATGAAGGCGATCATGGCCGCCAGCGTCAGGAAACTCGTGATGAGCGGGAGAAGAGCGGTGACGGTGACATCCCTCAGCACGCTTGCATCGGCAACGACGCGGAGGAGCACGTCGCCTGAACGCGCGCGGTTGTGAAACGAGACAGACAGGCGTTGGAGATGTGAGTACAAAGCAGTTCGAACGTCGGTCACAACCCGATCGCCAATCACCGCCAGACCCACAGAATTGAAGTACTCGGCCAGCCCGCGGAGTCCGGTAATCGTCACGACGGCGAGAGCCATCAGTGTCACCACGGTCGTGACATCCAGGGTCTGAAGCCAGGCGAGCGACGAACGTTCAGCGGGGGGCACGGTCACAATGATCCGGTCCAGGACGAACTTGAGCGGCCAGGGCTCCAGGAGCCTGAGCACAATTTCTACGAGAATCGCGAGGCTCGATCCGGCGAGCAGGAGTCGATGCGGGCGGATGTAGGGCCAGAATCTCCCGACGACGCGCATCAGGCTCGGAAGCGATTCGTGGAGAGTCTTTTGCCGACCCATCAGACGCGCCTCTGCCTGAGGGGTCCCCGCGCCAGATCCAGAACGCGAAGAGCAGCGGCATCCCAGGTGTGGTGTTGGGAAACCTTTTGCCGCGCAGCCTGACCGAGACGCGAACCGATGCCGGGGTTCCGCTGTAACAGTTTTAACGCCGTCGTCCAGGCACGCGGGTCATCTGGAGCACATAACCACCCATCAACCCCGTGTTCTACAACTTCAGCGATTTGGCCTAGATCGCTGCCGACGACTGCAAGGCCAGCGGCCATGTATTCGTAGACTTTCAACGGCGAAAAGTAGAAGTCACGACAATTGCTATACGGCGCCATGCCCACATCCATGGACGCGAGAAGCCCCGGTACTTCGGATGCGGCAACCGCACCGGTCAATGTCGTGACCTGAAGTAGGTTGTGAGTGGCAAGGTAGCCCAGCAAACGATCACGTTCGGGGCCATCACCAACAACGAGGAGTCTCGTCTTCGACGCGTGACGGTGCAGTTGCCTGAACGCACTGGCCATGGTCATGACGCCATGCCAGGGCTTCAGACTTCCAACAAATCCGACCGTGAAAACGCCATCAGGAGCCGGGAGCGATGCTGCGAGCTCTGGCGCGAATCGGTCGGGGTCGACACCATTCGGCACCACATATACGCCGTCGCGCGTGTCGCGATACCGGTGTGCATAGTCGGTGATGGACTTGGACACGGCAATCAGTGCCGTGGCCGCCGAGAATGACTGCCGTGTGAAGGCAGCCGCGCTGAGCTCGTCCAATGGACCTCGATAAGCCGCTTCTTCGTCGATGAGCGGTGCATTCACTTCCAGCAGGCCCGGGATACCCACAGCGCGGGCATGTTCCATGGCAGCGGTGCTCCAGAGCGAATAGCGTTCGTAGACGAGATCGAACGGGCCACTGCGATCGAGGGCCGCCCCGAGCGCCACATTGATCTCGCCGGCTGACATCGGGCGTGCGGCGCGTGCCACATTGGCCCAGCCAGGCAACAGATGCACCCGCACTTGCTGAAGATCGGTTGGTGGGCGCCCGTCGCTCCTTGCGGCAAAGACCTCAACATGGGCTCCACACCTCGCGAAGGCGCGCAGCATTTCGGTGACGTGGACCGAGCAGCCCTTGTGACCGAATACCGGTACGCCCGGATCGGAGCACACGTATGCAATGCGCATCATCGAGCCCCCTGGGCCGTCTCCTCATGCGCGCGGTGCGCCGAGACAAACAGGTCCCGAAGCTCCGCCGCATTTCGGCGGACGTCGAAGTGGCGCTCGACTCGGCATCGCGCTCGGCTTGCAATTTGTGCCCTCAGCTCTGAATCGTCCAGTAGCCGTTCCATGGCTGCCGCGAAGGCCACGAAATCACCCTGAGGGACGACGAACCCGGTTTCGCCGTCCTGAATTGCCTCGGGTATGCCGGTGACATCCGTCGCGATGCATGGGGCGCCGACCGCCATCGCTTCGAGCAGCACCGTCGGCAGGCCATCGCGGTCACCGTCGTTCCCGACGACGCAGGGCGCCGCAAACACCGCGGCTCTTCGCATGTAGCACAGCACCTCGTCTCGCGGCCGTGGGCCGACGAGGGTGACGTGATCACTGAGCCGCGCAGCTTCGATCTGGGCCTGGAGTGTTGGTCGCAGCAAACCGGTGCCGATAATCACGCACTCGAATGCCCGGCCCCGATCAGCAAGCACCCGACACGCCTTGACAAGATCCGAAAAGCCCTTCTTTTCGATGAGGCGTCCCACAGCGACGATGAGCGAACTTGCGTTCTGATGTGATGGTGGGCCGAGCTGGTCGAAATCCAGGCCGTTGTAGATGCGTCGTACCCGCGCCGTGGCCGGTCCGAAGGTGCGCCGAAGATACTCGAGGTTGTAATCGCTCACCGTGACAACCGCTGCCGCCCCGCTGAGGTTTCGGCGCAACTCGTCCTGGTTGACCGAGGAGTGAAAGATGTCTTTCGCATGCGCCGTGAAGCTGTAGGGCAGGTTGAGGAACCCGGCGGCCAGGCGCACAACCGAGGTGGCCACGGTTGCGAAATGGGCATGAAGGTGCTGGATGTGCCTTCGCCGTGCCTCGCAGGCGAGCAACAGCGCTTGATAGACATCGCGCGCCGGTGCGGTGTGCGTGATATCAAGCCTCGAGCAGAGGTCGGGAAAACATCCGGCTGCCCGTTGCATGCCTGCCCAGAAGTCGGCGGCGCGCAGTCCGTCGGCGGGAATATAGGTTACCGGCGCGCGCACGCGCGCAAGGCTTGCCTGGAAGTGAGTATCGTTGGGAGGGTAAAGCGAAAAGATCTCCACCTCCATGCCAGCCTCTTCGTGCGCGAGGATCTCTGAGACGACGAAGGTTTCAGAAAATCGTGGATATCGTTTGACGACGTATCCAACACGAGAGGGCACAGGTGACAGCTCGCTCATGCAGGCGCCTTTGGTTTAGACCACTCGTGCCTGAACACGGCTGAGGAACTCCCGGTCCGCAAGCAGCGCGCGCATTTCAGCGGTCAGCAGATCGAGGCCGGTAAACTCCAAACGGCACGATGGCGGGACGTGCTCGGCCGCACTCAAGATGTCGCGCACTTCCGCAGCAAGGCGATCGCGAGTGAGCTCGTCGGGCGGAATCATCCGTAACAAGCCAAACTCCCCGAGTCGACGCGATCGAATCAACTGCTCTTTGCGCGGGTGCGTTCGCGGTATCACGATTGCTCTTTTGTCGAGCGTGAGGATTTCGGAGATGGTGTTGTAACCAGCCATCGACACCACGAGGTCCGCGGCATCGAGGTAGGGCATAGGGTCGGCACAGAAGTCCATGACGACGACATCGCGAGGATCGCAAGCTCGCCTGAGGCGATCTGCCTCGTGCGGATCCATTTCTGGTCCGAGAATGACAAGACTTGTGACCGGCGTCTCGCGCTTGATTTCGGGAAGAGCCTGGAGGTACGTGTCCACGATCTCTATGCCGTCGGAGCCCCCGCCAATGGTCACAACGACCAACGCCTCTCCGCGACGACAGAGCTGCCGCCGTGCCGCGCTCGAGAGCATCTTGTCGACGGAGCGAGGGATATACCCACAGAACACCGTCTTGCGGCGCACCGATGCTGGCCACTGATACTCGACGGTGGGATCGAACACCGCTGGCAGTCCGTAGATGAAGACGCGCGTGTAATAACGTTCCAGGACCTCGATGACACCAAGACGCTTCCACTGCGGCACCACGCGTGTGGCATCGTCCAGAATGTCGCGAAGGGTCAGGAACACCAAGGTGTCCGGAAGGTGGTGCGAGACAAACTGGAGCGTGCGGAGAAGCTCTCCCTTCATCCCCAATGGAACGTTGTCCACGAAGAGAAAATCCGGGCGATATGCGGTGACGGTATCGAGCAGGAGTGTGGCTCGGAGTTGCCAGGTTGTCTCGAACGGCAGGTGCAGGTTGCGTGTTTGGTAACGGTCGTCGCCGCACTTGATGACGCTTGGAAGCTTGACGTAATCGAGACCGACGGGCGCTCTGAACCCATGCGCAACTGGTGAGCCGGTCACCAGCAGCATCGACAGGTTCGGGAAGCTGCATCCCAGGTGTTCGCAGATGCGGAGTGTTCGGCGAATGTGACCAAGCCCGACCGTGTCGTGCGAATAGAAGAGTGCTCGTGGACCTGTACCGTTGGGTCGTCGAATCATGGATTCCGGAATCCTTTGTCTCCGTTAGAACACGCGCGTTTTCGTAAACGCGAGCGCCACGCCAAACCGGCCGTCGTCGGCCGCTTCCACGCGAAGCGCCACACCCCGCCCCGCGACACGAGGCACTCGACCGGACGTTCCGGCTTCAGCGAACCGGATTCCTACGGCAAGACGGGCCCCCGGATTTACGCGCTGCGGGATCCGAACGTACATCCCGCCGCCAGAGAGGTTGTCCAGCCATGTGTCGATGTCCATCAAGTGGCCATCCGCGTCGGGACCTCGGACGGTGACCACGAAGGAGGTCTCGGTGCGAGGGTTCGCGCGACGCTCCCGATCGCGAAAATCACTCAAGCCCGGAACCTCTTGTGTCGCATGAGTTCCAATGCGCACCTTCGAAACGTACGCGTTTGGGCCGGTCTCGCGCATCGGAAGGCACGCCCATTGTGGGAGTCTCGGACAGCCCAAATTTCAGTAGTCGTCGGTAGGCGCAGGCGCCTAGTGGCGAGGGGACCTTTGTGGGTCGGAATGCCGGACGTCTAGGTCAAGACTCCAGGGGGTTTTGCCAGCTGATGACGATAGGCGTACAGGATCAGTTCCAGCCGACTCGAGACGCCCAGTTTGGCGAAGATCGCGGCAACGTGATGGCGGACCGTGTGGTCGCTGATGAAGAGACGATCGCCAATGTCACGATTCTTGAGTCCCTGAATGACCAGGTCGAGCACTTCGCGCTCGCGATCGCTGAGCGCAGCCACCTTTTCCTGATCGGAATCGGCATCGCGGGGCACCGCGGTTGTTCGAAGGTCGGCGAGCACGTGAGCCATGGCCACACGGTCAAGCCACACCTCGCCCGCATGAACCTTGTGAATGGCCTTGAGCAGGACGTCCGCCGCTTGATCCTTGAGGAGAACTCCAACCGCACCGCGCCGAACGGCGTCGCGGTGGGCGTTTGGGTCGCGCACACCGGTAAGGATAAGCACCTGCGCTTGTGTTGCGACGGCCTGCAGGTTGGTCAGAATTTCCAAGCCGTTCTGGCCCGCCATATCGAGATCGAGCAATATGACGTCGGGCTGCGTGGCCGCCGTCACATCCAGGGCAGTCGAGAGCTCGTCGGCTTCGCCTACGACCCGCAGAGCTGGATCCTGCTCAATCAACATCCGAAGTCCAGCCCGAACCATCACGTGGTCATCGATAATCACGATCCGAATGGACGTTCCGAGTTGATCACCCATTGGTCAAGGTCGGCGTCATCGTGGATTGAGTCCAGTGGCGGCTTGAGCAAGAGTGCCTCATAGCGGAACCGTAATTTCAACAATGCTTCGGCCGTCATGATACCGATCGACGGTGACGCGTCCACCGAGTGCGGTCGCGCGCTCGCTGAGGGACTTGGGCATGAACGGCGCAATGTTTCCGTTCGTGGGCTCCAGATTCTCCACGTGCAACCTCACATGCCGGCTGTCCGTATGAAAGCGCATGTGGGCGCGTGTCGAGGCCGTGTGACGTCGTACATTGCTCAACGCTTCGACTGCCATCTGAAACAGTTCGGCTGCAAGGCGGTCCCCGCAGCAAACGGTTTCGAGGCCTTCGAGATCCACCTGGATGCCAGTGTCTTCGGCAAATCGGGCAACGTGGCGACGCAGTGCGCGCATCAGTTCGTTTTCGTGTTCCGCGCTGTCGCGTTTCAGTCGGTGAACACCGTGTCGAAGATCGTCGATGGCTGTTCCAGTGAGATCGACGAGTCGACGAACTTTGGCTTCGGCTGTCGCCAGATTCCCAGACGCCAGGATTCGCTGCACCGCAACCAGACCGAATTGCAAACCGATGTACGGTTGGATGACGCTGTCGTGGAGATCTCGCGCGACACGCTGTCGTTCTCGCAGGGCTGCACTCGACGCCAATCGATCCACGAGCCGGATGTTTTCGACCAGCCGCATCCCGCTGTCCATGACCTGCAACGCAAAGTCGACGTCCGATCGCGCAAGGCGACGATCGCTGATCACATGAAGGCGGCCGATCAACCGGTGGTCTGCGTAGACCGGCACACTCAGCCACGAGCGTCCGCCAATCCGCTGGAGCAGCGTTTCAGCCATTTCCGGATCGCAGGGCAAGGGCCCCTCGACAAGGCGTCCCACTATCCGCTCGGCGGACCAGACGTATGCCGGTGGTGAGCTTCCCGGTCGCCGGCCGCGCACATACAGAACGGCAGTATCAGGCGGAAGCCATGGGAGCTTTCGGAGGGAGTGGGCGATCGCGGCGCTCTTGCCGGGACGGTTGTCGCCGCGCTGGACGCCCCACCACCCGTCGTTCCATGTGCGACGGCTGGTCACGGTGTCGACATCGGCATCAAGTCCTGTTGTCAGGATGCACGTCTCGGCCTCAAAGAACTCGCGAAGCCGCTCCAGAAGAGCATCAATGGTTCGATCCACGCCGAAACGTGGATTGGCGAGCGAACCGGCCTCGCGAAGAAGCGCGCGGCGGCGTCTGGCGGTGAATTGGTAGCCACCTCTCCGGGCGGCAATCGTACCGACGCCCAGCAGACAGCCCAGGCTGAACAGCGGACCAGCTGGCTCGAACTCACTGGTCAGTGAGGCTCGCAAGACAATCACGGCCGCGCACAGTGCAGCCGTGCTCCACGTCAATCGGGCTCCTGCCGCTTCTCCCCAGGTCGACGCCGCACTGACCGTAGCAAAAACGAACAGGTACGTCGCAAACAGGGACGCCAGGAGTCCCCTTGCATCGGCAAGGGCTAGAAACAGCAGAAATGCGCCCGCGTCCACCGGGTAGTAGTGCGTGAGGCCGGCTATCAGACTCCGTTGATCAAAGCCCGCGAAAAACACCAGGCTGGCATAGGCGAGATAGGCCACGGCGACCGGCAGGAGGAGTGGGGCCGCTGTGGGTTCGTTTCCGGCAATCACCACGGTAATGACGGCAAGGGCCAATCGCAGTTCGGCGGTCAGGCGGCCGTCCGATGTTTCACCTATATTGGTGATATCAGGCTCGGTCGCGCGCCAGGCGCGGGGGGCGAGGGCTGCGAGACGCCGTCGAGCTTGCCGCCAACGAAACTCTGCAGAGACTCGGACGTTCCCGAGCCAGGGGGCAGGAAACAGCGAGACCGGAAACTGATCAAGGAAGCTCTGACGGGCCATCGGCTCTGTTACACGATCAAGTTGGTTGCATGTGCTTCTTACATGATTGCGACACGTACTTTTACACTCTGGTGACGTTCTCGTCGTGGTGTGCATTGGTTTCGCAAGGGCCGTGCCGTTTTGATACTCAGTGAGGAAAGTTCGTCGCCGTACAGGACGTGGCTGCAGTCTTGCGAGACATGTCAACCCGGAAACTATTCGTACGAATGCTCTGGTCTTGAGTTTGCAATGCTCTGGGCATGCGGGTGCGAATTGTCGTTTTGCCTAAAGAGGTAAATGGTGCGGAAGTAAACCTGCTTCGCGTCGGTGGGACCTACGATCTTCCGCTTCCGCTGGCCGGCTTGCTTCTGCTCGAAGGGAAGGCCGTCCCCGAGCAACGGCAACGGGATCGCACTCCCGCTGTCAGCCTTCCGATTCACCAGCTGATCCGCCTCAAGTGTTCCTAGACCAGACTGCTCGGTCCAAACCCCCCAGGCCGCTCAAAACCGCTCCCGAACGGGACGATTTCAGCGACAATCCGATCCAGGGTGAAGACCTCTTCGGCCAGCTCACAGGGGCTGATTCTTCGGCTGCCGAGACAGGATGAGGAACGCGAGTTCATGCGCGCTCACCGCGCGACCACACCTGAAGTCCCGCAATTCCTTCACCATTACCAGGAAGGGATGTCGTTCACTCGCTACCTCGAGGTGCTTGGCCAGCGGGAAAAAGGGGTGAATCTGCCGCCGGACCACGTTCCCTCGACATTCCTGTTCGCCTTCAAGGACCAACGAATTGTCGGCCGCGTGTCTATCCGACACAGGCTGAACGATGAGCTCCTACGCGTGGGTGGGCATATCGGGTATGTCGTGGTGCCGGAATTCCGGCGGCAGGGCTACGCTACCGAGATCCTGAGACTGGCTCTTCATGTCGCCGAGAAACTTGGCATCGACCGCGTTTTGGTGACATGTGACGAGGACAATATTGGCTCGGTCCGAACGATTGAGAAGAACGGCGGTGTTTTGGAGAACGTCATCACCGGGCCGGATGTGGGCACTCCGAAACGGCGGTATTGGATTGCTACGCGTGGTAGCGCGGCATAACAACAACTCTTCCCGTCAGGGGTTTCTGCTCCTTGGCGTGTCGCGCATTAAAGCAACAGTTCGTTGAACGCTCCACACTTCTGGCAGTGAACGACTGCGTTGGTAATCACGAGTTTTTCTATCCCCGTCACTAATGGAAACCCGCAGGCACCGCAGCACAGGTCGGGCGCTGACTGGTCTGAGCCACTAACCAGAGGGTTTGGCCCGTCGCGTTGCAGGATGATCCTCGTCTCAGGTTCGGGTTTGGGAATGACTTTGAGACGGATGGCTAGCTTTGGCATAGGCCCTCCTAGCAAGCGGATCAGCCGATCGGCTGGATTCAAGCTTCTTTTCGTGGGGACCCGGGCACGGAAAAAGCAGATTATCCACGCTTGGGAAGCTCATTTCAAGCCGCTAGGAGGTCAGATTCCGTCACGCCGATGACGGGAATAGTTTTGATGCGGGCGTTCCCCGGCCTACAAGGGGCTATCACCCCCTGGTGCAATTCCTTGGCGGGTTCGGTGCCCCTCAGGGCTAACGGATGTGGCGTGAAGGATGACGCTGAACGGCCTCTATGTCGGGCCATGCGGCTGATGGCAACGGACTAGCCCGAAGGTTGATTGATTCGCTATTTACGTGTGGAAGAAAATCGAAGAGCGCTCAAAGGTAGTGAGTCTGCGCTTGACCGCTTGAGCCGACAGACGGCTGTCGTGAAGGTGAGGAAGAAAACCCGTCAGTTGAGAAAGCCGCGAGTGTCGAAGAAATGCCGCTCACGTTGAACCGTTCGCTATCAGTTCGTTGAACTCCCCGCACGCATAGCACCGGAAAACAACGTTTACGAAGCTTATTTGCGCCATGCCTCGGATGAGGGGTGCTCCGCAACCCCCACAGCACAAGTCAGGTGCGGAACTATCGGTACCCTTCAACGCGATGCTGTCTGGCCCATCATGAGGGAAGATCACCCGCCTGTCGGGATGGGGCTCTGGAATGACTCGAAGACGAATGGTCGGCTTGGCCACGGAAGAGAGGGCCAAGTATCAGCGAATTAGGTAGGGAAGTAAATCGGTTCGGAGAACCAATGTATTGCTCCGTTTCAACCAACTCATTCTGAAAGTATGCCGGGGGTGGGGATCGAACCCACACGGCCTTTTGGGCCACAGGATTTTAAGTCCTGTGCGTCTGCCAGTTCCGCCACCCCGGCGTGCACCTCCATGTTACGCGATAGCGCGCTGACGGACCGGTCAGACGGGGTCTGTTGGGTGAGTGGAAACGGTAAACGAGAACGTGGCGCCGCCGGAGGCGTTCTGTTCGGCCCAAAGCTGCCCGCCATGGGCCTCGACGATCGACCGGCTAACTGCCAGACCGACGCCCGTCCCGGACGGTTTTGTTGTGTAGGAGAGCGTGAACATCCGTTGCACGTCGACGCCGTCGAGGCCGACGCCCGTGTCCCGCACGGAGACCTTGACCACCCCATCAGTCAGCGACGACGAGACTTCGATGGATCGCGAGCCCGGGTCCACCATTTCCAGCGCATCGATGCTGTTGGCAACGAGGTTCAGCAGGACCTGCTGCAACTCGACGCGGTCGCCGTTGACCGGTGGCAGGTTGCCCGCCAGTGAGGTGGACAGGATCACGTCGCTGCCGTGGAGGCGAGTCCTGGCCAGGACAGTCACGTCGCTGATGACCTCATTGATATCGAGTGGCGCCTTCTGCACGGTCTGATGCTTGAACAACTCGCGGTTGCGGCGGATCACCTCGTCCGCGCGGCGACCCGCGTCGACCACGTCCAGCAACGCCGCGCGGATTTCGTTGAGATCGGGCGTCGCGTCACCGATCCACCGAAGACAGGTCTTGGCATTCATCAGGATGGCGGTCAAGGGCTGGCGGACCTCGTGCGCGATCGATGCCGCAAACTCTCCCAGAGCCGTCAGTCGGGATACTCGTGACAGGTCGGCCTGTGCCTCGTGGAGGTCCTGCTCTGACTTCTTCCGGGCCGTAATGTCGGTGTCAGTGCCGACGACCCGTACCGGTCGGCCGTCCTTTCGCACCGCCGAGCCGCGTGCCAGGAACCAGCGGAGACTCCCGTCTCGGTGCACCATCCGATGTTCAACCTCGTAGAACGGGCTCTTGCCCTGAATGTGCGCTTCAACCCGCTCCATGACTGCGGGTACATCGTCCGGGTGCACCCGCCGTCCCCAGTCGTCGAGGTGATTCCGTATCTCGTGGTCCTGGTACCCGAGGAGGGCTTTCAGCGCCGGGTCAACGTAGATCTCGTTGGTCTCGAGATTCCAGTCCCAGACGCCCACGTTCCCCGCCGCCGTTGCCAGCGCGTAACGCTCCCGGCTATCGCGCAGCGCGGCCTCGACGCGTCTGCGCTCGGTGAGGTCGCGCACCACGGCCAGCGCCTGATCGTCCCCGCACGGGACCACCCGCGCCTCGTAGTGACGATCCCCTCCGGGCATCTCTACTTGGTACTCCACCATCGCAGGTTCATGGCGCGGCGTCGGTCGAGCGAAATGATCTTCGCAAGCTGCCGCAACCTGGGGGGGTAGTACCTCGCGCAGGCGCCGACCCACAAACTCCTCGGGTTTTCGCATCGGACGGCTGTCGCCTGGCGCATGGCAATCGAGGCAGATGCCGTCACTGGAAAGGAGAAACATCATGTCGGGTACTGCCCGGAGGATCGCCGTATTGCGCGCCTCCGTGTCACGCCGGCGCGATCGCTGGATGACGAGAGACGCAATCAGCACGCCCTGAACCGCCACCAACGCGATCGCACCGACGATGTACCAACGATACAGTTCCCACGGTGTTGGCACTCGGAATCGGATATCAGACCCTTGGGGCAGAAGTGACGGGTTGATACCCCAACGCCGGACCTGACGCCAGTCGAACGCTGGGATCACTGGCACCTGCTCAAACGGTATGTCCTGAGCGCGCGCGCCATCCAGAATCTGATGGGTCATTTCCCCGATACGCGTGCCCAGCGCACGCCTCAAGCTCACCACACCGCCAACGACGCCGGTCCCGAGATATCCATCGGAAATCCCGTAGACCGGGACTGGCGACGCCTGTGCGACGAGACGCGCGATTTCAGGAGGAAACATGACATTGCCGGGCTCTTCCTGCGAATGGCGCACAAAGAAGATCAGGCTTCGCGGAGGCACCGCTTTCACGGCGGCAACGAGACCGGAGACAGATCGATCGTCGATGTACGTCAACTGCACTCGAGGGGCAAACGCAGCCAGCTCAGCCTCCACAGTGTCCCGCAACCCCCCACTGGACGACTGGGCCACGACGAATACTCGTTCGGTTGTTGGGTGCAATCTGAGTGCGAGTTCGAGAGTCTCTTCATCAGCGACACGGCCGACTACCCCTGTCAGGCCCCCGCCAGTGTGGCGAGTGTCCGCGTCCGGCACGGTGCCGACAGAAGCCACGATTGGCGCGTCCGGAAACAACTCTGGCCTGTTCTGTAGCGCGAACTGCAGCGCCGGATCCGAAATCGCGAGCACGACGGCGATGCGTTTGCCCAGGAATTTCCGGTGAATGTAATCGCGCAAGGCCAGTGCGGCTTCTTCCGGCGGGAAACGATCGGACTCCAGGTATTCGGCGAAATAGTCGACGGGCATGTCAGGGCGTGAGAGCAATACCTCCCGAATGGCTCCATCCACGTCCGGGATACCGGGGAAGTCCTCGGAACTCCAATGCAGCGCAAGCACGGTTCGCGGAGGTCCCGGCTGAGCCGAGATCGAGCAGACCCATACCCCCGAAAGGACCGCCAAAGAAACCGCCGGGAATCGCCATGAAGGAGCCTGCATGGCCATTCAGAACGAAAGTCTCACCGCCAGTTGAATCTGGCGGGACGAGCCTCCCTCACCCGTGGAAAAACGCGTTCTCGTAATCTTGCCGAATGTAGGGCTCCCGACAATGTTGCCGGGAGGACCGAAGTTGGGGTGATTGAAGAGGTCGAAGACGTCCGCACGAAACTGCAGGCGGACTCCCTCGCCTGCTGAGAAATTCTTGATCAGGGAGAAATCCGTGTTGTTGAACGCCGGTCCGATCACGACATTTCGACCCAGGTTGCCAAAGCGATCGACAGCCTCGAACACCGACGTGTCAAACCACTCGTCGACGGAGCCAATAATCGTAATGGGCCCTGTCACGTCAGGCCGAACAGTATTGGGGACTCCGTTGAGACTCGCGTTACTCGTGACAATGTTGACAGGGTTACCGCTCTGGGATTGGACAAAGGCGGCGAGCTGCCAGCCTCGGGTCAGTGCGTGTGTGAACGGCAGTTCGTACGTGACGCTGAGCATAAAACGGTGACGCGCATCGAAATCCGACAAGCCGTATTGATTGGGGATATCGTACCCATCCTGAACGGCGAAGCCAAAAGAATTCAGAGAATTGGTGTCGATGGATTTCGACAACACGTAAGAGGCATCGAACTGCAGGCCGTTGGACAGCCGCTTCGTCGCGGAAGCCCATAGTGCGTGATAGGTCGAGAAACCGGTGCTCTCCACCTGCATGATGTTGCCGAGCGGAACACCCGGAAGAATGGGGCTTTCAGTCGACAACGCCGCGAACGGCCTGAGACCGGAGACTGGCTGGTTGAGGTTTCGCGCGATCCGCAGGTTCCTGCCGTGAGAGCCGAAGTACCCCACCATGGCGGCCAGATCGCGCGCGAGCTGGCGCTGCAGATTCACGTTCCACGATTGCAGCGACGAATTGCGAAAATTCGGATCGATCGTCACGGGTGAGAGTCCGACGGGCGCCGTCGCAGCGACGGCGCTGGCAAGGGAAATCGTCCCTGCAGCCGCGAGCGGTGTGGCAAACGGCGGGTTTGAGGCAGTGTCCCGGACGGCCGAGGTGCTGGGTTCGTCTACCGCCCAACCATAGGCGGCGCGGACCACAGTGCGGCCGTCGCGTGACGCGTCCCAGGCCACACCGACACGCGGCTCGAAGTTCCGGTTGTTCTGCTGATAGATCCTCTCGACATCCCTGCCAACCTGCAGCAGCGACGCGCTTGGTGCGTCGAACACGACAAACTGGTCATCGCGCTCGGTGGGCGTCACATGCCACTCGTAGCGCAGACCCAGCTCGACCGTCCATGCGGGGTGAACCGCCACTCGGTCTTCCAGAAAGAACGCCACGGCACGTTGATCGATGTGATTTCTTCTTTCACGCAGCGTGATGCTGAACGCGTTCGCCGTTCCGGCCAGGAACGTCGCGACGCTCGGAAAGTTGAACGCTCCAGTGCCTTCGACGAAGTTCTCGTTGAGGAAATGTCGGTACTCACCGCCGAATCTCACCAGGTGCCGCCCGCTTGCGTAGCTGACCGTGTCGGCCAACACGTAGGAGGTGTCGATGCGTCCCTGAGGAAAGGCTGCAGGCCCTCCGAAGTTGAGGCCACCCGCGACGGCAATCTGTGGCAACCCGATCGGACGGTCAACGCCGTTTTGGAGACCGAATGTCGCCGGATTGGTTTGGGTGGCCGGGAGAATGTTGCCGTCGAGCCCGCTTCGGCCGAATCGCACCTCGTTCAGGAATCTGCTGCCGAAGGTGTGGGTTTCGTCGATCGTGGCCAGAGTCCGCAGCGATCGGGACACGTGCCCGAATCCAGGAATCGTATTGCCTTGCGAGCTCGGTTCGATTGCCCGAATTTGCTGGCGGCCGTAGAAGCCGTGTAGACGATTGCTGCGACCGAGGTTTTGCCGGATGTCGATCGTCCAGCGGTCTGCGTCGACGACGGCTTCCGCCGCACCGACAAATCGTGGTGTTCCGTCCGGAGCGACAAAGTTCGGCCGCGGGATCAGCTCGATCAGCCGCCGAACGACGGGATCGCCCGCGGCGGCCCGCTCTTGATCACTGAGCACCAGGCTGTTCATGTCGAGACCCTGGCGCTGCCGCAGGCCATCATAGGTGGCGAAGAAGAAGGTTCGTCCCCGAACGATGGGGCCCCCCAGGGAAACGCCAAATTGATTGCGCTCAAAGCGATGCGGATCGGGAGAGTTGAACTCGAAGAAATTGCGAGCGTCGAGCGCGTCGTTCCGGAAGAACTCGTGGACGTCCCCGTGGAACGCTTCGCCGCCCGATCGAGTGACCATGTTCACAATGGCCCCTGAGACGTGTCCGTATTCCGCGCTGAACGCAGAATTATCGACTTTGAATTCCTGAATGCTCGCAATGGGAGGCTCGAACATCAGCGACCCGAACGTCAGATTGTTCGACGAGACACCGTTCACATGAAACGCAACGGCTTCCTCACGATTGCCGGCCGTGTTGATGGCAAGCGCACCAACTCCTCGAATCGGGGTGGTAGAAAATCCCGTTTGCGACGGAGCCACCGACCCTGGCACGAGCAGGCCCAGATCGGTGAAGTGACGGCCGTTCAGCGGAATCTCCTGCATCGTCGTGGCCGTGACGACATGACCGACGGTTGTCGATGCGCGATCAATGAGCGGGACCTCGGCTGCAACGACCACGGTTTCCGCCCTGTCGCCGACTTCCAGCCGGAAATCCCGCACCACGGTCCGGCCGACTTCGAAATTCAACGCCTCGATGACTTCGGATCGGAATCCAGTCGCGGTGGCTGTCACCCCGTGGGGGCCCGCCGGAACCGCGGTGACGTAGTACCGACCTTCAGGATCAGTGAGCGCCGCACGCTCGAAGCCGGAGGTCGAATCGTAAACGCTGACGGTCGCGCCTGGAATGACTGCCCCGGTAGCGTCGAACACACGGCCCTGCAGGGTTGCGCCGGTCTGAGCGTTGAGCGGGGCTTCGGAAACAAGCAGGAGCAGCGTGAGGACGAAGGCAATCACGACCATGCGTCGTTCAATCCGCGCGCGCGCCGAATTATAGTCGTCATCGCAAAGGGTCTGTGTCCGGGTTGCTCCTACCAGGACTGAACTCCTCCATTTGCGCTGGCACGAACTCTGATCCATTCTCGTGGATCAGGTAGCGTCATTCCGACATTCGTGTCTTTTTGGGTGCAAGCCGGATGGGCAGGTCAGCTAGACTGGTTTTGTCGGACTCCTCATGGAATCCAAGCCACGAATCTTCGTGGTAGATGACGATCCAGTTGTCGTCAGAGCCCTCGAGCGGCTGCTCCACTCGAATGGGTTCACGGTGGAGGCGTTTACTTCCCCGACAGCATTTCTTCAGCGGCTTCCCTTCGACGGCGCCGCTTGCATCCTTCTCGATCTGCGCATGCCCGGTTTGAGCGGGCTCGACGTTCAGACCGCGATGAGCCGTGCGGGAACCTCGATGGCCGTGATCTTCCTCAGTGGCGAGGGCGACGTCCCCTCGACGGCGCAGGCCATGCGAGAGGGCGCGGTGGACTTTCTGGTCAAGCCGATTGATGAATCGCAGCTGTTCGATGCCATCGCTCGTGCGACGGTCCGCACACATTCGCTGCAGCGCGGGCAGCAAGCCGACCGCGAGACGAGAACGCGGCTCGCGCGCCTGACGAAACGCGAGCGGGAAGTGTGCGATCTGGTCGCTCGTGGGCTGCTCAACAAGCAGATTGCCTACGAGCTGGGGACGAGCGAAAAGACCATCAAGGTACACCGCGGGCGTGTCATGCGGAAGCTTGAAGTGGATTCAGTGGCCGCGCTTGTCCGTCTCGTGTCAGACCGACCTGGCAATCGGCCCACCTCTTGACACGCTGCTGAAACTCCTAGTGGTTCGTTGCGCGCGCGATCGCGTCGAGCAGGCCGTCCTCATCGATCGGTTTCTTGAGGAAGGGTCTGTGAGGCTGGTGGACAGCGGCACGCAGGGCCAACTCGTCATGGGCCGTGATGAACACTACGGGTAACCTGCGGCCTTCCTGCCGCAGCCGCTCCTCCAACTCGAGCCCGTTCAGGCCCGGCAGCTCGAGATCGAGGATCACGCAGTCTGCGGCGCAGTCACTCGCGAGAAACGCTTCCGCTGAGTCGAAAACCCTCACGTGGTGACCGTACGAACGAAGCAGGCGGCCCACAGCGCGCCGGATGTGCTGGTCGTCGTCCACGACCACAAGAGTCAGCTTGGAAACCAGGGGCATCTGCACCAGAACCGAGCCCGGCGAGTCTACACCCGCTGACCGTCTGCCGGATGTTGGACCAAAGTCCTATATCGATTCTGAATAAACCCGACCCTTATAGGACCAAAGTCTAATTGTGGGCCTCCTGCCGGATCTGTACCCTCAAGGCACCGTTGTCGGTTTCTCTGTCGCACACGCGGAGGCACGTCATGAAATGTGGCCACACGTTAAGCGTTTTCTTGATTGTCCTGATTTCGGCATTGCCCTCGTTTGCGGCCGACAGGCTCACAGATCGAGATCTCAAGGAACTCGTCGCGCGCATCGAAGAAGGCCGCGATCGATTCGACAACGCGCTGGACGACCAGCTGAAGCGCAGCATCCTGCGGAGTCCGTCCGGTGAAGTCGACATCAATCGATATCTCAACGACTTTCAAGAAAGTATCGACCGGCTGGAGGAGCGGCTGAAGCCCGAGTACGCGGCAAGCGCCGAGGCCGAAACGCTGCTGCGGCGGGCGTCTGGTATCGACGCGTTCTTGCGGGAGCAACCTCCAGGGACGCGCGGAGAGAGCGAGTGGAACCAGCTGACTACACATCTGAACACTTTGGCCAGTGCGTATGGAACCGAGTTTCCGCTCACCCAGGGCGCCACCGTCCGGCGGATGGGGGACCGCGAGGTCGCTGGCGTCGCCGATGAGGTCGCTCGAGGCGCGGAACGATTGAAGAAATCCCTCGATACCGAACTCAAGCAGGATGCGAACATCGACAAACAGACGCGCGAAGGAATCGTCCGCGAGGCCGACCAAATGTCCAAAGACGCGAAGTTGCTGCGCGACCGCGTCAAGGACGGGGAGCCCAGTTCAGCCGAAACCACCGGCCTCCTCGCGCGCGCGACCAAGCTGCAAACCATCCTCAACGGACATCAGGCACCCACGTCGGCAAAGGTATGGACGGGCATCACGCCGCGTCTGCAGACGGTTGCTGGTGCGTACGGTGTCTCATGGCCGTCATCACGCTGAATCCGGTCTCCAGACGGTCACTTCAGGTCGTCCCTTTCGAGAACCACCCCTCACCCCAGCGTGCGGCAGCGCGCTGGGGACCCGCCCACACACTGCTGCGTCTGCGCCGTGGACTGAGTGAGGTAGGATCGCTCCCTAGCAACGCGGCTTCCGGTTGCGATTTCCCCGCGATATGCCGTGGGTCGCGTGATCGACGGTCGCGTGAACGTTCGATACTCCTTTAGTTTCCAGGTTGCACAAGCGGCGCGCTGTTTGGAGTGGAGGATGCCATGACATCAACCGGAACCCGTCTCGATCGGGCCCTGAGGGTCGTTGCCGACGTCCGACCGGGCGAAAGCCCGACGGCGCTGCTTCTTGCGCTGAATGTCTTCGTCATTTTGACCGCGTATTACATCCTCAAGCCCGTACGCGAAGCCTTGATTCTGGGTCAGGGGTCCCCCGAGCTCAAAAGCTACATGTCGGTGGGTCAGGTGGTGCTGCTGATGATCGTGGTACCGCTGTACGCGAAGCTCGTGAGTGCGCTTCCCCGGCTGCGCCTCATTCGGGTGGTGACCTGGTTCTTTGTCGCGTGCCTCGTTGGTTTTTATGTTCTCGCGCGAATCGGTGTTCCCCTGGGGATCATCTACTTCCTGTGGATTGGCATCTTCAATCTCATGATCGTGGCGCAGTTCTGGGGGTTTGCCAACGATCTCTACACCAAAGACGAAGGTGAACGGCTCTTTCCCGTCGTTGGGTTCGGGGCTTCTCTCGGAGCGGTTCTGGGATCGCTGATAGCCGGTTGGGTCATCGCGCCGCTCGGCGTGTACCAGATGATGCTGGTCGGGGCCGTGGGGTTGATTCTGCAGCTCCAGATTACGGGGTACATCGATCGTCGCGAGCGAGGACGAGCTGCCGCTCGCGCAGCAGAAGAACCGGAGGCCAAGCAGGAGACCCCGCCGCCATCGGGGCACAACGCGTTCGCGCTCGTATTGGGCAATCGCTACTTGTTGTTCATCGGCATCATGCTGATGCTGTTCTATTGTGTCGATGCGACCGGCGAGTACATCCTCGGCAGCATTGTATCGGATCGCGCAGCGGCGAGGGTGGCGTCCGGAAATGCGAACGGGCTCGGCGTTGAACAGCTCATCGGCCAGTTCTATTCCACATACTTCGGGCTCATCAACACCGCCAGTCTGCTGCTGCAACTCTTCGTCGTTTCACGGATCGTCAAGTATCTCGGTGTTGGCAGGGCCGTCGCCATCCAGCCGGCATTGTCAGTGATCGCGTACATCGTCATCGGATTCATGCCGCTGCTGGGATTTGTGCTGGCATCCAAGGTCTCTGAGAAAGCCACCGACTACTCCCTCAATAATACGGTGCGTAACATGCTGTTTCTCCCTTGCACGCGCGAAGAGAAGTACAGCGCGAAGCAGGTGATCGATTCGTTGTTCGTTCGACTCGGCGACGTCTCATCGGCCGCGCTCGTGTTCATCGGGACCACCGTGGCTGGCTTGAGCGCAACAGGTTTCGCACGCGTGAACATCCTGATCGCGCTGGCTGGACTTGCAACGGCCTTCTTTGTCGGCCGCGGGTACCAGGGACTGACAACGAGCGGGGAGCGCCAGAAGAGGGTCCAGCCGCGCGCCCAACCTGCCAAGGCGACGGCCGGGTAGCGTGCCGAATGGCATCGCGGTTGCTGTTGAGGCGATGAGGATGTGGGGAAGCCCACGATATCAGGGAAATTTGGCGATCGTCCGTCGACGAACCTCGATATCCCGAGGGATCGGCGCGGGAGACACCGGACGGTCGTGGTTGCTCGTGGAAACGGGCAACGAGAAAAGTGAGGCACACACATGGACATCGCGCGACAAAGGCTTGTTTTCCTGGTAGTCGCGGCGCTTGCTGTTGGGGCTGGCTGCAATCGAACGCTCACACCGGAGCAGGCCCGTGCCAGAGGGGACGAGCTGCTTCGCGAGATGAGCAAGAACGTCTCGTCGGCGCAGACCTTTTCGTACACCGCCACGGAGGAAGGTGCCATTTCCGGTGCCGGGGGGAAACGAACGGAGCGGCGCGCTGAACGTGACGTGATCATCCGGCGGCCCAACGCGTTCAAGGCGCATGCGAAAGGCGACGAACGCGACCTGGAAGTCTGGTACGACGGCAAACAGGTGACCCTGGTCGGGCACAGACAGAAAATCTGGGCTCGAGGTCCCATGCCCGCCACACTTGATGAAGCGATCGACTATCTATCGGCCGAGTATGCGATCCAGCTTCCCACCGCAGACCTCGTGTACAGCAACCCTTATGACGCGCTCATGACGGCGGACACGACGGGAGGCTGGGTGGATCGCCAGCAGATTGGCGATCGCACGTGTGAGCATCTCGCCTACAAGCAACAGGTGGTGGATTGGGAAATCTGGGTCAACGGGGACACCAAGCTTCCGTGTCAGATGCAGATCACCTACAAGACTGAGCCCGGCCAGCCCAAGACGACCGTCACGTACACCAATTGGAACAGTTCACCGCAATTGGCGGCCGATACGTTTACGCCGAAGGTGCCGGAGGGCTACGAGCGACTCAAGATGATGCGGCATGCGACGGTCGTCGACGAAAAGGCCGAAGCCGCAGCTGCGGCTGAATCGGCCAAGACCGGCAAGTAGGCGCAGTGGAAATCGAGTGAAATTCAAGGAGACGGCCATGTTGAACACCACGACGCGAGCCACCGCGCTCGTTGCCATTGGCTTGCTGATGATGCTGTCCACCGTTGATCTGTCTGCGGACCGGCGCGGGTCTGGCGGGTCGGTTCGGCAGTCGCGCAACGCCAACGTGAATCGCAACACCAACGTCAATCGCAACAACGCCAATGTGAACCGGAACGTCAACGTCAACCGTAACACCAACGTGAACGTCAATCGCAACGTGAATGTCAATAATCGCGGCTACAGAGGGGGCGGAGTCGTGGTGGGAGAGGAAGGCGCGGTTGCCGTCGGACGTCGAGGCGCCGTCGCGGTCGGCGAAGAAGGGTTCGTCGGCGTCGGACGTTACGGCGGCGTGGTCGCCGGCGAGCGCTACGAATCGTACGAAGGCTGGCGAGTGGCCGCGGGTGTCGCGACGGGGATTGCCGTAGGTACCATGCTTGCGCGCCCACCCGCAACGTCCACCACGGTCGTAGTGAGCGGGACCAACTATATGTACGCGGACGGCGCGTACTACGAACGGGTCGTCTATGGTGGTGATGTGTCCTATCGTGTCGTCAATGCTCCGGTGGGAGCGGTGATTACGACCTTGCCGGGCGGCTGCACGACCACAATCATGGGTGGTGTGTCCGTTCAGCAATGCGGAACCACGTATTACCAGCGCGTCAGCACGGGGTATCGCGTCGTCGTGTTCTGACCTGCGACATGTTGCGGCCAGCCAGGACGGTGCGATATGGAGCTACTGGCGCTACTCGTGCGGATTGTCATCCTCGGCAGCATCTTCGCCACCAGTATGGCGCTGGGGTTGCACGGCAGTGCTGAAGACGTCACGTTTCTCTTCAGGCGCCCCGCGAAGCTCTTGAAATCGCTGCTGGCGCTGAACGTCCTTGTGCCACTCGTGGCCGTCCTGCTGGTGCTCTGGCTGCGCCCTCCGTTCATCGTTTCTCTTGCGATGCTCTTGATGACCGTGGCGCCCGTGCCCCCTTTCCTTCCGGGGAAGCAACTCAAGCTGGGAGGGCACACGCCGTACGTGTACGGTCTG
>DATBJG010000123.1:0-9653 GCA_036556585.1 Vicinamibacterales bacterium
TGGACTTACGACCCGGATCTGACTCGACAGGCGACGTCGCCACGGGAGTTTGACGTCTACCAGGCGCGCTTTACGTGGCAGGCCAACCCGAAGAACAAGTTTGGTTTGACCTACGACTGGGAAAGCAACTGCTTCTGTCCCGACAACGTTTCTGCCACACGCACGCCCGAAGCTGGTACAGATCGACGGTTCCCCCTGCAGCGGTTTATCCAGGTCGACTGGAACTCGCCGGTCAGCTCACGACTCCTGGTGGAGGCCAGCGTCATTCATCGCGTGGAGCGGTGGGGCGGTATGCACCTGCAGACGGGCAGCGGCGACAACATCACCAGCCTCGATCCGCGGATGATTGGCGTCGTAGATGTGGCGCTCGCGCCGCCACCCGGATTCACCTACCGCGCTGCGGCGCAGGGCCTCGCGCCGGGGTCGCCGCCGTACAACAACTCCTGGAACAAGAACCTCCACTACCGGGGCGCGGTGTCGTACATCACGGGATCGCATGCGTTCAAGGTGGGATTCAACAACGCGTGGGGATACCACGACAATCAGGCATACAGCCTCAATCCGCTCTTCTACACGTTCGCAGCGGGGGTCCCCGTCTCACTCACTATTCAGGCGGCGCCGTACACGACAAAGGTGGAGGTGGACCGCGACCTCGGTATTTTCGCGCAGGACAAGTGGACCGTCGGGAGATGGACGCTCTCGGGAGGGATCCGGTACGATCACTTCAAGAACAGCTTCCCGGAACAGTCTCTCGAACCCAGCTTTTTCACACCGAACCGGAGTGTAGACTTCCCCAGAATCGACAACATCTCCTGGCACGACATCACGCCGAAGCTGGCCGCGACGTACGACCTCTTCGGCAACGGAAAAACGGCGCTGAAAACGACGCTCAACAAGTACTTATTGGGTTATGGGACGTTTGCGTTTGGTGAAAACGGTCTCTCGTCGGATCCAAATCCCATCTTCCGATTGGCCAACAATGCAACCCGCACCTGGGTGGATGCCGACCACGATTTCGTGCCCGACTGCAACCTGCAGAACTTTGCCGAGAACGGGGAATGCGGCACCTTGGACAACCCGAACTTCGGCACGATCATTCCGGGCACGAGCTATGACCCGGACCTGCTGGAGGGGTGGGGCAAGCGGCAATTCAACTGGGAATTCTCAGCGGGCGTTCAACATGAACTCATGCCTCGCGTATCAGTGGACGTCTTCTATTTCAGGCGGTGGTACGGCAACTTCCAGACGATGGACGATCGAGCTTTGAGTCCGGCCGATTACGATACGTTCACCTTCAAAGCGCCCGTGGACCAACGCCTGCCGAACGGTGGCGGGTACAACCTCACGGCTGTTGATCTCCGGTTCCCGCAGGTATTCGGGGCTCCAGACAACTTCGTCACGCTGGCGAAGAACTACGGCAAGCAGACGGAGCACTGGAACGGCGTGGACGTTGGCGCCAATGCCCGGTTGCAGAACGGTCTCATCCTGCAGGGTGGCTTCAGCACGGGTCGCCTGGTTCGGGATGACTGCGAAATCGTGGAAGCGCTCCCCGAGAGGCTCCACGATTTCCTTGGGAGCAATACGCGCCTGTTCTTCTTCGCGGCGCGTCCACTGTCAGAATGCCACCGCGACGATGGATTCCTGACCCAAATCAAGGGCCTGGCGTCGTACGTCTTCCCAAGAATCGACGTCCAGATCAGTGCTGCCTATCAGAGCTATCCGGGCCCGGTCCTTGACGTGAACTACAACTCCTTCGACACCGGCACGCTTGGGCGGCCCTTTGGATTCGGGCCTTTCCGGAACTTCGAAATCGTCAATCAGGGCGATCTCATCGGGGATCGGCTGAACCAGGTGGATTTCCGCGTGGCAAAGATCTTCCGCTTCGGCACGACGCGAACCCAGGTCAACTTCGACTTGTACAACCTGTTCAATTCGAACGCGGTGTTGACGGAGAACGCGCAATACGAATCGTGGAACCCGAACCAGAACATCGGTCGGACGCCCACGAGCATCCTGCAGGCGCGCTTCTTCAAGATTGGCGCACAGTTCGACTTCTAACTGACGCGCGTCGGGGTCGGGACTCGGGGTTCGGGATTCGAAGATCATTCTTCGGAATCTGAGCCCCGAATCCCGCGTTCCACGTCCTGAATCCCGAGCCCCGACCAGCTTAGAGCGACGGCAGCATTGGCCCGCCGTACTTCCGCAACGCCGGATCGTAACTGACAAGCACAAGCCCCTCAATCCGTGCTTGCGCCACGAGCATTCGATCGAATGGATCGTCGTGGTGCCGCGGCAGGGTGCCGACCGCCCCGGCGTGTCGCCATCGGATCGGCAACTCGACCATCCCACCGGCCTCTATCTCACGCTCGAGGACGTCGATGTCCACATCAAGACGACCGAGGCTCTTCTTGATGGCAATTTCCCAGGCCGTTGCACCGCTGACGTGAACGATGGCGTCCGGATTCGCGATGGCGTTGCGTTCCGGAGCCTTGAGGCGCCGGTCGTCACTAAGCCACCAGAGCAGGATGTGCGTATCGAGAAGGAGTCTCACTCCGACTCGCCCAGAAACGCTCGTTTGACAGCCTTCGGGAGGGGTGCGTCGAAATTCCGACTGAGGCGGATCTGTCCCTTCATGCCGCCCGGGCGACGGGCGAGGCGTCTGAACGGGACAAGTCTGGCCACGGCTTTGCCGTTGCGGGCCAGGATGATCTCCTCGCCTGCCTCGACCTGTTCCAAGAGGCGCGACAGATGTGTCTTGGCCTCATGGACGTTGACCGCCTTCATACAACTTAGTTTAGTCTAGTCCATATCGGCGGGCAAGCCTCAGACTGTCCCTTCCTCAGTGGGTCGCAGACGATGGTATGGTGAGAGAGATGAAAGTGACGGCATGACCGATGCACAACAGGCCGATGCGGCCGACGCGCTAATCCCTGGAGAGGAGCTCGCCCGGATGCCGGACCGCAACCTCTGTGAGCTCGTCGACGGCCGTATCGTGCGGATGAGCCCGACAACTCCTGAGCATGGTCGTATCGAGGCAACTATCGCGTCGTTCCTTCGCAGCTTTGCCAGTACGCAAAATCTTGGATTTGTGATGACGGGTGAAGTGGGAATTTTCACCAGGCGTAATCCCGACCCGCGTCCGCGGTGCGGACGTGGTGTTCATCTCCCACGAGAGGTCCCAACGACGAAACAACCCGCGTGGCTTTCTGGATGTTCCGCCAGAGCTCGTCGTCGAGATTTTCTCGCCCGAGAACGCGCACGTAGACATGCGCCAGAAAGTCGATGAGTATTTGACGATGGGTGTCAATCTGGTGCTGGTGGTTGACCCGGACAATCAAACCATTTCAGCTCATCGGCCGGGTGCTGTGGATCGCCTGGTCAAAGGCCAGATCATGACATGCGGCGATATGTGGCCGGGTTTCGTCATGCCGGTTGCCGCAGCGTTCGAATGAGGCCCTTCCAGTCCGCTAACTCCCGAATCCCCAACCCCTAATCCCGAACTCCGAGCCCCGAATCCCGAGCCAAAGCTCAGCCATTTCATCATTTTGCCGAAAATTTGAATCATTTGTGATTGCACATGATGAAGATGCGGGCCTAGAATATCCTCGTCTCATCACACAGTGGGGTCGGTAACCCAGACTCGGCCGGTACAGCCGTCGGCGCCGGAAGAAACAGGCGTCCGTCGGGTTTTGTGCGTCTCGGCTCCGACCATTTTGGAAGGATTTGACCCGCACGCCCCGTCAACCAAGGGAGGGGGACACGTCATGGGCAGAATTGCGAAGGGTTTCGTGGTCGCAGCGTTCCTGCTCGTTCCGGCAACGGCTTTCGCTCAGGCAAGTCTGAGTGGCCTCGTGAGGGATGCTTCGGGCGCAGTGTTACCTGGTGTGACCGTCGAGGCGGCAAGCCCCGTCCTGATTGAGAAAGTCAGGACGACAGCCACCGATGGCACCGGCCGTTACCAGATTCTGGACCTGCGACCCGGCACGTACACCGTGACGTTCACGCTGCCCGGATTTGCGACCGTGGTTCGGGAAGGCATTGAGCTGATCGGAACGTCAGTCGTCACGATTGGCGTCGAGATGCGTGTTGGCGGCGTGCAGGAGACCATCACCGTGACCGGTGAGTCCCCCATTGTCGACGTCCAGAGCACGACGCGGCAGGTGTCGATGACCCAGGAGGTTGTCACGGCGATTCCAAGCTCGCGTACGCCCTTCACCGTTGGTGTGCTGATTCCCGGCGTCCGGAAAGGGGCATTTACCGGCCAGGACGTCGGCGGCTCGGTCGTTCAGGAAGTGGCGTCGCTCGAAGCCAATGGCGGCCGGACGTCGGACCAGCGCATGATGGTCAACGGCGTGGCGCTGAGCTCGATGATTGCCGGTGGGTGGGGCGGCGGCGCGGTGCCGAACGCGACGGGGACGGCGGAGTTCGCGATCGACGTGTCTGGTGTGGATGCACAGGCGGCAACCGGCGGGGTGCGCATCAATTTCATCCCACGGGACGGCGGCAACAGGTTCAGCGGGACGATCTTCGGCAGCATCGCGACGGAAAACTTCGCAGCCGACAACTACGCGGGCTCCGACGTGCAGGCGCGCGGGTTGAGCGCGCCGGGGACGATCAAGGGGAACGGAGACTTCAATCCGGGATTTGGAGGACCAATCAAGCGCGACAGGATGTGGTTCTTCCTCTCGGGACGCTATCTCTTCGCGGACAATTACGTCCCGGGGATGTTCTTCAACGCCAACGCGAACGACCTGAATCGCTTCGATTACGTGCCGACGACCCAGCAGGCGATTCAACATCAGGACCAGCAGATCTTCCAGGCCCGGTTCACGTGGCAGGCGACGACCAAGAACAAGTTCGGTGTCACGTTCGACCAGGAGAACTTCTGCGCGTGTCCGACGACGCTGTCGGCCACGACTGCCCCCGAAGCAGGAGTCGATCGGCGTTTCCCCGTCCAGCGCTTCGTCACGGTCGACTGGAACAACCCGCTCAGCAGCCGCGTGCTGCTCGAGGCGAGCGGCATCCACCGCGTCGAACGGTGGGGCGGCATGCACCTGCAGACGGGCAAGGGGGACAATATCAGTTCGCTGACACCGGGCATGACGGGCGTTGTTGACAACCCGTCGAAGTTCAATGGAGCGAGCTTGTCGTACCGTGCGAATACGGGTGGGGGGTACAACAACTCGTGGAACTGGAACATCCACTATCGGGCGGCGCTGTCGTACATCACCGGCAGCCATGTGTTCAAGTTCGGCTTCAACAACGCCTACGGCCATCACGAGAACACGACCTACGCCGATCCGTCCACGCCGTATACGTTCCAGTTTGCCAACGGCAGTCCGACCCAGATTACCTATCGGATCGTGCCTCGTACCGTCCAGGTCAACGTGGATCGCGACCTGGGATTCTTCGCGCAGGACAAATGGACGACAGGCAGGTGGACGCTCGCTGGTGGGATCCGCTACGACCACTTCAAGAACAGCTTCCCTGCGCAGTCGATCGCGCCGACGACGCTCGCGCCGTTCCTCAACGTGTCGTTCCCCGAGATCAACAATCTGAGTTGGCACGATATCACCCCGAAGCTTGGGGCGACCTACGATCTGTTCGGCACCGGGAAAACGGCGCTGAAAGTGACGCTCAACAAGTATCTGGAAGGTCTGGGCACGACAGGGTTTGGACCCGCCCAGGTGACCGATGCGCCCAATCCAATCCTCCGGCTCAACACCACGACCACTCGCACCTGGGGTGATGCCGACAGCGACTTCGCGCCCGACTGCGACCTGTTGAACTACTTGCCCAACGGCGAGTGCGGCGTGCTGCTGAACGCGGCCATCTTCGGTACAGTGCAGCCAGGTACCAGCTACGATCCGGATCTGATGACTGGCTGGGGAAAGCGGGCCTTCAACTGGGAGTTCACGACCGGCGTGAACCACGAAATCATGCCCCGCGTGTCGCTCGACGTCCAGTATGCACGGCGGTGGTACGGCAACATCCGAGTGACGGATGACCGCGCGGTTGGCCCCGCGGACTACCAGCAGTTCACCTTCGTGACGCCCAGCGACCCGCGGCTTCCGGACGGCGGCGGCAAAACCCTCACGGCGTTCGACATGACGCCGGCGGCGGCTCTGAGGGCCGTCAACTACTTCGTCACGCGGTCGAATACCTACGGGAAGCAGACCGAGCATTTCGACGGGATCAACGTGTCGGTTAACGCCCGGCTCCAGAATGGCCTCATCGTGCAAGGTGGCTTGGGCCCGGGACGCGTCGTGACGAACGACTGCGAGGTCGTGGACGACCTGCCCGAAATGCTGCACACCTTCATCGGCAACCCGACGCGGACCTTCGTGTTTGCCGCAAGAACGCAGGAGCGCTGCGAACAGAACAACGGCTGGCGGACATCGGTCCAGGGCCTGGCCGCCTACACCATCCCGAAGATCGACGTCCAGATCAGCGGGACCTTCCAGAACCTGCCGGGTGTCGTTGTGGATGCGAATGCCCTCACGCTCGCCGGAAACACCACGCTCGGCCGGGGCTTTGCGCTCGCGCCTTTCCGGTTCTTCAATATCACGCAGCCCGGGGATCTCTACGTCGAGCGATTGAATCAGATCGACTTCCGCGTGTCGAAGATCTTCCGGTTTGGCACGACCCGGACGAACATCAATTTCGATTTGTACAATCTGTTGAACGCCAACTCGGTCCTCACGGAGAACTTCACGTACGGTGCGGCCTGGCGGACGCCGCAGTCGATCCTCCTGCCGCGCCTGTTCAAGATCGGCGCGCAGTTCGATTTTTGATAGACGGCAGCAGGTAGAAGGCAGCAGGCAGACGGCAGCAGGCAGACGGTAGACGGAAGCAGGCAGCAGGAAGGAAAGAGGCCCGTTCTGGACTTTCCAGAGCGGGCCTTTCGTTTTGTACCGTCAGATTCGTTCATAGCCTTCTGCAATAACTGCGCGCGCACCGCCGTTCAGGGATCGCAAATACTGCGAATGTTGTTTCTATTCCTTTGAGTTTCCGCCCTACTCGGACGGCATGCCCCTTGCGAAGACGATGCTAGAATGTCGGGCGGAAGAGTGCTTCCATGTCCCACGCCGAGCATCTTGTTTCCGCCGAAGACCTTCAGAAGTTGCCAGACGACGATCATCGGTACGAGCTGGTCGAAGGCCGCGTGATCCGCGTGAGTCCTGTCGGCTGGCGGCACGGTGCGGTGGTCGCCGGTCTTGTCGCACGGTGTGGCGCTGGTGTGGGTCCTGGATCCGGATCAGCGTACGATTTTGGTGTTTAGACGACTGTCTGCGCCCCTCACACTGGGGCCAGACGACGAGGTTGATGCGAGTGAGGTGATCGGTGGCTTTCGATGCCAAGTACGGGAGCTTTTCGCCCAGACACGTCACCAGACAGAGTTCGCCGGTCCGATCTAGGGTGGCAACGCTACTGGCCGCGACGGTCGCGTTCGTGGGCGTGAGCGGCTTGCTGGCTCGCGGCATTCCTTCAGCCGCGCCACGCGCCGCTTCTCAGTCGCAATCCACTGCTCGTGTCAATTCGAAGCCCCAGCCGCCCGGGCACCAGAAAATGGTGGAACTCCTCCGGTCGGTTGCGGATGAGACCGACACGGCCAACGTATTCATGGGAGGGCTGCAGGCCCTGGCCACACCAGAAGAGATTGCCGCATTGCCGCCTGTACAGGCCCGCTTTGCCCGCCTGTCCCGAACCGCGGTCGAGCAGCAGCGGCTTGGCCACGAGCTCGAGGCGATCGATCACTTCCGGCAGGCGCTTGATGTGGCAGCCGATTCGCCGGGTGCGATTCCGGTACTCGTGGAGTTCGAGATCTACTTCCGCCTTGCCGTCGCCTATCTGCGCCTGGGTGAAACGCAGAATTGCGTGCGCCACCATGGAGTGGACAGCTGCATCCTCCCGCTCCGCGGCGACGCGATCTATCGAGAGCAGGAAGGGGCGCGGCAGGCCATTGATGTATTGACGCGCGTGCTGCGCGCCAGTGTGGAAGGTACGACGCGCCACCTGGAGGCGCGCTGGCTTCTCAACGTCGCCTACATGGCGATAGGCGGCTATCCCGATCAAGTACCTGAGACATACCTGATCCCGCCGAAGGCGCTCGAGTCTGACGAGGACTTTCCGCGCTTTACGAACATCGCACCAAAGCTGGGGCTCGACGTCTTCAATCTTGCCGGTGGCGCCATCACAGATGACTTCGACAACGATGGCTACCTGGATATCGTCGTCTCGAATTGGGATCCGAGAGGGCAGCTTCGCTACTTCAGGAACCAGCGGGACGGCACATTTGTCGAGCGGACCGAGGCGGCGGGGTTGTCCGGGTTGTTTGGAGGTCTGAATCTGATCCAGGCCGATTACAACAACGACGGCAATGTCGACATTCTGGTGCTGCGTGGCGGTTGGCTTCAGGCGGCCGGACGACACCCTGACTCGCTCCTCCGCAACAACGGCAACGGCACGTTCACCGATGTGACGTTCGAGACCGGCCTGGGCAACGTCCACTACCCCTCGCACTCAGCTTCCTGGGCCGACTACGACAATGACGGCGACCTCGACCTGTACGTTGGAAACGAATCGTCTGCCGTGGTGAAGGCGCCGAGCCAACTGTTTCGCAACAACGGCAACGGCACATTCACCGATGTAGCGGCGCAGGCAGGCGTCGAGAATCTTCGGTATGCAAAAGGCGTGGTCTGGGGCGACTACGACGGAGATCGTCTTCCTGATCTCTACGTGTCAAATTTCGGAGATATCAACCGGTTGTATCGCAACAACGGCGACGGCACGTTCACCGATGTGGCGGAGCGCCTGGGGGTGACTGGCCCCATTGTCAGCTTTACGACCTGGTTCTGGGATTTCGACAACGACAGCGTGCTGGACCTTTACGTCTCCTCCTTTGAGACGCGAATTGCGGACGTGGCAGCAGCCATGCTCGGGCTGCCGGTCCAGGCCGAGCCTGCCCGTCTCTACCGGGGATTAGGCAACGGCCGGTTCGAGGACGTTGCCCGGTCTCAGAACCTGGTCCGTCCAGCCGCCGTCATGGGCGCCAACTTCGGCGACCTCGACAACGACGGGTATCTGGACTTCTACCTGGGCACCGGCCAGACGCCGTACGAAGAGGTCATGCCCAACGTCATGTACCGCAGTCGCCGCGGCAAGAGCTTCGCGGACGTCACGACTGCCGGCGGCTTCGGTCATCTGCAGAAGGGACATGGCGTCGCGTTTGCCGATCTCGATCACGATGGAGATCAGGACGTGTTCGAGCAGATGGGCGGAGCTCAACCGGGCGATGGCTATCGGAATGTTCTCTACGAGAACCCTGGATTCGGAAATCACTGGATCACGATCAAAGCCGTGGGTGTCCGTTCGAATCGGTCGGCCATAGGGGCCCGTATCCGCGCCGAGATCGTCGAGAACGGCGAGCGGCGTTCCATTTATCGATATGTGACGAGCGGCGGGAGCTTTGGAGCCAACCCCCTCCGACAAACGATTGGGTTAGGGAGGGCCGCCGGGATCGAGGTACTCGAGGTCTTCTGGCCGACGACTGGTGCCACACAGACATTCCGGAACGTGCCAACCGATCGCGTCATTCAAATTGTGGAAGACAATCCACAATTCACCACGCTCAAGCTCAAGAGCTTCAAGCT
>DATBJG010000124.1:0-8406 GCA_036556585.1 Vicinamibacterales bacterium
GTTCTGCGGCGCGGGCTGCCGACTTGAGGGCATTGTCGAACTCACCAAGCCGAACCTGCGCAAGGCTCAGATTGGCCCAGGCTGCAGGCTCCTCCGGTACGAGCTCCGTCGCTCGCGTGAACTCCTGCCGCGCGTTGTCGAGCAATCCCACGTCGAGGTGTGCCAGGGCCCGATAAAACGTCCTGGTCATCGCTTCGTAGGTGGCGGGGTCCGCCGTCAGCTCACGATCGCGCGATCGGATTGCCAGATAGCCGACGATGGCGACCATTGCAAGGCCGAGGGCAAGAAGGAGAGGCCTATATCGGCCCGCGATCAGGCTCATTTCTCCCGAAGTCTACCACCCGAACGATATAGGAGGAGGCCACCCATCACGAGCGCCGCGCCAGCCAGCGCCTGGAGCGGCCGATTCACACCAACTATCAGAACGACTCCCAGGACCAGACCAACAAACGCTGCAGGGGCGAACGGATAACCCGGCGTTTGGAATGCGCTCTGGTGCATAGCCCCACGACGCACCACGAAGAGCGCCGCCGCTGCAAGTGCGACGAAGCTCAAAGCCGTGCAGATGAAAAACGCCACGATCTGATCGAAGGTGCCAATGATGACAAACAGGCTTGCCAGCGCTGCCAGGAGTACGGTGGCCCGGACGGGGACGCCTGTCGCGGGATGAACCTTGGCAAGTGCCGGCAGGAACAACCCGTCGCGACTCATCGCCACGTACAATCGTGGCGCCATCAAAAGCAACGCCATCAAACTTGCCGTAACCGACAGCACGACAATCGACGCAAGTACCACCGGGCCAGCCGAACCGAACATCATCTCTCCTGCCTGTCGAGCAAAGTCCGTCGCGGTGGTCGCGTCGCGGGCTGGCACCAGATACATGAAGGCCATCGTCGTCACCACGTACGCGATCGTGACCGAAACAACCCCGGCAGCCAATGCGAGTGGGACGGTTCGGCCAGGCTCGCGAACCTCGGCGGCAACTCGGCTTGCCTCCCAGAATCCACCAAACGAAAAAAAGACGCCGATAAAGCCCAGGGCCACGGCCTCCGCCAATGGCGGCGCACCTTGTCGAGAACCCACCAACGGCACGAAGTGCGACCAGTTTCCCTGGCCGACCGTAAAGGCAGCGACCACGATGAAAGCCAGCGCGAGCAATTTGACCGCCGTCATCACCGTAAAGACACGAGCACCAATCGGCACGCCCACCATGTTCGTCACGGCGAGAATCCAGATTGCGGCCACCGCCAGCCAGCGCTCGTGACCTGCCATCGTGGGCCAAATGACCACGAGGTATTGAGAGAGGCCCGCCGCAAGCGCGGCGGTCACACCCGGATCCATCACCAGAAGAGACTGCCAGCCATACAGAAACGCCACCCGCATCCCCCATCCGTGTCGGAGGTAGACATAGAGACCGCCTGCCTGCGGGTAGCGAGACGCCAGCTCACCAAACGTAAAGGCGCCGGCAAGAACGACTGCGCCACACACGAGCCACAAACCAAGCGTGAGAGCCGGGGACGCCAGCGCCCCAATCAGTTGGGCAGGGGTCAGAAAGATGCCAACGGCAATGGTGTGACCGGCAACGAGAGCTGTTGTGGACCAGAAACCAAAAAAAGACCGTTCGGATCGTTCGGAGCGTTCGGCATTCATTCGTTTGCGAGTTCGGCCACCTGAACTGGCTTGGACAAGTCCCTCCCGACATAGCCCAGACGTGAGGTCTGCTTACCAATCTCGCGATAGAGTTCAGGATCGCGCGGCTGCCACGTCGCCAGGCCGTCCACGTAGCGGTTGAACATGCAAAACGCGGCGGCAATCAATACCGTGTCGTGAATTTCCTTGTCTGTTGCGCCCTGTTGCCGGGCACGCTCGACATCGTCATTCTTTACGAGCTTGCCATCCTGTTGCACCTTGCCTGCAATCGTCAGAAGCGCTTTCATTTTGCCTGACAGCGGAGCCTGTTCGAAGTTCAGCTTCACCTGGTCGATGAGTTGATAGTCTGCGGGAGCGCCACCCAGATATTCAGCAGCAATGGCACCGTGGCAATGCTGGCAGTAGTAGCAGTCGTTTTCGGACGACACAAATGTGGCAATCATCTCGCGCTCGGCTGGCGTGAGCGTGTTCGGCCCCCGCAAGAGCGTCTCGACGAGATCCCCAATCGGCTTGCTGGTCTCCGGGCTGAAAACCAGGGGGCCACGAATTCCTGGGAGCCCTTTCAGGAGTTGAATGTGCGCCATAGGAAGGTCTCAAATCTCAAGGCTGAAGGCCGAAAAGCTGAAGGCTGAGAGCTGATGGCTCATTGAGCCCTGACATAGCCTTGTCCAGCCATCCGCTCGCCCATCTCGCGGTACATGTTCGGATCGCGCGGTTGCCACGTGCCGAGTCCGTCGACGTACCGGTTGTACATGCAAAAGGCCGCCGCAATCAGGACGGTGTCGTGAACTTCCTTGTCCGTTGCGCCGTGCTGCCGTGCCACCGCCACATCTTCGGAAGTCACGAGCTTTCCGCCTTCCTGAACTTTGCTCGCAATCGTGAAAAGCGCTTTCATCTTGTCGGACACGTCCGCCGTCCCGACGTCCCGGATCACGCCATCCACAATTCGGGCGTCCCCGCCAAAGTGGGCCGCGGCGGCGGCGCCATGCGACAACTGACAGAAATCACACCGATTTCTGAATGAGACATAACTGGCCAGCATCTCACGTTCGCCGGACGTCAACGAATTTGAGCCGCGGAGCAGGACTTCGGCAAGCTCGCGCAGGGCTGTTGCGGTCTCTGGACTGAAGGCGAAGAGACCGACAATGCCGGGCAGTCCATCCTGTAGTGGGATATGGGCCATTCTCAGCCTTCAGCCTTCAGCCTTCAGCTATATTCAGAATCTCACGCGGGCAGCCAGCTGTAACGCCCGCGGTCCTCCTGAACCGAACACGCCGCCTGCCGTACTGACAGGTGTGCCGAACCGCGACGAACGCATGAACCCAGGATTGGTCGAATCGGATGAATCGCGAACCAGCGCGTTGGCATAACCCGAATAGTTGACCGTCGTCGTCCCAAGGATATTCGTCACATTGAAGAGGTTGAACACCTCAGCAATTGCCTCGATCCGTGCTGGCCCTGCGGCAAACATGCGCGAAAGCCTGATATCGAAAGAATTGAAGCTGTCGTTGAACTTCGCGTCGTTTGACACGAGAGGCAGAAGCTCGCCATTGATCCCGCCGCCGGCATTCACGTTTCGCAGAAAGTCGTTCAGCTCACCTGCCGTCGTAAACTGGCGTCCACCCGCATTCCGCTGCAGTATTGGAATTCGCGTCTGCCCGCTGGGCATCAGAATGTCCATGGGCACTCCGGAGGACATCGTCCACAGGCCAGCAACCTGAAATCCAGCCCCCACGTCGAAGACTCCCGAAAGAGTGACCCGGTGACGCCGGTCGTTTGGCGTCGGTCCATATTCGCGCCGAAGGTCGTTCGGGTCGATCGGGCCCGAACCAAACGGGATTTGATCGTCGTTGGCGTAGTTATACGCCTTCGACAGCGTGTACGACCCTCGCGCACCAAATCGGCCGGTAAAACGGCGCTCATAGTCGACGAGCAGCGCCGAGTAGTCGGTTTCGGCGCTCGATTCGAGATTGACGACGCGGTCAGGACCACCGACCACTGGATTGAAGACCGTGCCTACGGTCCGGCCAATGATGAATTGTCTTCCATGGTTGTAGACACCATCCACGCGAATGACCTGTCGGGCCCCGAGTTGTCGCTCGAAACCGAGCGACGTCTGGTGCACCATCGGATTTTGAAGATGCGGATCGATGATGTTGATCCCGGATGCCCCGGCGCCAGGAAGGATGAAGCCGGTAAACGGATTTGACAGGCTGGGAGCGAAGGGCGGCACGCGTCCGGTTGTCTGATCGATGAAGAACACATTGCCGGCACGAACTTCAATCGGGAGCGCACGACCATCGAGACCGCGCTCGAGCGATTGGATCTGGAGCGTGACCCGATCGTAGTACACCCCATATCCACCTCGAATGCTCGAGCGTCCATCCGTGGTGGACCAGTTGAAACCGACTCGCGGCGCCCAGTTGTTTGAGTCGCGCTGGCGCTCGTCCGTCACAAACGGCAGAACGATGGGATTGAGCTCGTCAACACGGCTGATGTTGTTGACGTCGGTATCAATCTCGTACCGAAGGCCCAGATTCAATGAGAGCTGCGGGTGCACACGCCAATCATCCTGGATGAATCCCGCAAAATGAACGTTGTCGGCGTCATCGATTTCGAGATCCTGATTGGGAAGCCCGCTGCGTAACGTCACAGCAAACAGGAGGTCGTCGTCATTGACGCGCCCGTCGCCATTTCTGTCGAAAGCCGGAAAGTCTTCGACGAGCTCGATACGCCCGTCGCGGAACACCCCCAGATCGAATGCGGCATCAACGCGCTGCATCTGGCCGCCAAACCGCCAGTGATGCGTGCCCCTGACGAGCGAAAACACGTCGGAAAACTGCCAGCGCTTCTGGACGGTGCCTTGCGGCACTCGGAAGGACGATCCCGCCTGCAGGCTCGGAAACGTGTACTGGACACCAGGCGCGACAGGTGTGATGAGGTTGTCGAAGTCGCTGTAACTCACACTGAACGTGTTGAGCGCGCGGGGCGAGATCACTCGCGCCCATGTTCCCAGCACGGCATGCAGCCTGTTTCGAGACTGCTGTCGTTGAGAAACCGTGCCGATCGGACGCTCGAGCGTACTTGCGGCAATATCGTCGGCACGCTGCCCTGAGTACCGGAACGTGACGTCGTCGTTGCCTCCCTTCCGCCAGTCGAATCGAAGACTAGTCAACACATCGTCCAAGGGTGCAGGCGCGAAGATCCGCGGGATTGACTGTGACAACGCGTTGCGTGCGCCCACCAACACGCCGCCATCCTGATTGCGAACTTCGAGAGCACCAAAGGCGAACAACCTTCTGGACAGAATCGGCCCACCACCGGTCACGGCAAACTGCTGCCGATCGAAGGGAGGATCGTCGGTGAGACTGGCGTCGAGGGTAGACGGGAGGGCCTGCCAGGATTGGTCACGAAGGAAGATCGCTGCTGAGCCGTGTACTGCCTCGCCACCCGATTGCGTGACGACGTTAATCACCGATCCCGCAGAGCGTCCGAATTCTGCTGAGAATCGATTCGTGGCAACCTGAAACTCCTGAACCGCATCCTGCGCGATATTTTGGAGTGGTCCGCCGACCACATCGTCGTTGTCGTCCATGCCATCGACCATGATGTTGCCGCCGCGACCAAGTCCACCGGCCGATGAGACGATCACCGATTGCGCCTTCGTCGGATCGAAATTGGGTGCCGGGGCGCTGCCGGGCGTAAGAAAAGCCAGCTCGAGGAAATTGCGCCCGTTGAGCGGCAGTGATTCAATTTCGGCGGCCGACATGACCGTACCAACAACCGACGTGAGCACGTCCACGGCACCCGCCGCGCCCATGACGGTTGCCTGTTCCTCGACCGCCGCGAGCTGCAGGTCCACGGTGATTTCGGCGGCCTGGCCCACTTCGAGCCTGACGTTCGGAATCCGTTGCTCGGCAAATCCCTGGGCGTTGACGATCACCATGACGTCGCCCGGCGGAATGCCAGCCAACGCGAAGTTACCCATTGAGTCTGCAACGCTCTCACGCTCGAGGCCTGTACGAACCTGAACCACTCGGACTCGGGCCGCAACACCGGCGCCCTGAGGATCGCGCACCCGCCCGCGAACAGTCGCCCCCCAATCCTGCGCAGCCACACGGCTCGCCAGAACGGCCATGAAAGCCAGCAAGCACGCCAGACCCCACGCAGATCTCACCAATCGCATTCGGTCCTCCGGCCTTGATCAACCAAGGTAGGCGGACTTTACGTGCGGGGAGGAGTGCAGACAATAATGCGGAAGTACTAGTAGCCTTCAGCTTTCAGCCTTCAGCCGTCAGCTGATGGCCCATGGCTGAAGGCTGATGGCTATTTGACCAGTCCCTTTCCCTCGACCCATTCGTATGCCCGTCCAGCGGCAACATTGCTGGCCTCCTCGGTCTTGCCACTGGGCCAGTTCACGACGATGCGATCGACGCGGTCACGCCGCCCAATACCGAACGTCACAGGTAGCTCGGATTGGGAGAGGTAACTCGAACCGCTTTTCACGAACCTCGACTGGGTAGTCCCTTCGTAGAACACCCGCACGGACGCACCAATCGCGTCGCGGTTCGACTGGGTCCCGACCAGCTTCAAGCGGATGCTGCGATGACCCGCAAGCTGGTCGTTGCGAAAGAGCACCGCGGGGCCGTTGTTTGTCGTGATGAGCAGGTCAACGTCGCCGTCACGATCGAAATCACCGCAGGCCAAACCTCGACCAACTTTCGGCTGGGCAAATCCTCCACCTGCCGCCGCTGCCACATCGCGAAACGTGCCATTGCGCTGATTGAGAAAGAGGTGGGGCGCTTGCGCGTAGCCGACGTTGCCACGAATGCTGCGAACGGTCTCGTCAATATGGCCATTCGCGACGATGAGATCGAGGGCACCGTCCAGATCGACATCAGCGAATACACATCCAAATCCCAGCGTGTTTCGCGAGGCCGGCCCTACTCCCGCTCGGATGGCCACATCCTGATACAGCCCCGGGTTCTGGACTCGATAGAGGCCAATCATTTCGTTGTCAAAATTCGTGATCGCCAGTCCGGACCTCCCGGAGTTGTCGAAGTCGGCCGCATCGACACCCATGCCCGCGCGGGCTTTGCCGTCTTCGCTGAAGGCCACCCCAGCCTGCACCGCCAGGTCTTGAAACGTCCCATTCCGCATGTTCCGGAACAGCCGATTTGGCTGCGTATCGTTGGCCACGAACAGGTCGGGCCAGCCATCCTGGTCGTGGTCGAGCATGGCCACGCCTAGGGATTTCGAGTTCGAATCGAAGATTCCGCAACGCGCCGTGACATCCTCGAAGGTTCCGTTCCCGCGATTCCGAAACAGCCAGCAGGTTTCACCCCGGTATGCCTCCGGCGTGCAGTACGACTTCTGCTTGCCATCGAGGCTGCAGAACACATCGTGCTCCACCGACCACCTGACGTAATTGCAGACAAATAGATCGAGAAGCCCGTCGCGGTCGAAATCGAACCACAAGGCCGAAGTGCTGAATGCCTGGCGCCCGTCGAGCCCGCTTGCCCGAGTTATGTCAACGAACGTCCCCTTGCCCGTGTTGCGAAACAGACGGCTCTGACCCACACACGTCACGAAGAGATCCGGAAACCCGTCATTGTTCCAGTCTCCAACGGCAACGCCCATTCCGTAGAGCTCCACATCGAGTCCCGCACTCTGGGTGACATCTGCAAATGTCCCGTTCCGGTTGTTGCGGTACAAGCGCAGTGTCGAGCGCCGTTTCTTGTGCCCAGCCCAATCCATACCATTGACCAGCAGGATGTCTTGCCAGCCGTCGCCGTCGTAGTCGAGGAACGCACAACCCGAGCCCAGCGTTTCCGGAAGCAGCTTTCCGCCATACGCACCGCTGTTATGGCGAAACTGCACACCGGCCGCAGCGGTAACGTCCACGAGTCGGAACGGCAGCGCCTGCTGAGCTTGCGCGAAGGTTTCGATCGGCAAGGCAGGAGCCGTGAGGCCCGCACCCCACAGCCCTAGGAACTCTCGCCGGTTCACAGCGGGCTCACCAACCCGTGCTGAATGGCGTAGACGACGAGCTCCGCCGTTTTGTGAACGCCGAGCGTATTCATGATGTTCGCGCGATGCACGGCGACCGTATTGACGCTCAGGTCGAGTTTCGTGGCAATCGACCGGTTGGACAGGCCGGCACAGATGAGTTGCAGCACCTCGAGCTCGCGCGGCGTCAGACCGTGGTGCCGCTCGCCCTTGAGCGTTGCCGAGCGATCGAGTGTCGGATCGACAACGGTCTCTCCCGCCGCCGCACGCTTCACGGCCGTGGCCAGATCGAGATCGAGCGCGTTCTTGAGAATGTAGCCGCGGGCACCGGCATCGAGCGCCTGCCGCACAAGCGTGCCTTCGGAATGCATGCTCAGCATGAGGACAGCGGTATCCGGCGCGTCGGACAGAATCTTGCGGGTTGCCACCAGCCCGCTGGTACCGGGCATGGCGCAGTCCATCACGACAACACGCGGCTTCAGCTCTGCGGCAAGTCGAATGGCTTCGTCGCCATCGCTGGCCTCACCTACCACGGCAATGGACGCGTCGTCTTCGAGAATCCGACGGAAGCCGCGTCGGACGAGACTGTGGTCGTCGGCCAGCAGGACCGTAATCTTGTCGGGCATTATTTAGTTCGCGTGGGGCCCCCCGCCTCCGCTCGCCCTCCATCCCTGCGAGCTTCGGCGAGGCTCGCCGAAGCCTTGCGAAGACGACACCCCCGCGACCTGTACCTCGCGCTTTCAGCGC
>DATBJG010000125.1:0-33104 GCA_036556585.1 Vicinamibacterales bacterium
GCTTTGGCAGCTCCTCAGCCACCATTCCAAGCCCGGTCGTGAACGCATGTCCGGCCTTGAGCGCCCGCGACATCAGATCGAGCGCTTCCGGAAATTGCTCCTCGAACTTGAGCAATCGCCTGGTTCGCATAATCCGCAGAACGGATGTCGGGACCAGTGTGGCCAGTGCTCCGAGTGGCAGCGAGAGGAGGAGCATGCCTGTCAGAAGATGCGTCACAAGCACTACCAGCACCCCGCACACGCCCGACGCCAGCAGAAACGCGCCGACGGTGATCCGTGCGCCCGACTGCTCGATGAGCAGCTTGACTGGTTCGACGAACCCATGGCCTCGTCCGAGGAACGCATCCAGTGCGCGAACGGAGCTCAGTTGTTGCTCGCGGTTCACCAGCTCAGTGTTGACGGTGGGCGCTGCGGGCGATGGCTTCAACCGCTTCCAGAGCGCACCGTGAACGTGCTGCTCGGGCCGTACGATGAACACCCAGTAGACTCCCAGTACGAAGGCCAACGTAAGGACGAACGCGAGTGCCACGATGCTCATCGCTGCCTCGGTTGAAAGTTGGGATCGTTGACCGGGTATGTGTGAGAAAACATGTCCATCGGAAGCGGCACGCCCGCCGTCGCGAGACGGTCAGCGCATCGAGGCCTGATGCCGGTGGCCCGGAACCGTCCGATGACCTGGCCAGCCGGATTGATCCCCGTCTGCTGGAATGCGAAGATCTCCTGCATCGTGATGACGTCCTGCTCCATTCCGGTGAGTTCTGAAATGGAGGTGACTCTGCGTGTGCCATCCGTGAGGCGCGTCACCTGGATGATGAGATTGACGGCCGACGCCACCTGCTGCCGAATCGCCTTTTCAGGGATGCCAAGGCTGGCCATGGCTACCATCGTGTCGAGTCGATACAGGGCATCGCGCGGACTGTTTGCGTGCACGGTCGTGAGACTGCCGTCATGGCCTGTGTTCATGGCCTGCAGCATGTCGAGCGCTTCGTCACCGCGGACCTCACCGACGATGATGCGATCGGGCCGCATACGCAGGGCGTTGATCACGAGCTGTCGCTGCTTGATCGCGCCTTTGCCCTCAATGTTGGGCGGGCGCGTTTCGAGCCGCACGACGTGACGCTGCCGAAGCGTGAGCTCAGCCGCGTCTTCGATGGTGACGATGCGTTCGGCGCCCGAGATGAAGCTCGAAAGCACATTGAGCAGGGTGGTCTTGCCGGCGCCGGTGCCCCCTGAGACCACAACGTTCAAACGCGCACCAATGGCGCCTTTGAGGAACTGCAACATGGGGGCGGTCAGCGATTCACGCTGCACCAGGTCGTCTGCGCCAAGTCGATCCGTCCGGAATCGACGAATGGACATCGCCGGACCATCGAGGGCGAGCGGCGGGATGATCACATTGACGCGGGATCCGTCCTGCAGCCGGGCGTCAACCATCGGGCTCGACTCGTCGATCCGTCGTCCCACGGCGCTGACAATGCGCTCGATGATCTGCATGAGGTGCTTGTCGTCACGAAAGACGATGGCGGTTTCCTCGATGCGCCCTTCACGCTCGATGTAGACCTGGTTGGAGCGGTTGACGAGGATGTCGGAGATCGTGGGGTCCTTGAGCAGGAGCTCCAGCGGACCAAGGCCGAAGACCTCGTTGAGGACGTCAGTCGTCAGGCTCTCGCGTTCCTGCAGGCTCAGGGGCACATTCGAGCTCTCGCGGTCGAGCATCGTGGCAATCACGCCACGAATTTCTGGCTCGGCATCCGCGCGCGAGATCTTCGTCAACCGATCGAGATTCAGCTTGTTCAGCAGATCCTGGTGAATCCGACCCTTCAATTCCTGGTAGCGAGGGGTCCGGCTCTCTGCCGTCTGCGCTTGAGTTGGGGCAATCAACAATCCAGAGTGGGCCATCCGAATCTCCTCACCGTCGGGACGACAGCCGGCTCAGCAGGCCGGCAGGTTGCACGGCGGGTCGTTTCTGAATCCCGCCGAGGTCGGTTGCGAGCGCACGGAAGGCTTGCGAGAGCCGCCCATGATCGAGCACCACGGGGCGACCCCTGGACATCGCGTCGACGGCGACTCGATAGTCGCTGGGAAGCAGGTGCTTCACCGAATCGCCAATCACACGCTCGATGTCTTTGTGGCTAATCTCGCTTCGCTGGTCGAACCGATTGAGAACCGTTCTGACACGTGACGCCCCATACCGCGTCCGTAGCGTGTGTGCCAGCCGCCCTGCCGATCGGAGCGACGAGAGTTCGTGTGTGGCGACGACGACAATCGTTTCCACGGCTTCGAGGACGTCGAGCATGGCCACGTCGGATCGAGGAACATCGAGCACGGTAAAGCGGTATTGCCGGACCGCAAAATCGAGCAACGCGTGTACCCGCTGCGTCTCGACACCGGCCGCCAGCAGACGGTCCGAGGAGCCCAGCAAATCAATTCCTGCCTTGGTCTTCTCAACGAGGCCACTGAAAAACGTTTCATCGACGCGATGGACATTTTCGAGCGCATCAACGACCGAGAATCGTGGTTCCACGCCCAGCAGGATGGCCGCGTCTCCACATCCATGGTGCAAGTCCATCAGCAGTGCGTCATGGCCGGCCGCACGCGCCAGCGTGGCCGCCGTGTTGACCGCAAGCGTCGTGGTCCCGACGCCACCTCTGGCCCCGACAAAGGCAAACACCCGGCCCTGCTTCTCTGTGGCCCCGTCTGCCATCACGCGTCGGACCGCCTCTTCCAGCGCCTGTGGGGTCACCGGTTCCGACACGCATTCGTTGACGCCTGCCCGCATGGCCTCGAGCATCAGGTGGGGTTCGAGCGTTGTCGCCACGAGCACCACGCCGGTGGTCGGATGTTGTTTGCAAAATGCCGCCAGGTTCGACGGCAACTGCTGTTGGCCTCGCACGTCGACGACGAGCGCGGCGGGTGAGCCACGCATCGGCTCGGCCAGATTCCCCGAGACCAGCAAGACGGTTCTCAACCGCGCGGCCCGGAGCACTTCTTCCAGGCGCGAGTCTTTGCTTAGGAGCACCACTTCACGCACGTCATCACCTCACCAATTGAATCTGCGACAAGAGCGACGACTCAGGCGTGATGGTCGAATTGCCCAGCTCGAGGCCCGGCGCTTCCGTGATGTAGCCTTCGACGACGTATTCACCGTCCTCCCGTCCTTCCCAATCGACGAAGAACCCGACGATGTTGACCACGTTGACTGGAGGAACGGCCTGTCCATTCACGATTCCGTTGAAGTACTGGCCGGTGTTGTAAACGGGCAGCGCCACGACGCGTGGACTTGTGCCGGCGCACGGATTCGCGCCCTGCGCGCAGCTGTTGATCACGCTGTTGGTGGTCGGATCCCACTCCGCATGCGGATCCAGATCAATCAGGTGCTTGAACCCCTTGTGAACCGAATCGCCAATGTCGGTGGTCGATGCGTCGATCGTGGGGAGGGTGTCTCCAATCACCACCGGGATCCCGTTGCATTCCTTGATGTTGGTTCTGAAATCCTGGTCGCCGGGGAGCTGGACGGGCGTGTAGGCACCGGCCTTCACCAGATTGGGTTTGTTCTGGGACAACACCAGCCACATGCCCACGTCACTCGACACCGTGAAGCCCGTGCCCGGCTCGGTTTCTGTTGGTGCGATAGAGCCGTCGGGGTTCGGGAGGGGGAACCAGTTTTCTCCCTTTTGCGCGTGGGTTTCGAACGTATCGTCTCGCGTCCAGGTCTCGGCAGGCGCGGTCGGCGCCGTGGTGTCGTTGACGTCGAGCCACTTATCCGGAATCGCAACCGGCTTGATGCAGTCGGTGCCATCAGCCACGGCGACCCTTGCCGTAGCCGTGGCACGCACGCCTTGTTCGGTGAGTCCAACGGCAACACCAAACAGGGCCGGAAGAGAATTGCCCCGCTCCTGATTGCGATACACGTTGACGCGAATGCATCGAGCATTGCCGTCAGTGTCCCGACACTGGGCTGCAGGCTGATCGGTAAAGAACACATCCGTTGCGACGTTGACGTCCGGAGCCTCGCCCCAGATGGCATTCGATCTGGCGACCTGGAGCGCTGCCAGGCGTGCCGGACCCGTCTCGCTTCGATCGGTCCAGCCTTCGGGATCGAAGGCCATCGCCACGGCACCTGCGAGCGCACCGGCGTCAGCCGCGTTTTGCGCCTGCCGCCGTGCCACCCACATCACGCCGTAGTCGACGACGAACGTGTTGACGGCAATCAGGGCCATCAGCGCAATTGCCACGTGCAGGAGAATGGCGCCACGTTCAGACGATCTCTTCAGCCGACTCATATCCGTCTCCGGTCTTGGCAACTCACCGTTGATGCCGCGTTCTCAGCGCTTCTCCGTACGGGGACTTGCCGGGGCCCCGAGGTCGTTTTCGGGCGGCAGGAACCGCCCGGGCATCGTCGGCAGCGTCGGTACCTCATCGGGATTGAGCGCCCTCACGAGACGTGGCGTGATGAGGACCAGCAGCTCGGTTCGACCCTGTCTCTCAGCCTTGCTCTTGAACAGATTTCCGATGATGGGAATCTGGCTGAGGATGGGGATTGCCGCCCGATCGGTTTGCGCGGTGTTGTCGATCAACCCTGCGACGGCAAACGACTGTCCATCCCGGAGTTCGACCTCGGTTTCGGCACGGCGCATCTGCAGTGCCGGAATTCGGAAGCCTTCGAGAGTGACGCCGTTGCTGAAATCCAGACTCGATACTTCGGGGCGGACCTTGAGCCGAATCAGGTCCCCCGCAATCGTCGGGGTGAAATTGAGCCGGACGCCGAATTCCTTGAACTGCACGTTGACCTGGCCCAGCGCGTTCACAATCGGGACGGGGAACTCGCCGCCCGCCAGGAAGCTGGCTTCGCGCCCGTTGTAAGCAATCAGGTTTGGTTCGGCGAGACTCTGAAAGTGCCCTGTTTGCTTGAGCACTCGAATCAGCGAGCCGGCATTCCAGTCGGTGTTGAAGAGAAAGATGTTCAGGAAGTCGCTGAACTCCATTTTGCCGGCGAGGTCGAGAGAGGCTCGGCTGCCGTCGGGGTTGCGGACCTCGTTGCGCTCGAGATCTTTGAACTCGACCGCAGGGAATTGACCCGTCGTGCTGCGTCGCACCCAGTCGCCGACGCCGGTTGGTCCGGTGAAGAAGTTCACGCCAAGCTCGGTCAGTGCCTGTCTGTTGACCTCGGCCACCCGCACCTGCAGCATGACCTGCTGCGCGTCGGATCCACCTGAAACCTGGAGCATGTTGATCACGTTGGCCTTTGGCGTCGCGGCCCTTGCGATTTCACCGATCCGCAGCATCGTCTGCGTGCTCGAGGCACGTCCCGTCAGGACGATGGCATCGGCGTTTGCCGTGACCGTGATCTCCTCGCCGGGGAACAACTGATGCAGCTGTTGCTCGAGGGGGCTGACCGGCTGTTCGACCACCACGTCGTACTGCATCCGCTGCGTGTCGCTGCCCCACACAATCAGGCTGATGGTGCCGGGCGCTTTGCCGTCGATCAGCACTTCGCGAGGCTTGACGACGACCGCGTCCGCAATTGCGGGATTCGTAATGGCAATGCGGGTGACGTCAAATGCGGTGGCGACAATGATCGATCGCCCGGCCGTCACGAAGACTTTTGGCATGCCGGCTGGCTGCGCGGCGGTACTGGAACCGGCTTGCGCCGCGGGCGCGGGTGTAGGAGTCTGCGCACTGAGCCCCGCGACCGAGAAGAGAACAGCCAGGGCAACGGGCCGCACAACTCGGCGGCCGAAAGGCAAACGCGTAACGGTGTTCATTGGACGACCTCAGCGCTCCGCTTGGCGGCGCGAATCGTTTCCACGGTGTATACCGGCGGCGGCGCCGGCGCAGGTGCTGGCTTGCGGGCCACCACTTTGTGTTTGACCGGAACAATGACGGGCTCCGGTTCGACGCCGCGCATCAGGCCGGCGAGGCGGACGCCCTTGGTGTCGGTGGTTGCGAGGTCGAGTGGGTTGCGAAGAGCCAGGGTGATCTTTCCTTCGTTCGAGGCGAGCGCAATCCGTTCGGCATCCTCGGGCAGCACCATGAGTGTCACGACCGACGTGGGGATTGGCTTGCCGTCTTTGGACTTTTCCTGGTCGTATTTCGTGCCGGCCGTCAAAACTTGCACGTGACTGACGACCGTGCGGGTCATCGGCTCGTCGTTCTTGCCCTGGCCATCGACCGTGACCAGCAGGTCAACGCGAGAGCCTGGGACCGCGAAACCGGCAACGCCAATCACCTCGTTGACGCGAACTGAAATTGCACGCATCCCCGACGGGATGACTGGTGGCAGGCCGGCGCCGGCCTCGAGGGGCGCAACCTTGGTTTCCGTGATTGGCTCGTTCTCCCCGATGGGCGCGATCACCCCCCGGTCGATGAGCCCCTTGCCATCGGAAAACGATCCCTTGACGGGATTGCGTGAGGGCCACGCGACGACCCGGAAGTGCCCCGCATGCAGGCGCGTGCCCACCGGCAGTGGCTGTGAAGCCACCAGCACATGCATGCTGGCAACCTCGACCTCGCGGACCGGCATGCGTTGGATGGCGATATACACGCCAAAGCTGGCGAGCCCTGCGGTCATGACCGCCACCACCATGACGATGAGCGTGCGATGTTCCCTTTTCATTTCATCTCCTGCCGCAGTAGCCGGCCCTTCAGGTCCGGCTGGGTTGGCGGGACTGAAGCCCCGCCCTACGTACTGAACTGGCGACTCGACGGGGCGACAGCCCCGCCCTGCGTACTGTTCTTAAGATCCCCCCGCCGCCTGTGCTTCGGTTCGCATCACCGACACGGCTCGCAGGGGAATGGTGGTGAAATCGCCTCCGAACGCCGCGCCGACCGTTCCAAGAATCGCAAACTGGTAGGTGTAGTTGACGGCGACCGAGCGCGCGTTGAACGTACCGGCACCCGTCTCGATGGCCATCGTGTCGACCGTGACGGTGTAGTCACCCGTGAGCCCGGAGACAGCCATGTAGGCGTCGACGCGTTCGCGAACATCAGCGTCCGCGTATCCGGGCAGCACGCCGACGCGCGCGCCTTCGCGCGCAGCATTGGTGACCGCCTCGTACGATCGGAACATCATCCCGAAGTCAAAAATCCCCGCCAGCAGCAGCACAAGGAGCGGCACGACAATGGCAAACTCGATGAGCTCGGCGCCGCGCGCCGATCGCCAGCGCAAGGGAAGTTTCATGGCCATAACGTCATCACTGTTCCCGCGAAGATGGGGATCGCATACGCAAGCCGCGGCGTCTTCGGCGAATCCAGGGTGAAATTCGGCACAGGCCGGAGTCCGACGCTGCGCCAGTACGTGAGCATGAAGTACACGTTTTGAAGTGCGGTTCGCAGGTACCCGCGTGCCAGAGCGACGATCACCGCAAGCGCTCCTCCGGCGAGCGAGGAATATGCTGCAAGCCAGAACGTCTCGGCCGGTCCGAGCCAGGCGCCAATTCCCGCCAGCAGCTTCACGTCGCCACCGCCCATCCCTCGCAGAAGAAAGAAGGGCAGAAAGAGAAGCGTTCCAACCAGCCATCCGCCCGCGGCGGCCAGCCCGCCCTGAAAGCCGCCGGCCAGGATCTGGAACAGCAAACCGCCAAGCGCGGCCCCGAATGTCAGAACATTCGGAATGCGTCGGGACCGAACGTCCGTGACGCACGCGACCAGGCTGATGGCGATCACGCTCAAGGGGATCACTGTGCTCTTGATCATCACTGCGGATCCTGCGGTTCCCAGACCGCCTGGGTTCCCGTGTCCCAGCTCGTGTAAACGGCATTGACGACGTCATCAAAGGCGTTCATGGTGACGAGTCCCGCAAATGCAATCGTCGCCCCGAGCAAGACGTACTCCACGAGATCCTGGCCGTCGTCTTCAGTCAACCAGCGAGTCAGTAGCAGGCGTGTCATGGCCGTTCCTTCTGGCCGTCGTGCTATTCGCCGGCGCCGGGACCCTGATCCGACACCCAGGCCGCGACGCGGTCGTACCAGCCGTTGAGCTCTGTTCCGAGCAATGTGGCGCCGGCCAATGCGCCAATCGAGACGAACGAACCGATCAGCACGTACTCGATCAGGTCCTGTCCCTCTTCGTTCCGAACAAATCGCGTGATGACGTTCTTCATTGGTAGCTCTCCTTCGGACGTCAGATGTCGAGGCCCGTCCGCGGCCTCCAATTCAGCAACTTGACTGCCAACCTCGTTGAGACTGCCAGGACGACGGAATTCGAGGACTTGTCGGGCCGAATCGGCCGGAAGGGTGTCCATCGACCAGTGCACCGAGGAGCCGAAGACCATCGAGTTCCCGGCTTCTCCAGACATTCGTCCGGTCCGGCCCGAAACTCTGTCGACCCGGTACACGCGGCGGACGGCGCCCCGCAGCGAGCTCTCGGCGACGGCAACCGGAAGCAGGAATTCGGCGCCAAAGAGATAGGCCCCGCCCCGTCCGTGTGTCGCTTGGGTGCGGCGAATCCGAAACCATTCGACGCAGCGTTTCCCCTCGATCTCCAAATCCAGAACTCCGACGGTGCCAACGGGGAGGTACGCTCTGGTCTCGAGCAAGCACCCGCCAGTGCTGAGATCCCGCACCTGCACCGACACGCCTCTTATCAATGCGGCATTAATCGTCAATGTCTGATTCCCATGTGCAGAAGGTTCGAGGGTTCTAAGGTTCCAGGGTTCTAAAACGACGGCACCGGATCGTTTCGCCAGTCGGGTGAGACAGGCGTCAGCGACAGAACGAGGCTGAACCACACGCTCTCATCCCGCACCACGGGAGTACTCGAGAGGACGCGGGCGGCGCAGGTCGTGAGCTCGCCGGATGACTCGACGAATCGCAAAAGAAAATCGGCGCCGCTGGCGGTGGCGTGGCTCATCGTCACCACGGCGCGATCGCCATCCCGGCTTTCGAGGACGGCGTCGTACATCGCACGCGCCTTCGCGTCTGGAGGCGCAACAAATACAAACCGCGGTGAGCGTCGTCTGTCAGCCATGGCTCATCGGAAGAGCAACCTTGGTGCCGTGTGGCGTGTGGGGGCCGAAAGGGTTGCGATCGCTGGAATTGCGTGGATTTTTGCGTGGTCGAGAGGAGTCTCTTTCGGTGTGGCGTAGCAATCGTCTAGCCAGGTCTAGACGATAGTCAGGATAGAGCCGTAGTTTCTCCGGCTGTGCCGATCATGAGGCGATCGCCGAGCATCAATCCCAGGCGCTGCAGCGTGCCAGCGGCGAGCTCGATGACCGCAAATGCCCGGAAAGAGGCTGCCGCACGCCAGGCACCGACCTGCGGGACAATTTTCAAAACGCGCCCATCGCGTCCGACGAAGAGCACGTCTATCGGAAATCGCATGAAGCACGTGTGTACGGCGTTACACGGGGCCAGGACGAATGCATGATGCTCGGCGAGCCCGCTGCGCCCCAGCAACCCACGACGTCGCGATTTGGAGTCGGCGGCAAGCTCGACGAACGTCGCGACGACTGATCCCGTGCGTTCGTTGACCAGCGATTGGCCCATGGTGCCGCGCCTGAGCAGCGGACGAAGAAAGTGGCTCACTCGGGATCGGTGCCGGATCGGCGGAGCGTGTTACCCAGGAGTGCGTCCTTCAGGCTTGGCAACTTGAAGGATGGCTCGATCGCCCGATCGGGCTGGGCTCGGCCCGATCTGAACTCGCGGAAGTCCACAGTACAGCCATGTGTGGAGAGCAGATTGAGGAACCGCTTGTAGTCGCTGGATTCCATTCTGAGTAGCGACAGGACTGCGCGGTAGTTGCCGTTGGTATGCGCCAGCGCCCGGCGAACGAGACCGACGAGATCAGCGCGCGTAATGTCGCGGTTGATGAACATCGGATAGACGTCGGTCCAGAACGAACATGCGCCCCCGACGAGTGCTGCGTACAGATGGTCGGCCGTTAGTTGCCGGCGTTCGAGCGATGGCGTGACCGTTCCGTCAACGGCCGCAACGACGGCCGGTGGCAAATCGCCAACGTCCACCTTCTCTCCGCCCATCCAAATGAGCTGCTCCATGACGTTCTGCAGCTCGCGCACGTTCCCCGGCCAGCGGTAGCGTTCGAGCAACCGCATGGCGTCGTCCGAGAACGAGAGCGAGGCGCCGCTCGTTCGGACGATGTGCTCGATGAGGGTTCGGATGTCCTCGCGACGCTCCCGCAGGGGCGGGACCTCGAGATGCACGACCATGATGCGGTACATGAGGTCTTCGCGAAACAGTCCGCGTGCGACCATCTCGGGCAGGCTGCGATTGGTGGCGGCAATGACGCGAACATCAACCGTCGCAGAGATGGCGTCGGAACCGACCGGCTTGACCTCGCCGTTCTCGAGAAACCGCAGGAGCAACGACTGCATCCGCAGGCTCATTTCGCCGACTTCGTCGAGGAACACCGTTCCACGATGACCGAGATGAAAGAGCCCGACCTTGTCGCGATGTGCTCCGGTGAAACTGCCTTTGACGTGGCCGAAGAGCTCCGATTCGAGCAACGTCTCGGTAACCCCCGCGCAGTTGATGGCAACAAAAGGACGTGACGCCCGGGGCGACCGTGTGTGAATAAAGCGACCGAGCAGGTCTTTGCCGACGCCGCTCTCACCGGTGATCAACACCTTGGCATTGCCGGCCGCGACACGCGCCGCAATGGTTCGGAGCCGTTCCATAGCCGGGCCGGTCCCAATGAGCGTGGGCTCGGACGTGGACAGCGGGTTTGGCTTCGGCAGGTCGTTGGTCATTGTGTCGGATCAGAGATGTCCGGTCTCGCTCTCGACGCGAAACGGGCACACACGCACGCCGAGATCGACACTTCGGTTGGGGACTCTAGAGCAACGAGTGTGCCCACTCTGAGACCGCCGGTGGCAGCCTCTGAAGGCGGCGTTCCTGCCCGAAAACTGACAAGTCTCGATTTTGGAGCCTGATGGAGTCGCGCGGCATCTGATCAGGGCAAGACGAACGTCTGGTCCTGGTCAGAAAAAGGGGTCGGGAGTCTTTTTCGTGGCGAGGCCTCAGGAGGAAAAAGACTCCCGACCCCTTTTTCTAGGATGCTTGTTTGCGCGAGCGTCCGGAGGTCGACGGGGTCTGGGTTTCGGCGCTGCCAGGTCGATATTTCCGATAGTCGACCATGCAATCGTGGGCGGCGAGGAAGTTCAACAGGGCCTTGTAGTCGTGCGACTCCAGGCCAAACAAGTGAAGCAGTCCCCGATAACTCCCTGACGTCGTCGTCAGCCCGCGGCGGATGAGATGCCTCACGTCCGCGCGGGTTATGTCGCGATTGGTGAAGAGAGGGTAGACGTTTTCCCAGAACCGCAGCTTTCCGGTAGTGAGCCCGTCGTAAAGATCATCCCCAATGGAATGACGTCGTTCACGGCGCGAGGTTTCGTACCCCGGTTGCTGCGCGAGGATGCGCTCTGGAAGGTCCGCTGGGTCGATCGGTCGACCGGTGACGAAGAGCGCGACCTGTTCGATCGTGTGCAGCAATTCGCGCACGTTTCCGGGCCAGCCGTATGTCTCGAGGAGGCGCATGGCCTCGTCGCTCACGGTGTTCGCTGCTGCATTTTTGGCGAGGAAATGCTCGACCAGTGGCCGAATATCCTCGACTCGCTCGCGCAGCGGCGGAACATGGAGATGGACCACGTGAATACGGTAATAAAGGTCTTGCCGGAACTCGCCTCGGTCGACCATTTCCGCGAGATTCCGGTTGGTTGCGGCAATGACACGAACGTCCACACGTGTGCCGGGCGTGTCCGAGCCGACGGCCTGCAGCTCGCCCGTTTCCAGAAACCGGAGCAACAGCGCCTGCATGCGCAGGCCCATGTCACCAATTTCATCGAGGAAGACGGTGCCGCGGTGGGCCTGCTCGAGGCACCCCATCTTGTCGCGGTACGCGCCCGTGAAGCTTCCTTTGACATGCCCGAACAGCTCGGATTCGAGCAGCGTCTCCGGGACCCCCGCGCAGTTGAGCGCGACGAACCGTTCGTTGTTTCGTCTCGATTGACTATGGATGAACCGCGCAAGCACGTCCTTGCCAACGCCGCTCTCGCCCGTGATCAGAACCTTCACCTGGCTGGCGGCTATGCGTGCCGCGACGCCCAGGAGATGCTGCAGGGCAGGGCTCGACCCGACTATGCTCGGTGCGAGCGAATATCCGTTCGAGCCGTCGTTGGGGATGCGAGGCATCGTGTCGAACTTCGAGACCTGTGCTTCCATCTAGAGCAAAACGTCCGCCAGATGCTGCAGTTTCGATCACGATGCCAGATTTGGTTCGGCGGCCCACCGGAATGGACACGGAAACCCCGGAATTTCCTTTGAAAACAAGACTTCTCTGCGTCACACACGTCGAGACCGACATTCGAACTCGTGGTCCTACGCGTGTCGTGCCGCCTTCCATAAGGCCGCACAGTCCATGAGAAGGCGGTGAAAAGTCTTCTGGATGAGTGGCGTGCGGGCAAACGGTCGAGCTCAGAAAGTCTGCTCTGGAGCAGACTAATCGTGTTGACGTGACGCGGATCGGCGCGGATCACGCGGAACCAGAAGCATGACATCCCGGCCGATCCGCCGCCGCGTTAGAAATCGAACCGGCCGACCAAGTGGATGCTGCGTGGCGGTTGGACCGCGCTGCCCGACCGGTAGCCTGGACCTGTTACGACACGCTCTTCGACCTCGTTGGCTTTGTTCATCAGATTGAAGATGTCGACAATGACGGCGTACCTTCGTCCCTGCGGCAGCCCGAACTCCTTCTCGATACGAACGTCAATCGTGTGGGTAAAGGTGAAGCGCGAGCGCCCGCTCTCGAAGGCCCTGATGGCTTCGGTACCTTGATTCAGCCCAGGGGCGATCACCAGCCGCGAAAAATGCTGTCCGTCCTGGTACCGAGCCGTTGCGCTGATACGCGTCTGACGCGGAGCCTCGTAAGTTCCCGAGATCTTGATGACATACCCGCGCTCGAAGAAGAGCCGGCCGCGGGCATGGGTTGCGGCGTTTGGCCAGCTGAACGCTTCACCGACAATTCCGTGGTCGTTCTCGTACGCTTCAAACCCCCGGTAAGCGCCAAGGCCGCGCGATCGGCCGGCCGTCGCGCCAGCCAGGAGCTGCCAGTGGCTCGCGAATCTTTTCTCCCCGACGATCTCGAACCCGTCGTATTCGGCCGGGTTCCCATCGGGATTCGTCAACAGATATCGGTCCTGTCCGAAGCTTGATGGCAGCCGGTTGTAGACAGGAAGCAGGCGATCGTCAACAGGGTCCAGCCAGTCGACGCCGTTGTCTGGCACGAACGTGACCGCGTAACTGCCGGGTCCCGTCCCGACATTCAGCGCGCCAACAAGATTTCGATCGCGGCGGGCCATCGCGCTCAGTCGAAGCGTGAACGAATCGGAAAAACGGGTTTCCCATCCAAAGACCGCTTCGTCCGTGTAGGGTCGCTTGAGCTCAGGATCTATGGAGCTGATTGCCGCATTACCGGCACCCGGTCCGACGCGGGCGACGAGCGGGCCGATTTCGGTTGGCTGAAGAGTGCGATCCGCGTTGACGTCGTTCCAGCGGTGCACCAATCCCTGCGCCGCGGTCCGATCTCCGAAAGCCAGATGCGACAGGGGGAGCTGGTGCGGGTATCGGGCAACACCGGCAAAAAATGTCAGGCGCCCCGTTCCATCGCGACCGAATTCCAGCCAGTTCCAGCGCAGTGACAGCCGAGGAGAGAAGCCTGTCCAGCCTATCCCGGTCGTTCCACCGTCTGCAGATCCGCGCGTGAGGTCGAACCTGACGGCCGCCTGTGCGCTGATTCGCGGCGCCACCACAATTTGATCGTCCACGTATGCGGTAAACGTCGTCTGACCCGACTGCGAGAAGGCACCCTCATAGGTGTATTGCCAGGCGCGCGCGGCCAGCCCATCGACGAGCTCACCGATGGGACCGGCTGGTCCGGGGTATGTCTTCGCGCTCGTTTGATCGAGCATCAGGCCAGCCCGCACCGAATGCCTTGTCGTCCACTTTCGCAGGTCCGGCTCACCACTGAGGCGAACACTCCACTTCCGCCTTTCAGATTTGGCCTGGGACGCAAGCTCAGGAACCGGCCCATCGAGGAGGCGCTCGATGACGGCGTACTGAGGGCCGGATCCCCATTGCGGTTCAAAATGACCATTCTGAAATCCGGCGGTGACCGACCAGGCAGGCCGTCCGGTGCTCGGGCGGCGCTCCCAGACAGATTGCAGATGGAAGTACCGATCGGTTTGTGACAGCTCTCCACCACTGAACCGGGTTCCGGCACCCGAGGGATGATGGGTCCGCTGGATCGCGCCAATCAAACGCACTTCGTCGGAAGGTGTCGCGCGGTAGACGAGATGTGTGAAGAGCGACGAAACGGAGCTGGGCAGTGGCCCAGCTTCATCCGGGGCGTCGTGATTCGAGCGTGTCCATGTGCCCGCCACGAGCATGCCCAGGTTTTCTGCGCGAACAGGGCCGCTCAGCAGAATGTTTCCGCGACCCCACGAATTGAGCGCGGCAATGTACGGCGGCCCGTCAGGGTGACGCGATTGAAACCCGCGCGGGCTTATTTCGCCCACGAACGAGCCGGCAACCTGCCGACCTGGCCGACGAGGAACGAGCGTCACCGCCGGCCCCGGCGGACCAACGTCAATTGGCAGTAGCACGGATCCAACGCTGAATTCACGCACCATCGACAGATCCGGATAGAGCAGCGGCGTGCCGGGTCTGCCGAAATCCGTCAGGTCGAGGTCTCCCAGATGGTAAGACGCCTGAGTCCACGAGCTCGCGTGACTGCCAATAAGTGTGCGATCGCCGCTGCTGATTCCGCCTCCGTCCATTCGATCGGTAATGGTCAGCGAATCGGCGGTTTCGATGATCGACCAGACACTATCGCTCGCCGGCAGGTGCGTGACTTGTTGTTCGTTGAATACGGTCCCGTACCATGAGCGATGACGATCGATCACCTCGAAACGTGATTCCTCCACTGCCTGCGCGTCAGCTGCCATGCGCGCGATCACCGACAGCACGTCCCCGGGTTCCACTTCAATGTCTGTCGTGCCCGTACGAAAGCCCGTCAACCGTACCGTGAGCCGATACCGGCCTGAAGGAATGCGCGTCAGCTGTGCTTCAAAAGAGTCGGGATCGGCGTGCACGACCCACGGTTGTGTTGCATCTGTCTCGGAAGCCAGTTCAATGATGGCTTGTGCGGTGGCGAGCGGCTCCGGGGTCAGTCGGATGGAGATGGTGGCCGTGCCCGTTTGGGCCCCGGCAGGCACGGACGCCAGGAGCGCAAGGATCGCAACCATGACTTGCACACGAGTGACGCGTGGGCTCGGCAAGATGGAACTCCATGAGCAAGTGGAGAAGTTCCCGAGGGATTTGCGCCCGACAGGATTCGAACCTGTGGCCTACGGCTCCGGAGGCCGTCGCTCTATCCAGCTGAGCTACGGGCGCATGCGGTTTGGGTCGTGAGCGAACGCTGCAGTGCTGCATTCTATAACAGGACGATGACGGGTCGTCGTTTAACGGCACAAGATTTGAGTACGGCACAAGCGCGCCGGCTCGAGCCTGCATCAGATGACTGCACATTCCATGGCCTGAGCCGGTGGTAACGGAGAAGGAGGACACAAATGTCCGGTCGATCTGTCCGTATTTTTGCACTGTTGATCGTTATGTTTGTCTTTGCCGCCGCAGCCCAAGACGCGCAGGCCCAGGGCTTTATCAGTCCCTTCATTGGGTACAACTTCGGAGGTGACTCCGGTTGCTTGGAATTGACGGATTGCAGAGACAAGAAAGTAAATTGGGGTGTCGCGTTTGGCGCCATGGGAAACGTGGTCGGCTTCGAGGAAGAGTTTGCCTATACGAGCGACTTTTTTGGCGACGTCCCCGGGTTGTCCTCCAGTCTGATGACGTTGATGAGCAACTTCATGATCGTGCCAAAGATTGGCCCGATTCGCCCCTATGCGCTCGTGGGCGTTGGTCTCATCAAGACCCGCTTCGAGTTCACGCCGCTCGGATTTCTGGAAACGAGCAACAACGACTTCGGTTGGGATATCGGCGGCGGGGTGATGGGATTTTTTGGTGAGCACGTGGGGATACGAGGCGATATTCGGTACTATCATTCATTTCAGGATTTCGAGCTGTTCGGCTTCAACATCGACGCGACGAAAATTGACTTCGGGCGAGCGAGCGGAGCGGTCGTCTTCAAGTTCTAGCAAGCGGAGTGCAGAATTCCTGCCGCAGGTTTTCGAGACGGGAGCGTGAGAGTCATCTGACCCGCGCTCCCCCTTTACGCTTCTTCAGTCGTCATCGTCCTCATCATCTCGATCGTCGTCTTCGTCATCGTCGTCCGCGTCACCCTCGTCATCATCTTCATCGTCGTCTGCGTCGTCGTCGTCGTCATCGGTGGGGTTGTTCGGGTCGTCATCGTCGGGTGGGCCGTTACCAGGGGCGGGACCTTCAGCCTGCAGGACAACCGTCGAGCCGACCACCGCGACAACGATATTGACGGTTTCCCCGGCGCTGACCGACCTGAACTCGAGCACGTCGTTGACACCAGACCCGGTAAACCGTAGCCGGACACGTCCGGGGCTCACATTTGTGAGGCTGAACCGGCCTTCAGAATTCGCGACGGCCGACCGGCTGGTGCCCGAGACGCTGACGGTCATCCCGGCCGTGGGAACCACCGTTTGCAGTGGAGCGGACACCTGAGCGCGGACGGATGCCGTCGTGCTGGTAATCGTCCCGTTGATCGTGGCCGACGATGTAACCGCTACACTGGTAGGGGCTGTGGGCAACCCTGCAGAAGACCCGTCATCGCTTTCACAGGCGCCGAGCGCAAAAATCGCCAGCAAACCGGCAATCCACACTGGAAATTTCCTGATTTGTTGCATGGCCATACCCCCGGTGTACGTATCGTTCGCAATAACCGTTCCGATTACGACGAGAGAGCGATGGATGCGATCGCAGGCTATGCGCGTCGCGCTAGGGCGGGCAAGTATCTCGTGCCCCGTACAGACTCGGCCCGCGAACGGAGCGGAGCGAGCAACGAAGAGCGAGCGTAGCGTAGTGCGCTTGGCGGGGTGCAGGGGTCCCCGCCATTCAAAAAATGGTGCGCCCGGAGGGACTCGAACCCCCGGCCTATTGGTTCGAAGCCAATCGCTCTATCCAGCTGAGCTACGGGCGCACAGAGACGATCTTAGCATGGGCAGTTCTGGTGCCCTGGTCGATTCGAGCCGAAAAGCCGGGCATGCATCGAGTTTCGATCCGCCGCCAACGGCTGCTGCTGATCGCGGCACTTGTGCTGCTGGTATCTGGTGCGGCAACCTTCCGCGCACTCCGGCGTCCCAGTGCCTTACCGGCAGGCCCGCCGGAGCTGGTTGTCGAAAGTTTCGTCCAGGAACTGGCCCAGCACAACTACACACGCGCGCTGCCGTACCTAACCGAGCACATGCTGGCTCAGACCATCCCGCAGACATTGGAAGTGCGCGTCAACGATCTCGAGCGGCGGACGGGCCGGTTACAGAGCGTGCGCGGTGTTCCGCGCTGGTCCACGGGAACTCGCGCGTACGCCGCGGTCGAAATCGGCACCGAACGCGCCGAACTCATCACGCTCGGCTTTGGGTTATCGCGCGAAGCCAACGACCGTTGGCGAATCGACGAGCTCTATGAGCTTGGTTGGAAACCGACTGGATTGAAATAGCGAACTCACTGACCACCGACCACTGACCACTATTTGAAGTACTTCTCCACCACCATCAGGTTGGTCCCTTTGGCCTTCCGGAGTCCTGCCCACAAGTCGCCGACGCGTTCGAGACGATCCGGAAGGCTGCGGATCGTAAAGTCGCGGGGATCGACGCCTGCGTCAATTTCCTTCCACGTGAGCGGGGTTGACGCGCCGGCGTACTCGCTGCCCCGCGCACTGTAGGCGCACGCCAGCGTCTTGCCCTCGATGTTCTGCAGGTAGTCGACGTACACGGTCTGGCCGCGTGCGCGGACCTTGCGTTCGATGGTCGCGACTTTCGGATGTTTCTGCGCCACGATCGTGGCCACAATCTGACAAAAAAGCATGCCGGCTTCGTACGGTGTGTCCGGTTCGAGGGGAATGTAGATATGAAGGCCGTCGGCACCTGACGTTTTGGGAAAACCGCGCACTCCCAGTTGTTCAAGCTCGTCGCGCACCCATCGTGCCGTGTCGAGGATTCGCGCGAAAGGCACACCGTCGCCAGGATCGAGATCGATTGCTGTGTGATCTGCCATGTGTATCGACTGCACGCGGGAAAAATACGGGTCCTGCGAAATGGCGGCAAGCTGCGTCATGTGCAGAAGCGTCAGGAGTGACCCGCCAATGAAGCGAGCCGGGACCTCGGTGTCACCTTCGACTGTTTCCACACGGACACCTTCGGGCACCGTATCCGGTGCGCGGTGTTGATAGAAATCCTTGGCTCCCACGCCGTTCGGGAAGCGTTTCATGACGAGCGGACGATCCTCCACGACCGGCAGAAGGTAGGGCGCCACCTTGACGTAGTAGCGCAGCAGCTCACCCTTGGTGATCTTGAGCTTTGGCCAGAACAGCTTCCTGAGGTTCGTCACCGACATTTTCACGTTGTCGGGGAGCGTGATGATGCCCTCCCCACGCTCCGACTCCATCCGCTGCAACTCGTCGTGCAGGTGCTGCAGGGCTGCCGAGGTCAGCTTGCCAGCCGGCTGCGGTCGTGCGGAAGACTGTGGCACCGTCGATTTCGACTTAGCGGTTGCGGGTACAGGACCGGTGGCTCTCGAAGTCATAAGGGCGAGCCTGGACGTCGGTTCGCGCCGAACGCTTTCGGCTTGGACATCGGTCCGCAGGCCCAGATAAATAGGATGCCGCAGGAGGCCTTCGTCGGTCCACTCGGTGAACCTGACCTCGGCCACGAGCGATGGCTTGACCCAGTGTGGCCGCTCGTTGGTTTTTGGAACAGGCTTGAACGGTGACTGATCCGTTTCCAGTGGCCGCAAGAGCTGGGAGACCCGAGTCAGTTCCTTCTCGTCGAACCCGCTGCCCGTATGGCCGGCATACTTGAGTACGCCGTCACTGTAGTAACCAAGCAGCAGCGCTCCAAAATGCGACCGGGACGAGCGAGGTTCGGTCCAGCCGGCCACCACGAATTCCTGCCGCCGAACCAGCTTGACCTTCCGCCAGTCGGTCGTCCGTCTTCCAGGTCGATACAGTGAATCCGCGTGCTTGACGATCAGACCTTCCCAGCCGCGTGTCAGCGCCTGCTCGTACAAGGCGCGTCCATCACCTTTGACGACCTCGCTCAGCCGGATCGGCGACGACAAAAAGGGGTCGGGAATCTTTTTCCTGGACCGTGGCGCGGAAAAAGACTCCCGACCCCTTTTTATTGTGGCAAACAACTGCTCCAGCCGTGCCCGTCGCTCGGTCAGGGGCAGCTCGCACAAGGACTGTCCGTTTTCGCAGAGCAGGTCAAAAACCATCAGGGCGACCGGCTGTGTGACTGTCTCGGCTTCGCTGATGTGTGTGAGATGGATGCGGCCCTGGAGGCGCTGAAAGCCCGCCGGCTGACCCTGGGCGTCGAGAGCGACGACTTCGCCGTCAACAATCACAGGCGCAGAGAGCGTTGATCCAAACCTGGAGAGCGCCTCGATGAGCTCCGGAAACTGCGCGGACTTCTCGTTGCCCAGGCGAGAGAAAAGCCGCACGCCGGCCGTGCGGCCTCGGGGGACGATTTCGACCAATCCACGAATCCCGTCGTACTTCGGTTCGTAGACGAGGTGCCGATCCTGAAGCGGAGCGTCTGCCAGCGTCGCCAGCATCGGGCGCAGAGTGCGGATGTCGGGGCAGAACATATGTCAATTGCAGGATTGCAGAATTGCAGGATTGCAGGAAGGATTGCGAAAAAGAACGCCTTTCTGCAATCCTGCAATCCTGCAATTCTGCAATTTATTCGAGCTGGCTGGTTAGCGACAGGGCGGCGCTCAACGGGATGTAGGCGCGGTCGGGTCGGCTGTCGACGTAGTGGCGAAGCTCGTCCAGTGTTGTGTCGAGGACGAAGGCCGCGAGCAGCTGTCTGAGCTGGCGCTCTTCCGCGGGAAGATACGGCGGATCCGCCGCGCGATCGAGATACGCGGTCAAGAAGGCTGCAGACGTCCACACCTCCCAGCAGGCCGCCCATTTCGCAATTCGTGCGGCTTCTCCCGGACGTCTCACGAGAAATGCGTGATGGGCTGTTGCCGTGGCCGCGCTCAAGCTGCGCAGCATGGTCGCCACGTCCACCAGCGCGAGTCCCTTGCCATCGGGCGCCGGCCGCACTGGCGGGGCAAGGCGGCGGAGCATCTTTCGGAAGAAGCCGGTTCGCAGCACTACCGGCGCCTCCGTGCCTGGCGGTCGCGCAAAGTCCACGATGACGAAGTCGTGCTCGGTCCGCAGGATCTGTCCCAGATGATAGTTGTTGTGGCACCGGATCGCATGTACGTCGATGCTGACCCGATCAAGTCTCTGAAGAAGATCGAGCACGGCGCTCCTGCGGCGGAGCAGCTTTGCGGCATCGGCTTTAGCATCGGGCGAGAGTGCCGACTGCCTCGCGTCGAGACGGTCGAGAGCCTCACCTGCGTTGGCGACCAGCCTGACGGTCAGTCGCCGCCGGTCCGCGAGACTGAAAGGCTGGGCATTGAAGGATGGTTCGTGAGAGCGCATGAGCGAGGTGTGCAGATCCGCCGTGCGCATACCGAGCAAGGTGATTTCGTGCAGATAGCCACCGATCGCATCCCGGATCACGGCAGGTGGTTCGGCATGGCGCAAATCGTAGAATGAACGCATCGGCCGGTCGAACACGCCCTCGGCCTCGGCATTCGACCGTAGCGCCACTCGCTCGAAGTAGCGATCGATTTCTTCCACCGTGAAATCCCAGCCGTTGCCCTGGTGTGCGACGCGACGTTCGACGAGGCCGATGGCCAATCGTGCGCCAGTCTGTGGCTGGTATTCCACGGTGCTGAGCAGCCGAGGCACACGGTTGAAGTCGCTTTTCGGCAGCACCCGAATGGCTTCGGCCTCGGGATGCGGTGCCGGCCGCGGCCGACGAGCCAGTTTGAACACACGGCGCCCCAGCATGATGACCGACTGCCGCGTTTCGTCTCCGAGTCGGCGCACAGGCACCGTCGGGACGTCGAGGTCCGAAAGATCCGCGAGCGGCTCTGGCGCTGCTTCGAGTTTGCCCCGCTTGGTATCGAACGTCCGCTGTCGGTCGGCCATGGCAGCCAGCACCTGGCAGGCCTTGTCATCGGCCAGCGCATCACAGACGAGCCCAGTACGCGGGCCAGTGATCGGCGCCAGCACCGCGGCGGCATTCGACTCGGCAATGATCTGAGCGTGCGGATCCGGAAGCGCGACGAGCGGCAAGGCGTACGCCTCCGGTTCACCGCTCGAGTACTTGACATCGACCAGCGTGAGAAAAATCGGATAGGGGTCGACGCTGACGAGAATCCACTCGGCAAAACGGGCGGATTTGAGCGTGCGCCCCCGAGAGTCCACCCAGGGCTGGAGCTCCAGAAAGGGCAGCAGCGCATCATGCTCGATGAGTTTCCGCACGTTGCCTTCGAGCAGCTTCTCCCACGTCCCGCCGGAAAAGAGCGGCACCTTCTTGCCCCGCTCGATCTGGATCACCGCCGCTGGCGGACGCCGGGATGTCAGCGACGTCGGCGACGCTTCGAGCAGGAACCAGTAGAACCCGTACGGTCCCAATGTGAGCGAGTACGGCGCGCTTCCAATCTTGGGAAACTCGGTGAGGCCGCTCATTTCGACGGGCGTCAGGCCCGCAAACGGCTTGAGGTCGAGATCAATTGGTTGAGCCGTACGTGCGAGGTTGGCGACCACGAGAATCGTCTCGCGATCGTCCCGACGCACGAACGCCAGCACCTTGCGGTTGTCCGGATGGAGGAACTCCACGGTGCCGCGCCCGAAGGCCAGGTGCTGAGACCGGAGCGCAATGAGACGACGGGTCCAGTTCAACAGCGAAAATGGTGACTGCGCCTGTACTTCGACGTTCACGGTGCGGTAGCCGTACATCGCATCCGCAATTACGGGCGCGTAAAGGCGCGTCGAATCCGCTCGAGAGAAGCCACCATTCGGGCTGCCGTCCCACTGCATTGGCGTTCGCACGCCGTTGCGATCCCCCAGGTATACGTTGTCGCCCATGCCGATTTCATCCCCGTAATAGATGACCGGCGTACCGGGGAGCGACAACAACAGGCTCGTCAGCAGCTCGGTCCGCGGCCGGCTGTTTTCCACCAGCGGGGCGAGCCGTCGCCGAATCCCAAGGTTGAGGCGCATGTCGGGATCGGCTGCATACATTTCGTACATGTAGTCGCGCTCGTCCTTGGTCACGGTCTCGAGCGTCAACTCGTCGTGACTGCGAAGGAAAATCGCCCACTGACATGTGGGTGGTATTTCGGGGGTTTGCCTCAGTACTTCCGTAATCGGATGGCGATCTTCCTGCCTGAGCGCCATGAAAATTCGCGGCATCAGGGGGAAGTGGAAACCCATCTGACATTCGTCGCCGTCTCCAAAGAAGTCCCGAACGTCAGCCGGCCACTGATTTGCCTCGGCCAGCAAGAGACGGTTCGGGTAGCGGTCCTCGAGGACCCGCCGCAGTTTCTTGAGAACAGCGTGTGTTTCCGGCAGGTTCTCGTTGATCGTGCCTTCGCGTTCGCAGAGATACGGGACGGCGTCCAGTCGAAATGCGTCGACACCCCGATCGAGCCAGAAGGCCATCACATTGAGCACGGCCTCGAACACCGCCGGGTTGTCGTAGTTGAGATCCGGCTGGTGCGAGAAGAACCGGTGCCAGTAGTACTGGCCGGCAACCGGGTCGAAGGCCCAGTTCGAAATCTCCGTATCGGAGAAAATGATGCGCGTGCCCGCATATCCTCGGTCGTCGTCGCGCCATACATAAAAATTGCGTTGAGGTGAATCCCGGGGCGCCATCCGGGCCGCCTGAAACCATGGATGCTGATCGGACGTATGGTTGAGGACGAGCTCGATCATCACCCGAAGACCGCGAGCGTGCGCGGCCTGAAGAAACTCGTCGAAGTCCGCCAACGTTCCGTACGACGCGTGCACCGCCTGGTAGTCGGCCACGTCATACCCGTCGTCTTTCAGGGGTGAGGGGAAGAATGGAAGCAACCAGATACACGTTGCACCGAGCTGCTGAACGTAGTCGAGCTTACCGATGAGCCCCTGAAAATCTCCAATACCGTCGTCGTTGCCGTCGGCAAAGGATCGGACGTGAATCTGATAGATGACGGCGTCCTTGTACCAGAGTGGATCGACGGAGGTGGCGATTGGCGTGGGGATCGCAGTCGTTTCAGCGGTGGTCGCCATTCTGACTTGAATTCGGCTCTCTGTATTCTGAATTCTGTCTTCTGAATTCTTAATAAGAATATCGATCGTTAAACCACGGTTCTGCCGTATTCGAATACCCGCGCTCTTCCCAGAAGCCTTTCTGATCCTGCGCCAGCAGCTCAATCTTCCGGATCCACTTGGCGCCCTTCCAGGCATACAGTTTTGGTGTGATCATCCGGCACGGTCCGCCGTGCTCGCGCGGGAGGGGACGCCCTTCCCACGTGTGAACCAGCAAAACATCATCTTCGAGCGCTCGCGCGAGCGGAATGTTAACGGTGTACGGGATGTAGCTGCCAGGCATGAAGTCATATCCTGTGCACAAAACGTACCTGGCCTCGTCTTTTGGAACCGCCATCTGTGCAAGCACGCTGAAGCGGACACCGCGCCAATGATTGTCGAGACGACTCCAAGTAGTGACGCAATGAAAGTCGCTGACGTCATCAGTCTGTGGCAACGCGAGAAACTTCTCCCAGGTCAGAGTGAATGGATTTTCGACCAGTCCCGCTACCTCCAGCCGCCAGTCTTTCACTGACACATTTGGTTGTTCTCCGAGATCGAGAACCGGCCAGTTCTTAACCAGGTGTTGCCCCACGGGTACGCTTGGCATTCCGTGCCGATTGGTTGCTCCACTGCCTTCAGGTACACGACCTTCGAACTGGACGTTGACCGTCTCGTGATGTAATTCGCGCTGACGTTCGATGAAGCGCTGCCGCTTCTCGACGAGCCCCCGATTCGAATCGGACATGACGATTCAGAGTACCACGCGGGGGCCTGACCCGGACTTTGGTGACTCGAACCGGCGGTTGGAATGGGGGAAGAGTGCCCGATTACGAACGACGGTCGCGGCGATCGGCTCCCGCTCGGCGCTCGCTGCCGGTACGACGTTCGCCGGCCGCGCGCCCCACGTTGCGCTTGCGGCGGTCGCCAAGACGGCGGTCCCGACCGGCCCGGCGTTCCTGCCCCATGGTTGCGGCAGCTTTCGCAGCGTTCGCCATCTCACGCTGCAGCCTGGTGACGCGGCGTGCCGGATCGAGCACTTCGAGCAGCCCCTGATGGATGACCTCAGGGCGCCCGCCGGAGGTCACGGCTCCGAGCTCCCGCAAATAGTTGGCTGCCGCGAGGATGTTCGCACGCTGCCAGGGCTGAAGGCTCATGTCCACTCGTACTTATCGGCGCCTTCAAAACAGCGCCCCAGACCTGTCCACCCCCGAGTGGCGGACCTGAAGGTCGGCCCTACTGGGCCTTGGCAGGGGTGATTTTGGACATTTCTTCCAACCCCAGAACGAGGGCCTGCGTGCCGGCCCGCCCGTGCCCTTGAGCACGCACGGCCACGTACAGCTGATGGACGAGCGCGAGACCGGGCAAGGCAATGCCCATCCGTTCAGCTTCGGCGAGGGCGATTCCCATATCCTTGATGAAGTGTTCGACGAAAAATCCCGGTGCGAAATCGCGTTTGATCACACGAGGTGCCAGATTGTCGAGTGCCCAGCACGCCGCCGCACCCCCGCGAATACACTCGACGAGAGCGTCGAGACTCAGTCCGGCCTTGTAGCCATACACGAGACTTTCGCAAACGCCCACCATCGTGCCTGCGATCACAATTTGGTTAGACATCTTCGTATGCTGGCCGGCGCCGGGCCCACCTTGATGCATGATTCGTTTACCCATGGCCTGAAAGAGCGGCATGACCCGTTCGATGATTGCCGGGTCGCCCCCGATCATGATCGACAACGTGGCGTTGCGCGCCCCGACGTCGCCGCCCGAGACGGGAGCGTCGAGCGCCGCTGCGCCTTTGCTGCGCGCAGCCTCGTAGATCTCCTTTGCTAACGTCGGTTCTGTCGTGGTCATGTCCACGAACACCTGACCTCCCCGGGCGGCGGGCAGGAGCCCTTCACGACCGAAGTACACCTCGCGGACATCGCTCGGGAATCCCACGATAGTGAACACGATCTCAGATTGCTCGCCCACGGCGGACGGCGAGGCTGCCCACGTGGCGCCATGGTCGAGGAGCGTTTGTGCCTTTGCCTTGCTTCGCGTATGAACGACTGTTGGATAGCCTTTGGCGATGAGATGCCCGCACATGGAAGCACCCATGACGCCCGTTCCAATCCACCCGATTCGTGGCAGCGACGGTGAGGGGGTTGTCATGCGCCATAGCAAACGGCAGAGATGTTAGTGGTGTCAAGTACGGGGGTTGCTCGGGTGCTGAGTGCCTGGTGCTGGGTGCCCCCGTCGGCGTTAGAATGAGCTATCCCCACGGAGGTTGTCATGCTCCGAGTGCGTGCGCTCATCATCGTTCTGCTGGTCATCTCGTCGACGGCCTGGGCGCAGGACCCGCAACGCGGTCCGACGTTCCGCGGCGGAATCGAGGTGATTGAGGTTGACGTCAGTGTCGTGGACGGCGACGGGCGGCCGGTCACCGACATGCTCGGTCCCGAATTCACGGTGACCGTGGACGGCAAACCGCGCAAGGTGCTCGAGGCGCAGTTCATTCCCACGCGCCCTTCGCAAGACCTGCGGGTCAAGGCCGCCGACAAACCTGAAGTACTGGTCAGCTCGAACACCGCCGCCGAGCGCGGACGGCTCGTCATGATTGCCGTCGATCGCGACAGCATCACATTTGGCGACGGTCGCCACATCGCCCGTAGCGCCGAGAAGTTTCTCGATGCGCTTGGCCCGGCAGACAAGGTGGGATTTCTCACCGTCCCCATGCCCGGGCCGTTTGTCGACTTCACCAACAACCACGCGCTCGTGCGGAAATCACTCAGCCACATCGTAGGCCTCGGCCATCGCCCCGAAACTCGTTTCAACGTTGGTGTGTACGAAGCGTTCGCCATCAACAATCACAGTGATGCCCTCATCGAGCAAAGGGCAATCGATCGAGCGTGCGGTAGCTTGAAGCCCACGAGCGTCGAGTTCCAAACCTGTCAGATCGAGCTGCGGGCGCAGGCCTCGGCCGTCGTCACCGAAATCCGGGAACGCGTTCGCAATTCGGTCAACGCTCTCGAGGCCATTCTCGAAGCCTTGATTGAAGTCGAGGGCTCGAAGTCGCTGGTCTGGATTACCGAGGGAATGATGATCGAGGGTGCTGGAGGAGAGCTGGCCGCGCTGGAACGGCTGTCGGCGGCTTCAAGGACCACCGTCAACATCATCATGATCGATCAGATCGGGCAAGGGGAAATCAGCGAACGGGTTCAATCACCCACCCTCAAACAGGACCGCGACCTCGAGGTCCGCGGCTTGGAACTGATGGCGGGGATGACGCGCGGCGCCCTTTACCGGGTGAGCACGAATGCCGATGCAGCATTCCGTCGCATGGAAGAGGAGCTTTCGGGGTACTACCTTCTTGCGGTCGAAGCGGAACCCACCGATCGCAATGGCCAGCGTCACCCCATCAAGGTTTCGGTGCGGCGCCGAGGTGTGACGCTCCGTTCGAGGCGCGAATTCCGAGTTGAGACCGAGGCAGCGGCGGCTGGCCAAACGCAAGACGACCGGCTCGCGCGGACGCTGCGGTCGCCGTTTGGCGCGACGGAACTTCCGCTCCGTCTGGCGACCTATGCGTATCAAGATCCCGATTCGCCGAAAGTCCGCGTCCTGGTCGCCACCGAGATCGAGCGGACGACCGAGACCGAATCAGACGTGATGCTGGGATACGTCCTGACGGACCGCGATGGAAAAGTTGCCATGAGCGGCACGCAGCGCGCGACGCTCAAACCGGTCGAAGGCCCCCGCGGACCGCTGCTCGAACATGCCAGCACCTTTTCCGTCGAACCAGGCACGTACACGCTGAAAGTGGCAGTCATCGACGGCGAAGGAAAGCGGGGGAGCCTCGAGCATCCTCTTCAAGCCTGGCAAATGCAGGGTGTACCGTTTGCGATTGGCGATTTGATGCTTGCCGACAGTCCGCCCGCGGCTGCCGGCGGCATTCGCCCCCCGGTCGAGGCGCGGCTTTCCGCTGGCCGTCTTGCTGCGTATCTGGAAATGTACGCGAACCAACCGGAATTTTTCTCGACTGTCCAAGTGCGGATCGAGGTCGCGGCAAGTGAAACCGGCCCTGCTCTCGCGTCGGGACTGGCGGAGGCCGCAACGATGAACGACCCAAAGACCCGTGTGGTGCTGGCGGCAATGTCCTTGGGAGCGTTGCCACCAGGTCAGTACGTGGCTCGTGCAATCGTCACCCGTGGTTCGGAGAAAGTCGGTCAGCTGTCCCGTCCGTTTCACATCACCACGGCATCGGCAGCGGCTCGCGTTGCGCCAGCCGGAAATGTCGCCGCTGCGGCCGGGACGAGCGTGCCAAGTGGGGCGCCATCGCTAATCCGGTCGATGTTGCCACCTGCGGCCAAGTTCGAACGGAACGACCTGCTGAAGTCCGAAGTGGTGGGGTTTTTCATGGACGTCCTCGACAAAGGTCGGCCGGCGCTGAAGTCGACGACGGCATTGGTCCGGAGCGGCAAGATGGAAGGCACGGGTCTTCAGGCTCTGGAGAGCGGCGACCAGCTGGCAGCAACCTTCCTGCGCGGTCTCGAGCTCTATTCAAAAGGAGACTTGAACCAGGCGGCGACACAGTTTTCTGCTGCCCTCCGCGTGTCGCCCGACTTTGCGCCGGCGTCGTTCTATCTTGGAGCTTGCTACGCCGCCGCCGGGCGTGACCAGGACGCTGCGACAGCCTGGCGACGCGCGCTGCTGGGTTCCGACAAGGCGTCGGTCGAATACGCCGCGCTCGCCGATGCGCTCATGCGACTGGGCGATCCGCAGCAAGCCATTGCACCCCTGGTGGAGGCAGTCGCAAAGTGGCCCGAGGACGATTACGTACGTCGTCGCCTCGCCCTTGCGTATGCAGTGATACCGCAGCACAAGGAAGCGCTCGCCACCATCGAGCCTTATCTCGTGAAACACCCGACGGATCACGAGGCGCTCCTCATTGCCGCACACGCAATCTATGCTTCGAATGTGCTGGGACAGCCGCTGGGAAGCGGTAGGGAAGATAGCGAGCGGTTGACCAAGTACGCGCGCGCGTACGCAGCGGCCAAGGGACCGCACGCTGCGCTCGTGGGGACGTGGGCGGACTACGTCAGGTCAACAGCGCCAAGTTCGAAGTAGAGGAGTAAGGTCAAAGTTCACAGTGCCACTTTCAGCTTACTTTGCACTTTGAACTTTGCGCTTTTCACTTTCCCCGCCGCCTTGCTCCGAGTGTGCAGCGCGATCAGGTTGAGCGCGTGTTCGGTGGCTTGAATGGCGGCGGCCAGCTGATCGCTGTGGACCCCTCTCGTCTTGAGCCCGCCTTCCCACTTGATCGTGGTTTCGACCAGCGCATCGGTTCTGCCGCCGGGCGGGATATGAACCTCATAGTCGAGCAGTTTGGGCAATGAGAACCCCAACTGTTTCTCAATGCTCTTGAGCGCCTGCATGAAGGCGTTATACCCGCCGTCGCCGGATCCCGTGGCCTGCAAATCCCGATCGCGATACCGCACCAGCACCGTTGCCGTCGGTCTGAGACCGCGGTTGCTGACGACGGAATAGTCTTTGACCTCGAAGACCCGCAGTTCCGGCGTCTGCAGCAGCTCGGAGATCAGGAACGGCAGGTCCGCCGTCGTGACGGTCTTCTTCTGGTCGCTGAGCTCGACAATGCGTCGAAGCAGTTGATGCTTCTGTTCCTTGGTCAGCGTGATGTTCAGGCGCTCGAGGTTGAAATCGAGACTGGCTTTGCCCATCAACTTGCCCATCGCGTAAGTCCGGAGCTGGCCGAACCGCGAGGGTCGGAGCTGACTCTCGTAGAGATTGCCTTTCATGTCGCCATCGGCGTGGACACCGGCAGCCTGTGTGAAGACGTTCTCGCCAACGATGGGTTTGTTGACGGCAATGCGGCGACCTGAGAACACTTCGACCAGGCGGCTGATTTCGCTGAGCGTCCGCTCCTGCACGCGTGTGCCGAGCCCCGCGTGGTCGCGGAGGGCCACTACGACCTCATCCAATGCCGTATTGCCCGCCCGTTCTCCCATGCCGTTGACGGTCACGTGCACACCACGGGCTCCAGCCACGGCGGCCTCGAGCGTGTTGGCCGTGGCGAGCCCGTAGTCGTTGTGGCCGTGGTAGTCGAAGTGCCGCTCCGGGAACCCGCTCACAATTCGGCCGACGAAGTCGCGGACCTGAGCGGGAGACAGAATACCCAACGTGTCGCAAAGCATGATGCGGCGGACCGGCGTCTGGTCCAACGCGTCAATATGTGCGAGGACATAGTCCGGCGACCCCAGCATGCCGCCCGACCAGTCTTCGAGATACACGTTGAAAACGACACCGCGCTTGGTGCCGTACTCAATCGTTCGACAAATATCGTCGATGTGTTCCTGGGGCGTGCGACGAAGCTGTTCGCGACAGTGGCGCAAGGACCCCTTGGTGAGCAGGTTGATCACACGAGCGCCGACGGACCGGGCCCAGTCGACCGAGACGTTGACGTCCACGAAGCCCAACACCTCGACCCGGTCCGTACAACCCGCATCCGCGGCCCAGTCTGCAATCCGCTTGACGGCCACGTGCTCACCCTCGCTCGTGCGAGCGGAGGCCACCTCTATTCGATCGACCTTGACGCCCTCGAGCAGGCGGCGGGCGATGGTGAGCTTTTCGGCGGGCATCATCGAGATGCCTTCGGCCTGCTCGCCGTCGCGCAGGGTCGTATCCATGACCTCGACGAGACGCCGAGACGGGACGCTGGGGCGATTTTTCCCGTGATTTCTCACCATTGTCTATCGTATCGACCGCTGCGGGCCTTGGGCTTACCCCGGGCCGGTTTGTCTGACGCTTCAGCTCAGGGCGGGGCCGATCCGGCAGGGCGAACCGACATTATGCCTGTTGAGCGCGTTGAACGCCAATCGGGACGCGGATGCCCAGGATTAGCCCAAACGATGGGTCCGGTCGACGTATCTGGGCAGGCGAGACGCGGATCATTCCGGATCAGGCCACACGACGCGGATTGACGCGGATTCGTGAAGATAAAACGGGACGCGGATTGACGCGGATCACGCGGATCTGATTGGGGAACGGCACGCGGATGCGCGCGAATGAGGAAGACAAACGGGACGCGGATTGACGCGAATCACCCGGATCTGGATCGTGGGAACGGGCCGCGGATTTACGTAGATCGAACACGTGAACACCAGAAGAAATCCGCGCTGATCCGCGTCCCGTGAGTCTGGACGAAGGAATCCGCGTCGATCCGCGTCCGGTGGACCCGAGAAGGAATCCGTGAGGATTCGCGATCCGTGATCCGCGAGATCCGCGCTGATCCGCGTCCCGTGAATCCGGACGAGGAAATCCGCGCTGATCCGCGTCCGGCGCGCGTGGCGCTATAATTCGAGTTCTCCCATTCGCGCACTGAAAAAGGAGAGGCCGATGAACACCCGGATTCTCACCTTCGCGGGAATCGTGAACATCGCAACAACCCTTACCCTGCTGACGACCGCGTCCATCAGCGCCCAGGCACCGGCGGCGCGTAGAGTGGCCGCACCCGCGTCGACGTGGGTCGCGCCACGGACGCCGTGGGGGGATCCCGACATTCAAGGCGTCTTCACGAACAAGTACGAGCAGGGCACGCCGTTCGAGCGACCGGCTGAGTTCGAGGGCCGCCGGCTCGAGGACATCACGGGGAATGAACTGGCCAAGATCGTCCAAGAACGGCAGCGAGTGTCCATCGAACGTGCGCCCTTTGCCGGAGGCGATCCCGAGGGTCGACTCGGCGGTCCGTTGCACTGGGGGGATCGCTACGAGATCACAAAAGGGAGCCGCCCCTGGTTCGTGATCGATCCTCCGGAAGGCAAGATCCCTGCTCTGACGCCGGAGGGGCAACGGCGACAGGGACAGGCCCGGCGCGGTGGCAGCAGCTTTGGCAGCGGTCCGTTCAATGGACCTGAAGATCTCAGTCTGTACGATCGATGCATTACCCGCGGGTATCCGGGTTCAATGCTCCCGGCAATCTACGGCGACTCGTATCAGATCGTCCAGGCGCCGGGCTACGTGGCCATTCGCTACGAGATGATTCACGAGACGCGAATCATCCCGCTCGACGGGACGCCACATGTCGGCCCGGCCATCCGGACGCACATGGGCGACGCACGCGGTCACTGGGAAGGCAACACGCTGGTGGTCGAGACGACAAATCTTCCGGATCCCGCCTACCGGAATGCAAATGCCAAGACCCTGCGAATCACGGAACGCTTTACGCGCTTGTCACCGGAGAAGGTCGATTGGGTGGTCACGATCGATGATCCAGCAACCTGGACCAGGCCCTGGACATTCGCGGTACCGCTGACGGCGAACCCTGCCGAGCCAGTCTTCGAGTACGCGTGTCATGAAGGGAACTATGCCGTCAAGAATATCTTGAGCGGGGCGCGTGCCGAGGAAGCGCCACGGAAAGAACCAAACTAGAACCCTGGAACCCTACTGTTTCTTCTCATCCGCTCGCGCGCCACTCAGGATGTTCGTCAACCCGTAGTTGCCCTCGTGACAGGCGTATTCGAACATGACGTAGTTGGGATCCAGCTTCATTGGATACGCCACGGTCCAGGGCCTGGTCCAGGTTCCGGGATCCTCGACCGTGACTTCGTACTGCAGCGTATCGGCATCGACGCGCGTGAAGCGCTCGACTACTCGCGCGGCACTGCTCATCGGGTTGTTGTTCCCGTTGCCTCTGGCGCCGAATCGACCGTTGAAGTTGGTCGTCTCGACGACGAGCGTCTTGCCCTCCCAGCGACCGCGCGAATCTCCCATGTAGCCGCGAAGCGCGCCTGAAGCGTGCGGGCGCCCATCGAGGGGGATGATTCGTGTCTCGTGCACCATCTCGTTGCGGATGGCGACGAGTCCTGGTGCCTGCAGAATCTGGTTGCCATTGTTATAGGCCGACGGGAACATCGAACCGAGCAGGCCCCGCGAGATGCACCGGTCGTACGGGCCCAGGTCCTCAGGTCCGTACCAGGGCCCATCGCCGAAGCTGCTGCGCCAGGAGTTTGCGGCGCGATGTCGCCCCTCGGGGGTCACCGGCGGGAATCGGCCGTCCGGCGGATCCACAATCAAGGATGTCATCTTGTTCGGTGTGCGGAGCCAACCCTCACCCCAGTGGGCCGGACCGCCACCCGTATCACCGTCAGGCGGTGCCGAGACTCTCGCGCCGTCGGCAATCGTGTTTCTGACACGCTGCTCGTTGGCTGCGAACTCCTTCTGTCGCGCGGCAAATTCTTCATCGGACAGCAGCTTTCGATCGCCGAACTGCGTTGGCCGCTCGAACGGCGTGCCGGCAATGTTGGCACTCGGCCAGATGCCTTGGAGATCGGGGTCCCCCCAGGCCGTCCGCGGCGGCGACCACGGATCGGCAGTCGCGGATGCCCGTGCCACGCCGGTCGTCGATTGTGCAGCGACTGGCGCTGCAGCCAGACACACAACGACCATCACGCCGGCCAGTGCCACGATGCGCGTATTCATGACAACTCCTTGCCGCAGAAAAACAACCGTCAGAGTGGGTTGAGCCACAGCGTAACACACGCTCGGGATTCGGGATTCGGGTTCGGGATCCCGAATCCCCTCCGAATCCCCCCGAATCCCCCCGAATCCCGACTCCCGAATCCCCACGCCCGAATCCCGACTCCCGAATCCCGAATCCCGAGCCATAATGTGTCGTGAAAGGAGCACGGACATGAGCAGGCGGCATCTGACGTCTTTAGCCACTCTCGCCCTGGTTACGATGGTTTGGTTGAGTCCCCCGCAAGTGG
>DATBJG010000126.1:0-8032 GCA_036556585.1 Vicinamibacterales bacterium
AGACACAACCAGCCGAAGCCGCTGCGATTCAGAAATCACAAAGACATGATGCCCACGAAGCGATTCTTCAACCACAAAGGCAGGACGGGTTCATCTCGGACCCGCCTGTGAACCACGACGACACAACGGCACGACGTTGCATTGAACCACAACACACGAAGTGCGTTTCTTCGTGCTCGTGGTGCCTTCGTGGTTAATAGTTTGTGGTCACTTCGTGGTCAAACACTTGTTTTTTCTTCGTGTTCTTCCCGACTTTCTGGTGGTAACGTGTCGTTGGCCGGGAGGGCCGCATGACTCGACGCGTCCTGGTTATGAATCGACTGGTCGCCGCTGCTTGCGTTCTGGCGTGGCTGCTGCCGTCCCCCGTATTCGGCCAATCTGTCGGCTTTACGCCGCCGCGCACCCCGTGGGGCGATCCCGATCTCCAGGGCGCCTACACCAACAGCGACGAAAGCCTCACTCCACTCGAACGACCCGATCAGCTGGCGGGTCGTCGTCTTGAAGACTTCACCGAAGCGGAGTTACTCGAGCTCCGGAAAGAGCGCAGCGACGAGCGCGTCGAGGCAGACCGTCAGCGATGGGAGCTCAGAAGCCCGCTGCACTGGTTCGAGAATCACGATCCGAAGAACAGCCGCGCCTGGCTGGTGGTCGATCCTCCGGATGGAAAAGTCCCCGCGCAGGTCCCACAGGCCCGACTCCGATTTGCGGCGCGTGAGGCGGCACGGGCCGGCCGAGGACCTGCGGATTCCTACGAAGATCGCAGCCTGTACGATCGCTGCATCACCCGCGGGCTTCCCGGGTCGATGATGCCGGCCATTTACGGGAATGCGTATCAGATCGTTCAGGGCCCGGGATACATTGCCCTGATCTATGAGATGGTGCACGAGACGCGGATCATTTCGGTCGACGGACGCCCTGCGCTCGGCCCGACGATTCGGCAGTACATGGGTGATGCGCGCGGTCGCTGGGAAGGCACGACACTCGTCGTTGAAACCACGAACTTTACCGACAAGACTCCCTACCGTGGCTCCACCGAACATCTGAAGATCACCGAGCGCTTTACACCGGTGACACCAGATACCGTCGAGTGGGCCGTGACGTTTACGGATCCCGAGACTTGGACTCGGCCGTGGACGTTTGCCATGAACCTCACACGCAAAGACGACTCACAGCAACCGTTCGAGTACGCGTGCCACGAAGGAAATCTCGGGCTCGAGTTTATCCTGAGGGCAGCCCGCGCGGAGGAGAAGGCAGTCGGCCGGTAGCCCCGGCGTGCTCACGATCGCGAACGGGAGACGTCGCGAACCAGACCATCTCGAGCGCGAAGCGCGTCGCGGGCCAGATCCCAGTCGATGCTTTCGCGGACCCCGAGCCGTTCGACCGCACTCTGCAGGATTGTCTCCAGATCTCCCACTTGGTTGTACACATCCCGGTGGATCTCGAGATAGAGCTCACCATCCGCCCCGCGGGCAAGCAGGACTGGTTCGTAGATAATCTCCCCGGGCATCCCCACCGTCACCCGCGGAAACAAGTCGGCCACATCGTCTGGATGAAGGCGAATACATCCGTGACTCTGAAAGCGATAAATGCTCAACGGGGCGATGGTACCGTGGAGCCCCAGATTCTGAAGAGTCACGCCAATCCAGAAGTGCCCCAGCGGATTGTTCGGGCCCGGAAGGATCCGCGTGACTACGTTTTTACCCTCACGCCGCATTTCCTCCTGGATCGATAGCGGCACATCCCACACCGGATCCACTTCCATGGTCATCACGGAAAAGGGGCCCACCGGTGTAGGCCAGTCGGGCCGCCCCAGTCCTACCGGATACCGCGCCACGACGGCACCTTCGCTCAAGACAAACAGCATCCGCTGGGGCACGTTGATCAGAAGTCCGTGCTCCAACACTTCTGGAACCACGTGACGGGGATCTACATCAAGAATCTGGTCCGACTTCAACCGGACGTTCGAACTGAAGTTATTCATCCGCGCCAGCGCCGCCGGCTCAATGCCGAAGCGCGATCCCAGCGACCTGAGCGTGTCGCCGCGACGAACGACGTACTCGAACTCTGTCCCGACGAGCCGAGGTGACCCAGGGGTCTGAGCCGTTCCGACCCATGAAAGCAGACTAGCCGTGAGGCAGGCGACAAGCGCTGTACGCACCGCAGCACTCTCCACCGCACGGTATCTGCGAATCTCACGCCATGCTGACAAGCTCGACCCCGACTCGGCATCTGTTGGGCCGGCCATCGGGGCGCCCGCCTCAGGCATGCCCTCGCCATCGTTGGCGGCCGTCGAAACTTCCCCAGTCACCGTCGAGATTTCCCCAGTCCTGCAAGCCGAGCGCCGAACGCCCCCGGGAAATCGCATTGAGGCGTTGGTGACGTCCTTGCTCTGTACGGCGACGGAGGTGTCTATGGAATTCACCACAAATGCGGGGCGCTGGCGGGAACGAACCGTGGGCGCCAACGCAAAGAGCCTGGCCAGCGCCGCCCGCGACCTCAGCGAAAAGGCTTTCCGGGCAGGCCACCTCGTGAGTGACGCGCTCGATGACGGCAAGCGGGTGGTGGAGCAATCAGTGCGGAGGGGTCGGATCGCCGCGGAGGACACCATTGCCCAGAGCACCCTCTTGGTACGGAAGCGGCCGTTACAGAGCGTCGCCGCGTCGTTCGCGATCGGTTTTGTCGTCGGCAGCGCGGCGTTTTACGCGATGACCAGAGCCCGGAAGTGCGTGTGACTGGAGCGTTGAAAGCTGTGGTGACGGGCGTTGAGCAGGTAGAATGCTAAGGATGGATACTTCAACAGTGCGGATCCGTACGTTAACTCGGCGGCAACTGATCCAGACGGGCGCGGCCGCTGCCATTGGCGCAGTCGCAGCGCCCGCGAGCCTGATTGCTGGGCCGCGCGACAGGTCGGAGCTGCCCCGATCACTGGCGTTTTTTGCGCTGCACACCGGCGAGCACCTGAAGACGACCTACTGGTCGGATGGAGAGTACCTCGCGCCCGCCCTCGACAACATCAACTACCTTCTTCGTGACCACCGGGCCAACGAGGTGAAGAGCATCGATGTGAGTCTGCTCAATCTTCTCGAGCGCCTTCATCGACAGCTCGACACGCGGCAGCCATTTCATGTGATTTCGGGCTATCGAACAGCCGCAACCAACGCCATCCTGAACGCCCGCAGCGAAGGCGTGGCGCGGCACAGCCTGCATATGGAAGGAATGGCCATCGACATCAGAGTGCCAGATCGAAGGCTGCCCACCCTGCGTCGGGCCGCTACGGCACTCCACGGGGGAGGCGTGGGGTACTATCCACGGTCTGATTTCGTGCACGTCGATGTCGGACGGGTGCGTTACTGGTGACGCCCCTCGTCCATGCCTCGCGGCCTCGAAGCCAACGTCGACCTCTATTTCACGCGGGCAGCAGCGGTAAGCACGCATCCCAGGGATCTGCTTGATCTCATTCGATCGTGTCAGGGATGCCATTGCTTCCAGTTCCCCATCCGGCACGCTGAGGGACGGATCGCGCTCGTCCGCGCGTGGCGCGCGGAGCACAGCCGCCACAAGCTTCCAACCAAGGGCGGCATCCGCTATAGCGCAGCCGTCGATGAGTCGGAGGTAAAGGCGCTCGCCGCCTTGATGACTTATAAGTGCGCCGTCGTCGATGTGCCGTTCGGGGGCGCGAAAGGCGCCGTGCAGATCGACCCACGCCGGTATTCAGTCGAGCAGCTCGAACGGATCACGCGTCGCTATACTCATGAACTGATCAAGAACAATCTCATCGGTCCCGGTATCGATGTGCCGGCTCCCGATGCCGGCACCGGCGAACGCGAAATGGCGTGGGTCGCAGACACGTACATGGCCCACAACCCGGGCCAGCTCGATGCCCCTGCGTGTGTCACAGGTAAGCCGATCGCAGAAGGCGGCATTCGGGGACGCAAGGAAGCAACTGGTCTGGGACTGACCTACGCGCTCGCCGAAGCGTGCTCCGACTCCGTGGACATGACCGCGCGTGGGCTGTCAACCGGACTCGACGGCAAGCGCATCATCCTGCAGGGAATCGGCAACGTCGCGTACCACACAGCCAAGTTCTGCCGTGAACGGGGCGCGCGAATCATCGCGATCGCGGTGCCGGAGGGCGCAGTTCTCGATGCCAGGGGGCTCGACGAAGACGCTGTGGTCGACTTCCGGACGCGTACCGGATCCATCCTGAATTTCCCGGGTGCAACGTCCATCGCTCGGAGTACCGAGGCGCTCGAGCTCGACTGCGACGTCTTGGTGCCCGCGGCCGTCGAGAACCAGCTTACGGAGGACAATGCGGCTCGCATCAAAGCCAGAATCATTCTCGAAGGCGCCAACGGTCCCACCACGCCTGAAGCCGACGACATCTTCCGGGCGAAGGGGATCCTCGTCATTCCCGATATCTATGCCAATGCTGGAGGCGTCACGGTTTCCTATTTCGAATGGCTGAAAAATCTGTTTCACGTGCGATTCGGACGCCTTGAGCGCCGCCGACAGGTCGCGTCCGAATCACGAGTCCTCCAGGCGATCGAGCAGATCATCGGACACACCCTTCCCCCAGGCGCGCGCCGCGACCTGATCCAGGCGCCCGACGAATTGAGCATCGTCAGATCTGGTCTCGAGGAGACGATGGCGGTCGCGTATCGGGAAATCCGGGAAGCATTGCGGGAGCACCCCAGCCTTCGCGACCTGCGCACCGCCGCATATTTCACGGCGCTGAGCAAGGTCGCGCAGGTTTATCTGGAGCGTGGGATTTTCCCCTGACCCTTCCAGCCTAGCTGGTGGGTTGGGGCACGATCCGGATGTACGGCTTTGGTGCTTTCCACCCCTGCGGGTACGTCTTCTTGGCATCTTCATCAGATACCGACCCCGCAATGATGACGTCCTCGCCGTGCTTCCAGTTCACCGGCGTGGCCACTTTGTGCTTGGCCGTGAGCTGGAGCGAGTCGATGACCCGGAGCACCTCGTCGAAATTTCGGCCCGTGGTCATCGGATAGACCAGGACCAGCTTGATCTTCTTGTCGGGACCAATGACGAACACGTTGCGGACCGTCTGATTGTCGGCCGCCGTGCGCGTCGATGCGTCACCCGACACGCTGGCGGGGAGCATCCCCCATGCCTTGGCAATCGACAGGTCCGGATCGCCAATGATGGGATAGTTGGGCGCAAACCCCTGCGTCTCTTTGATGTCATTCGACCACTGCGAGTGTCTGTCCACCGGGTCCACCGAGAGACCGATGATTTTGACATTCCGTTTGTCGAACTCTGGCTTGATCTTGGCCATGTATCCAAGCTCGGTCGTGCAGACCGGCGTGAAGTCCTTCGGGTGGGAGAACAGAACGGCCCATCCGTTGCCAACCCATTCGTGAAAATGAAGGGGGCCTTGCGTCGTGTTGGCCTCGAAATCCGGTGCGGTGTCGCCAATTTGTAGCGCCATGGATTTATCTCCTTATGTGCGTCACGCAATCTTCACTTTCCGCGGGAACTGTGAGTTGTCCTCGAGAAACGTCTTTTTCGTTTCCAACTCCTCCGCGGTAGGCTGAATCTGTCCGTTTGCGTCAATCGCCCGCGAGACGATCGTATGCTCGCCAGGCGTCGCTCCATTCCAGTCGTATGTGAACTGCTTCCAGGAATACTTATTGCGCATGGAGGACGGATCAAGTGTTGCCGGCTGCCACGGTCCCTCGTCCACTCGGACCTCGACAGACTTCAGCGGGGTTCCGTCGTTCAGCACGATACCGAACACCTTGTGACGGCTGCCGTCGCGGGTGACGCGCGCCACGAACGACTTGAGCTGCAGGTGTGTGACCGCCGTCTCTTTCCACTTCATCTCGCCGCCGACCATCTCGCCTTTCAGCGTCCGGTACCAACGGGCCTGGTATTTCCCGAGGTACTGATCCTCCTGCACGTGGATCTCAGACAGCCATTTGACGTTGGCCACGCCGTACCAACCGGGGACGAGGAGCCGCAGTGGAAATCCCTGGTGACGCGTGAGTGGTTCTCCATTCATGGCATAGGCGAGGAGCGGCTCGGGCGACAGCGCCTTCTCGCGTGACAGGCTTCGGCCAAACTGCTGGTCTACTGTGTACTTCTGCGTCCGGAACTCGACTTCCTCTTCGCCGTGATCGGCGCCAAAGAACACGAACTCGCGCGCCTGTCGTTTCACGCCGGCCCGATCGAGCACCTCGCGCAGCGGAACTCCAGTCCAGCGGCCGTTGCTGCAGAGACCTTGCAGCGGACGCCGGTTACCCGAGCACTCGAATCCGAAAATCAGTTCCTGGCTTCCCATCTTCCGAAGCTCGTCGAGTGAGAGCGATTGCGGCCGGTCCACGAGCCCCGACACCTTCAATCGGAACGCGGCGGGATCAATCTCCGGATGGCCGTAATGCTGCGTCGTGAAAAACTGATCCTTCGGCGTGAAGAGTCCGTCGATCTTTCGCACGTCGATGATTCGACGATCCGGGGCCGTCGCGAGCGGGAAATTCTCGGGCATGTCGGTAAACGGCACGAGGGTCTCGCCCTGGGCGAGGGCCGGAAGGACCCACTCCGGAACGCGGAGGAGGCTCAAACCAGCGACGGCCAGGCCACCTTCAAGGATCTCGCGACGGGTGCTGCGCTTCGCCATGTTTCATTCACCTCGCATAAACGAGAAAGTATTTTTCCGCGAACAGATCGGTTTTTTCGACCTTGTTGAATCCGACCGCGGCCATCCAGGCGGTCACTTGCTCTTCAGAGACTACCAGATTGGGCTGGTCCTTGTGGGGACTCTGGTCCGGCTTGAGGTCGATTACCACGATTCGACCGGACGGTTTGACATACCGCGCCACGTTCTTCAGATAACCGGTCCGGTCCTCGATATGGTGCAGGACGTCATGGAAAAACGCGACGTCAACGTCGGAAGCCGGCAGTTTCGGATCGCCGAATTCACCGAGAACCGTTTGCACGTTGGTGACGCGCGCTTCTTTGGCTTTGTCAGTAATGATGCCAAAGTAACCCTTGTCAACTTCGACCGCGTACACTTTGCCGCCAGGCGTCACCGCTTTGGCCATGGGGACGCTGAAAACCCCCGTCCCGGCACCCAGGTCGGCAACAACCTGACCGGGCTTAAGCGCCAGCCTGGCAATCACCTGGTCGGCCTTGAGACCGGCAATACGGTCCGGCTGATCGAGCGTCTTGCGCCATTCCTCAGCGGGTCGTGACCCGAGCTGGGCCACGGCGTCGCGGGACGCCCCCCCACCGAGGACGACCACCCCGGTCATGACAATCGCGAAATATTTCATCCAGATGACCTCACAGTGCCGTATGGTAGGACGTTCCGAGCCAGCCGCCGGTTGCAAACACCTGTGATACGTTGCTCCGGCAAGTGCCCGGCAATTCTACTCCGATACCAGACCGCAGGAAGCAAAGGAGACTGGAATTATGGCGAAACTCATGCCGGATACGACGTTTTATCCCTCTCCCAGCATGGCCATGCAGGCGCCGCCCGAAACGCTCGCCTATGTAGCCATGCTGAATCCGAGTGGGGGTCCGGATGCGCTCACGGTCATCGACGTCGATGCGACGTCGAAAACCTACGGGCGTCAGATCAGTCAGATTGACATGCCAAACAAGGGCGACGAGCTGCACCACTTCGGCTGGAACGCCTGCAGCTCCTGTTTGTGCCCGTATGCTCCGCATCCGCACATGGAACGACGCTTCCTGCTCGTGCCGGGACTGCGATCGTCGCGGATCTACATCCTGGACACCAAACCGGACCCCTCGAAGCCGCGGTTGGCCAAGGTGATTGAGGCGGCAGAAGTGGCCGAGCGCACCGGTTACTCGAGACTCCACACGACCCACTGCGGCCCGGACGGTATCTACATGAATGCGCTGGGAACGCCCGATGGTAACGGACCCGGCGGGATCTTCGTCATCGATCAGGAAACGTTTGCCATCCGCGGCCGCTGGGAGCAGGACCGTGGCCCACAGCACCTCGCATACGATTTCTGGTGGCACCTCGGCCACGACACGATGATCA
>DATBJG010000127.1:0-5827 GCA_036556585.1 Vicinamibacterales bacterium
AGCTGTTCCGGAGCGACCTTCGGCAGCTTCGCCGCAATCGGACGGGTGGCAGCAATGTCGCCTCGGATCACGCCGGTAGGCTTTCCCGACGCGTCGCGCAGGATCGATCCCTTGACGAAATCTGGCGGATCCGGAGCGTTCGGCTGAATCCCGAAGGCTTCGAGTGCCCGACTGTTCAAGAAGACCTGATAGTAGGATTCCTGCAGCGCCACTGGATTGTCGGGCGCAATCGCGTCCAGCTCTTCGCGCGTGAACGGTTTCTTGTCGTCAGCAAACTGCGCCGTGGCCCAGCCACCGATATTGAAGACCCATGCGCCCGGACCTACCGCGGCCGCCCGAGCGCGCAACATCTCGATCGCCTGCTTTCGAGAGTTGACGCCCTCCCATCGGAGCTCGAGCTGCCAGGTGGTGCCCGCACGCAACAGGTGCATGTGGTTGTCAATCAATCCGGGAACCACGGTCCTGCCCGCCAGGTCGATTCGTCTGGTGTTCGGTCCTGCAAGCTTTGCGATATCGGCGTTGGTGCCAACCGCCAGAATGCGATCCCGGCTGACTGCGACGCTCTGCGCAATCGTGAACTTCTCGTCCACGGTCACGATCTTCCCGTTGGCCAGGATGAAATCGGGAACTGGCTGTTGCGCTCGCAGAATTGGAATTACGCTCGACGCGACCAGCAGCGAAAGGACGATTCCTTTGTTCATTTATTCAATTACTTTCTGCAATCCTGCAATTCTGCAATCCTGCAATTCGTTGTCAACCCCTGAGCTTTTTCAAGCCTTCGAACGCCGTCAGCACATACAGCCCCTGTGCGTCTGCGACACGACACATTTTCCCTTTGTCGTGCACCAGGAGTACCACCTTGGTCCCCACATCGAACTCGCCGTCGGGCGGCTTGGAGACCCTGGCGCCGTAATAATAGGGCTGGCGTTTGCGGACCTCGTGCGTGAATTGATTCGGTGGAGGTTTCAGCTGATTTGCCGAGGGGACCAGAGCCGAGTCAGGCACGACGACCGGCTCCGGTCGCAGCATTCTTTCCATCTTTCCAATCCGTCCCGAATCCCCAATCCCGAACCCCGAATCCCGAATCCCGAATCCCTATTTTACTAGGCTGCTGTCCGGCAGCGTGATGGGGATGACGGGCAGCGCATGCGGTCGCAGATGGGTCGTGACGGCCCCGCTTGCAGCAAGCGCAAGGAGGTTCGGCAGCGCGTACGCCTCCGCTTTTGACAAATCCACCTTGTATCCCATGTCTTTCAGACTCCCCACCGTCATCCGGCTCAAGGGATTGTTCGGTGCGGCAATGAACCCGGACATCAGCTCGTTCCTGAACACGCTTTCCCGCCAATGTGAATCGCGCGTTCCCGGACCGCCGGAATTCTCCACCGGCACCTCAGCCGGACCGGAGTGCTTGAGCTTCCCATACTCCTTCTTGGCTGTCGTCCCGGTAAAGCGCGGATTCAAGGTACCCGCGGCCTTCAGCTTCCCTTTGTCGGACCAGATGGTCCCCACACCAATGACGTGGCCCATCTCGTGGGTGATGACGTCCTTCAAGGTCCCATTGCTCTGCATGTCGGCCAGATCGGCCGTGTCGAACGACATGATGCCTTTCACCGGAAGATACTTCGCGGTTCCGGCCGAGGCTGGCCTCAGGTGGGTCGGGCCGGCCTGGCCCAGAATGCCTCCAGGGCCGTCGATATCCACCCCTTGTGCAAGGATCAGAAGATCGTCAATGACCTCACCATCCACCCGGACGCTCGGCAGATCTCCAACGATCACTTTCGTCCATCGGTCGGCGGCGGCCTTGAACGCGTTTTTCTGCGCGGTCGTCAAACCACCAAGGAAACGCACCTCGATCTTGTAGGCAAATGTTGCGGCGGGGGTGCCCAGCGCCTTGGCCGCCTTCTTTGCCGACGCCACGTACGACTGGTAGGGTTTGGATTTCTTTTTCGCCATGATGATTCCTGCTCCTTGCTGCTGGGGGCAAAGACGGGACTATGACCGGCCGTCGTGATCGCTTGGGGTAAACGATCCGGCGCGGAAAGACGAACACGGTCAGAATACCTTGAGCCGCCTCTTCGAACGCGCCGCTTTCACACAATTAAGTGCAGCCGCGTGAAGCTCGGTACCAGGTTCTCGATGACGTGCCTGGCGACTTCTCGCGTGGAAGGTACGATCTCGTCGTCGCGTGTCCGTCTTGTCGTGTCACGAGAGGGGTCAAGTTCCTGGCGTTTGGTTGCTGCTTCGAGACGTGATGCGAGCATCTCGACGCTCTTGGCACCAGCCACCCACTCTAAGAGCGCCACCGCCTCGATCGGACGAATTTCCACGCCGTTGCCCAGTATCTGACTGGGTACCGCGCGGCGGGCACGCCGCTCGATGGCGTCCGCCAGCACGCGCGCAACCATCGCACTTGCGAATTGTTCAGCTCCGTGCCCGGTGCCCGGCCCAGCCGCCCGGGCGAACGGCATCAGCGTCCCGGCCGCAACCAGGAAAATCAGGTTTCGCGTGATCTCGGCCGCGTTTCGGCCGGCACCGCCCAGGACCGACAGGGCGTCTCCAATGGTCGTCGACCCGGCGAGCAACAGCGATTGCAGATCGCGAATGAACTCATCCTGGAAACGAATCTCTCCGCGGGGGACCTTGGCCTTTGCGCTGATCCCTTCCGGATTGGCGAGGGTGCCGATGACGACACCGTGAAGACGCCGGCTCATGTCTGGCGCCTCGACCGGCGCGCCGCTCCGCACGAAGACATCGCGACGAAACCGCTGGTTGGCCGCAAAATCGATTGCCAGCTGCCGCAGACGCGGCGTGGCAAGCCTGGCGACCGCTTCGCTCGCCAGCGCATCGACGACAAGCGTTGGATGATTGTCAACCAGCGTCGCGCTGCCGAGATATCGAATCTCCGCTTCAGCCATCTCGTCGGCGACGTCGATCGAGTAGAAGGGCTCCCATGTCTGGTTCAGGAATTCATGGGCGAGGTAGTTGCTGGTGCCGCGTACATAGGAATCAATCGCGGTGGCCGCCGATGGATTTGCATTGAAATATCGCAACTTGCTGCTGCTCAACTGCTGCATCCCTCGAAGGGCGGCTTCGGTGCGTTCTGGCGTTCCACCTTCGGCCGTTGCGGCAAGCTCCAGCATCAGCCGGCGCAGCGGGGCTTCAACCGACCAGCCTGGCAGACAGTTGTAGCTGACATACACGAGGCCTCCCGGCTTCAGTGTCTTGCGGACGATATGCCTGATCGCGCGGCGGGCATCGGTGCCTACCCAACTGTAGACCCCGTGCAGCACAATGAAGTCGAAGGCGGGCAAATCCAGCGAGAGCAGTCGATCGAATGACGACTCATGGAACTCGACATTGGTGAGACCGAGGGCGGCCGCGTGTTTCACACCTCCCTCGATATGCGCAGGAATGAAATCGCAGGCGTGAAACTCGCCCTGCGGGAAGGCGGCAGCATTGACAATCGTCGACGTGCCAAATCCGCAGCCCAGTTCCAGATACGTAAACGGCTGGTCGAGAATCCGCGGAACTCCGCCGTTGACTGCCGCCACGTAGTTCAACCAGACGGGCGAAAGTTCTCGAAAGAACTTGTCCGCATAGCTCGTGTCGGTAACGTAGCCCTGAGACCAGCCTGCGTCGTTCATGTTGTCCCGCACATTATGGCGCGAACAACCGAAACGTCGCGGGCAGGGTTGGTGAGAGACCGGGTGGTGTGGACCGTGGCAGACGTTGTCTTTAGACCTGTCAGGTGCTACGCGTCGTCCCAGAGGTGGATGCGGGTTCCGTCGGGCAGGATGAGTTTCAGAGCCGTCGAAGCACTGGCGAGAGAAAGGCCGACATCACGACCGTCGTTGATGCTGGCGGTGTCCACGAGTATTTCAAAGTTCGAGTTGTCTCCGATGCAGGCCATGATTTGGTTGGCGCCCTGCTGGTCCTTACATGGATTCTGATCGGGAAAGAGCACGTAGACCGCTGCCGTCACCTGGTCTTTGCGGGCGTCGTACTGCCAGTTGGGCGTGGGATTTCGGACCGGGACGTGAACGCAATACACGAGCGCCGATTTTTCGGGCCTGATCCACTGGTGATCCGACCCACCGTACTCCCATGCGAGAAGAGGGATGACAGGCCGCTGATCCTTGCCGCAAATCGACAGCAACCGTTGTGCATCCGGATCTGCCGCAACCTGTGCCGGTGTCTTGGCGTTGATGTCCCAGTCCTTGCCTCTGTTTCCGCGGTGCGTGGCCTTATAGGTGTCGACCCACGTTTTCACCTGCTCGAACGAGGGGGCCGTGGATGCAGGTTTGCCTTCCTGCCCCTGGCCCCGCAAACTGTGAGCCGGCCAGGTCATCAGCACGACAATCATGATCAAGCAGGATGTTGCGTTTCGCATGTCGAACCCCGAATCCCGAACCCCGAATCCCGAATCCCGGGCCTGCATGCTACCGCCAGCCATGTCACGGAAGAATGGCCCGAAAGGGTTACTCCTCTTCAGTGGCCAGTGGTCGGTGGACTATTGGTTGGTTATCTGGCCTTCAAGGTTCCCAATGAACGTTCGGGATCGCCAGGCTCGGCTGTTGGCCCCTGAAGGTGCGGGACATCCTGGTTGTTCTCGTTGCAGATGTACTCCATTAACTCTTCGCCAGGGGTCAGCCTGGCGGTGAAGGTGACCGTGAAAGGCCTGGAGTAGGCACCGGGATCGTCGATGGTGATCTGATTGACGAGCGTGCCAAGGTTGGTGCGCGTGTAGCGTTCGATGATGTGGAGCTGCTCGGTGTGCGGGTGGCCCTTGAAGTCGAACCAGAATTTGTCGTTGAACCCGACGGTATCGACAACGAGCGTGGCGCCTTCCCAGCGACCGATGGAGTGGCCGTACCATGTCGGATCGGGATCGACGGGATGCTTCCGACCGTCGACAAAGATCTGCCGGTAGGAATGAATATTCCCCTCGAAGAGAAAAAAGATGTGCGTTGGTGTCTGGACGATCCGCCACGGATACGGCGCGATTCGCGGAACGCCCGTGGGCAGACAGTTGGCTTCCGGATCGTCCTTCGACAGACGCGATTCCATCAGTTTCCGCGCCTCAGGTAACAACGGAATGACTTCGCCGGGTGGAAGCCCCTGGGCGATATTGCCGATGGGCCCACCACCCTGCCAGACTCCCGACAGATCCGGCGTGCCGTTCGGCAGTTTGGGCGCCGGACCGTCAAGAGCCACTCGTTGACGCGGCGAGGTCTGGGCGCCCAACGAAGTCCCGAGCGCGACGGCCACCGCTGCAACGCTCGCCAGGATATATTTCATGACGATTCCACTCCCAATCCCGAACCCCGAATCCCACCGACCTACTGCCTCTTAACCACGAAGGACGCGACGTACTAGTTTCTCACGACGACACGACGGAATATTGAACCACGAAGCCACAACGTAGGTTTCACTACGAAGCCACGCCACCTACGAAGGGCTTCGATTCACCAGCCTTACAGCGTGGGCTCCCTTCGTCGTGATCTTCGTGTCGTCGTGGTTCATCCTCAGACATGGTCTTCGTGCCGTCCTGGTTTTGACACCTCGTTCGGGATCTTCGTGTCGCGGTGGTTGTACCCGTCGTGTCGTTGCGGCCGGCCTTCGCAACTGTGAACGTTGCACGTCTCTACTTTCCGTACGCTGCCGCCTGAAGACGGGCACCACGAAGACGACGGAATATTGAACCACGAAGCCACAACGTGGGTTTCACTACGAAGCCACGCCACCTACGAAGGGCTTCGATTCACCAGCCTTACAGCGTGGGCTCCCTTCGTCGTGATCTTCGTGTCGTCGTGGTTCATCCTCAGAC
>DATBJG010000128.1:0-14833 GCA_036556585.1 Vicinamibacterales bacterium
ATCGTTCGGATCGTTCGGGTCGTTCGGGTCGTTCTCGGCGTGACGAGCGTTAACCGGGCAAGATAACTCGGTCGCCTTCCTTCAAACCATCGAGCACCTGGGTCCTCGTACCGTTGCTGATGCCGACTTTGATCGGCGTCCGTCGGCGCCCATCCTTCGCGGCGGGATCGAATACTTCGACTGACGGTTTGCGCTGCGCGTCGTAGGTGATGGCCGCTTCAGGCACTATCAGAGCCCCGGTACGCTCCTCCAGGACAATCTCCGCATTGGCCGTCATGTTGGCCTTGAGCTCATTGCCTGGATTGTCGATCGAGACGCGCACCTCGAAGTTCGTGACGTTGTCGCGCTCGACTCCGAGCGGAGAGATCTGGGTGACTCTTCCCTTGAACACGCGGTCTCTGAAGGTCTCGACAGTTATCCGCGCCGGCTGTCCCAGCTGTACATGGCCGATATCGGCTTCGTCTACCTTGCCTCGCACGAACACGTGCGAGATGTCGCCGAGAGTCAGCACCGGGGTCGCCGCCGCGCCCATATTCAGGATCGACGAAACGGGGCTACCCACCTCCACATCGCGGGCGAGAATCGTACCGTTGATGGGAGCGCGGATGGTCGCATTCGCAAGCTCTTCCTCAGCCCGGTCCGCAGATGCCTGCGCCTGAGCCACGTTTGCCGCGGCTTCAGCGACCTTGGCCTTTGCAATCGCAAGCTGCGAGCGGGCGGCCTGACGCCGATTTTCAGCCTGATCGAGGGCATTACGGGTTTCGTCGAGCCCGGATTGCGCGATGAGGTTCTGCTCGGACAAACTCTTCGCCCGGTCGTACGCGCGTTTGGCAAACTCGACCTCCGGCCCCTCGGCTTCGATGGCATTCTTCGCGTGCTGGGCCTCGGCGGCCTCATAGGCCGCCCGCGCCGCCTGAAGGGTGGCCCTCGACTCGCGGACACGCGCCATCAGATTCTCCTTGTCGAGCTCCACGAGCACGTCGCCTTCCCCAACCTTCTGATCGACCTCTACATGCAGGACCTTGATGATGCCGTTGGCCTTCGACTTGATTTCGACCTTGGTCATGGGTTCGATCTTGCCGGTCGCCACCACCGACCGCACCATCGTCCCGCGCTCAATCGACGCGAGACGGGAGGCATCGACCCCCGCCGCCGATCCAACCAGAACTGACAGGGCCCATGCGCCAACGGCCAGCACCCCGACGCCGAGACCCACAACGAGCGCGAATTTCCGCGGTTTCTTCACCATGGCCGTGCCCCAGACTGGTCCGCTATTGCCGTTGGCAGTTGTCTAGTTGTCAGACGAGAAAATCGGGGCGGAAGTTTCTTTTTGGTTCATCGAGTGAACGCCTCAAGTCGCGTTACGCCGACGGGATAACCATAGGTTGCTGAAGACGTTGTGTAGAATGGGCCGGTTAGCGGGACCGCCATGTGGATACTCGAGACATCGGGTGACGTCGATTCAGGAGCCCTGGCAGTCGAGATTGCGCCGGGCACTGTCAAAACCCTCGGTCGCTCGTCTCCAGCCGACGTCATACTCGATGCCCCCCTCGTGTCTCGGGTCCATTGCCGACTGACCGCCGGCGCCCGGGGCCTCGAGATTGTGGACCTCGACAGTACGAACGGAACCTATATCAATGACCGCCCGATCAAACGGGCGCACCTGAGGCCCGGGGATCGCCTGCGTATCGGGCGAGTGCTGCTGACCGTGTCACACGAGTAGAATCTCTCCTAGGTTTGCACTGAACGCCGAGCGAGCCATGACGTCATCTACGCCGGCCTGACGCGCCAATTCGATGAGTTCGGTCTGCACGTGCGACACAAAGCCAATCGTTCGGATTTGTGCAAGGTCAACATCTGATTTGATCGCGGCGATCGTTGCCAGCGGTTCGGTACGCTTGCCGTTCAAATCGAAAATGATCAGCCGCGGCCGACGAGCCCGGGCCTGTTGAAGCACTTCATCTGGCGTCCGAGCGAGAACAACTTCTACGCCGAGCTGTCTGGCGGCGGCGGTAATCTTTGATGCAAACATCAGATCGTCAATGGCAGCGAGGATCATGAAATTAGTACTCGTCAGAAGTCAGAAGACAGAAGTCAGAAGACAGAAGACAGAATATGCTCCTTGAAATTCGTGCGGTGCCCCCATTCGAGAAGAACGGTTTCGTCTTAGGGTGCGAGGAGACTCGAGAGGCGGTCATCATAGATCCGGGCGATGAGGTACGTACTCTCCTGGAGATCGTGGGGGCGAAGGGCCTCCACGTCAAACATATTCTCCTCACACACGGTCATGTCGATCATGTGTCCGGTGTGGCCGAGGCGAAGCGTCAGCTTCAGGTTCCGGTCTACCTTCATCGCGGAGATTTGTCGCTGTACGAGAACGCGGTGACGTTTGGTGAGTTTTTCGGCTTGACCGTCGAGGCACCGCCACCGGTTGATTGCTTCTACGATGAGGGACATGAGCTCATCACCTTTGGAGCGCACGAGGTTCGCGTGCATCACACCCCAGGCCACTGTCCGGGTGGGGTTTGCTTGCAAGTCGGGCGACCGGGTGCTCCCGGCAAGCAACTCTTCGTCGGAGACACGCTCTTTGCGGGCTCTATTGGCCGGGTCGACCTTCCCGGCGGGGACTACGCGACGCTGATGCGTTCCATCAGGCAGGTGTTATTTGCATTTGGAGACGACGCCGAAGTGTTCCCGGGGCATGGTCCGAAGACGACGATCGGCCACGAGCGCGCGACGAATCCATTTCTGCGAGACGAGCGGTTGTACTGAGCATCCGTGCGGAATCAGTTGAAGCCTATTTCGCGTGCGAAGCGTCGGCTGGAAGCAGCGGCGAAATTTCGGCTCGAAGCCGCGCATAGCCAGCCTGGATGGCTTCGCGTCCCTTGATCACGGCAGGATCGCGTGCCACGCTTCGCCAGGGATACCATGATTGCTCGAGCGCGGTCTGAGCGCTCGCGCCATCGAGCGGGATCGCCCACACTCGCAGGAGTGTCTCCGCGTCAGCGATTTGCCGTAACCAGGCTGCAGCCACCTGGGCATCCCCTGCGGCGGCGGCCGCCACCGCGGCGCAGCGAACGCGCGCCGGCGTCGTATCCGGAGCCGCCGCGTTCGCAAGTATGGCTTCGGCCTCCTTGCGTGCTTCCGCTTGTTCGGTCTTCGCGAGCAGGCCTACGCGAACGGCCCGAGCTTCGCAAAAGTCCGGGTACTGCTCGATGAGCTTTTTCGAGCCGGCCCTCGCGTCCCCAACCCGTCCGGCTGCTGCCAAAGCCCGCACCCGACGGAGTTGCCGACCAGGATCCGTGCCTCCAATAATGGGTTCGACGGCGGTGGGCGCAGACGAGAGCCGACCGAGCGCAGCCACACTCTCCACGTTGTCTGGATCCAGGCTCAGCGCCTTCTGGTGCAAGATCCTGGCACGCTCGGGATCGAACTCGGTGATTTGATTCGCAAGCTCCGCATACAAGTCTGCCCGCGACGGGTCGATCTCGATGGCCCGCGTCAACGAGAGCACAGCCTCCCGAAATGTCGGCACGGCCAACGCCGTCGCCACGTGCGCAGCGGGAAGATCCGGATCGGCGGCGAGCGCATTTGACGCCGCGCGACGAACCCGCTGCCACGCAGCCTCATCGTCTATCCGCGCCGAGTCGACAAGATCGCGATATGACGCGGCGGCCAGTGCTGCATGACCTTCAGCGAGACTGCCGTCTCTGGTTGTTGCCTCCTCGTACAGGGCAATCGCACCTTTCAAATCACCGCGCGCCTCGGCGTCTCGTCCCTCCAGATATCGATCGTAGGCTTCGGGGTCGACGACGCGCGAGACGGCTCGGGCGTGCGCTGCACCTTCTGGCGCCGGGAGACCGAGCGTACGCGCGAGCGTGTGCGCGACCGAGGCTTCGGTTGAGACAATTTGCGATTTGGACGAGGAGAACGTATTTCGCGCGAGCACCGTACCCGTATCCACTTCGACCAGCGACGTGACAAGCGCAATCTGATCGCCATCGCCACGGATGGTGCCCGTCAGGGCAACCGCCGCACCCGAACCGCGGGCCTGCATTTTCGGATCGCGACCCCGGCGCAATCGCAGCGACGAGCGTTCGACGACTTTCACGCCCACCGTCCCAAGCCGGGCCATCAGCGCTTCTGCGATGCCGTCAGCAATGATCGCGGGCATCGTACCTTCTGCCTCGAAGGGCATTACGACCACGACAGCCGGGGGCGGCGTGCCAAACCAGCGACGCCAAAGCACGTTCGCATCCGCTCTCCAAACCCAGGCCGCACCCGCCGCCACGGCAACCACAACGAGTGCCGCCAGCCATTTTGCCGTGCGGTGGCCGCCGGAGGGTGATGCCACGGTGAACTGCGCCTCGTGCGTGGCCGTACGCACGTCGAGAATGGCCGCCACGCCTCGTAACTCCGCGGCAATGGCGGCCGCACTCTGACTTCGCGCCACCGGATCACGCATGAGCATGCGACCGACGATGGCATCGAGCTCCGCGGGCACGGCGCGATTGATCTCACTCGGCGCAGGGATCTTCTCCGCGTCTTGGTTTGGAAACGCCTGCCGCCCCGTGAGCATCTCGAAGAGGACGCAGCCCAACGCAAAGATGTCGCCCGGGGGATCCGGCCGGGAGCCGTCACGCTCCTCGGGAGCAACATAAGGTGGCCGGCGCGCCACACCACCCCTGGTAAACGCGGCCATGCCGAAGTCCAGCAATTTCGCCCGGTCCTTGGGGGTGACAACAATTGTCGCGGGGCAGATATCGCCGTGCACCAGGTTGAGGGCATGCGCCTCTGCCAACGCATCGGCCAGCTGAACGCCAAATTCGACCGTGCGCCGGGGATGTATTGGACGGCCACCAATGACGGTGGAGAGTGGGTCTCCAGGAACAAACTCGAACACCAGGTAGATGCGCTCGCCGTCTTCGCCCACCTCAAACAACGTGGCAACGCTCGGGTGGGATATCGCGGTCAGGGCGCGCGCCTGGCTCAACAGCGCTTCACGCCGCGCAGGATCCTCGATCAGATCTGTTGGAGGAAACTTGATGGCAACCGTCCGGCCCAGCCGCGTGTCCCGCGCCCGATAGATGTCCCCGAGGCCGCCCGTGCCAATCTGTTCGAGAAGCTTGTAATGGGCGATGGCCTCTGGCATCCGCTATTTCCGCGGCTTGGATGGACGAATTTCGACTCGACTCGGAAGGCTGCGACGGGGATGTTCGATCAAATCCACCACCACCTGCGCCACATCCTCGGGGGCCAGCTTCCAGTCGGCCGTCCCATGACCGCCAAATCCGGTGCTGACCGACCCGGGCATGATGTAGCTAACACGAATATCGTCCTGTCGGACTTCCTGCATGAGGGCCTCCGAAAAAGCGTTGAGTCCCGCTTTGGTGGCCGAATAGCCGGCGGCCCCGACAAACGCATTGGTCCCCGCGAGGCTTGAAATATTGACGATCCACCCGCTGCCCCGGCGGCGCAGATGCGGCAGCGCGGCATGGCAGCAGTGAAAGACCCCGCTCAGATTGGTCTCAATCATCGCCCGCCAGTCGTCGGGCGAGGTCTCGGACACCAGTGAAAACTTTCCGATTGCGGCGTTATTGACAAGGATGTCCAGACCGCCAAACCGCTGCACGCTCGTTTCGAGCAGCTTCTCGACTTGTCCATAGTCGCGCACGTCAGTGCGACACGTCTGCACGGCTCCGGCCGGCGCGACCTTCGCCAGCCGGGCACCCGCGTCGGCAAGGTGCGCAGCGTCCAGACCACAAATGGTCACGCTTGCACCTCGCGACGCGAGCGCACTGGCAATGGCAAAGCCGATTCCACGTGAACCGCCGGTCACGATCGCAATCTTGCCTTCGAAGGGGGAAGTCATGGCTTATACAATACCGCACGATGCGCACGGTCGCGGTGATTGGAGCAGGCGAGTTGGGCGCGGGTATCGCGCGCACGTTGGCAACCCGGGGAAACATTGCCGAAGTTCGATTGATCGATTCAACGATTGACGTCGCAACTGGCAAAGCACTAGACATTCAACAGGCCGGACCGATCGAAGGGTCGGCGACAAAAGTCGCTGCCGCACGTGAGATCGCCGCGGCCGTGGGTGCGGATGTCGTCCTCCTGGCGGACCCACTCGGGTCCGGCGAACTTCAGGGTGATTCGGGCCTTGCGGTAGTTCGCCAGCTTGCACACATCGACGGTTCGACTGTCATCATTGGCGCAGGCGCAGGACAGGATCGTCTCCTCCAACAAGGGCTCGCGGAGCTCCATCTGAATCGCCTGCGATTTTTTGGGTCGGCGCCAGAGGCGCAGGTGTCTGCGCTTCGGGCCCTGGTGGCCCTCGAGGCGGACCTTTCTCCGTCAACCGTTGCACTGACGGCGCTAGGCAGGATTCCAGACCGGTTCGTAGTACTCTGGAGAGACGCGACGATTGCGGGACGCCCACTAGCTCGAGTTCTGGATGCGTCGCAGATCTCGCGTATCGAACGGCGTGCCAGCCTCTTGCGGGTGCCCGGTCCGGTGACGCTGGCTGCGGCAGCCGCCCATCTTGCTGAGGCTGTCGTGAACGGATCGCGAAAGATTTTCTGTTGCACAGTCGGGCTTGATGGTGAGTTCGGCGTGCGCCATACGCTCTCGTCGCTGCCGGTAGTGGTGGGTCCCGGCGGGATCATGCACGTTGTCGCTCCGACACTCGATGGACGCGAACAGACGTTGCTCGAGAACGCGGTGGCTGCATCGTGATAAGTCAGGATGTTCACGGTCACCCGCACTTGGAAGGGGGACGTGGTGACAGACACAACGTTCAATAGCGTCGCTCGTTCCGGGCGTTTAGGAGTTGCTCTCGCGCTGACGGTCGCAGCGCTCGGGATACCGGGTCGGGCCGCAACTCAACAGATCGAATCTCAAACGTACCTCGAGCACATCAAATTCCTGTCGTCCGACGAGTTGCAGGGGCGAGGTAACGGCACGCCCGGGCTGGAGCGGGCGGCCGATTACATTGCCATGCAATTTCGAGCTGCCGGGCTCGAACCCGCTGGAGACGACGGGACCTATTTTCAGAAGTTCGAACTGGTCAGTGGCCTGAGCGTCGGCACTTCCAACACGGTAACGATGACAGGGCCACAAGGCTCTCGAACGTTGAGGCTGGGTAACGATTACGAACCGCTCTCTATTGTCGCTCCAGAGAGCCAGGGGCCTGCGGAACAATCAATCTCGGCGCCGCTCGTGTTTGCCGGCTACGGCATTTCGGCGCCGTCGTACAACTACGACGACTACGCAGGCCTCGACGTGTCCGGCAAGGCCGTCCTCCTGCTGAGGCACGAGCCTCAGGAAAACGACGAACGCAGCGTGTTTCAGGGTCGCACGCACAGTGAGCACGCCACCTTCATTCGTAAGGCACAGGTGGCGCGTTCACGTGGCGCACGGGCGATACTGCTGGTCGAAGACCCGCGGCACGCCGACCAAACCGACTTCTCACGATGGTTGCGCGAACCGCAGGCAGAAGAGTACGGGTTGCCGCTGCTTCACGTCTCTCGCGCAAGCATTCAGGACGTGGTCGGAACCCAGCTCGATTTCGACGATGTGATGCGCGGCATCGATGCGGATCTGAAACCGCGGTCACGCGAGCTCACGGGCGTCTCGATCTCGTATACGCAGACGCTCACCAAGAACCGTCACATCGTGAGGAACGTGATTGGTGTTCTTCGTGGTTCCGATCCTGCGCGGGCCCGGGAGTCCGTCGTCCTGGGCGCTCACTACGACCACCTTGGCATGAGTGGCCGATTTTCCCTGGCGGAAGGCTCCACCGGTCAGGTTCACAATGGCGCCGACGACAACGCGTCGGGTACGGCCGCCATTATCGAGATGGCCAAGCTGGCAACCGCCAAAGGCAAGGTTCCACGCTCGCTCGTGTTCGTGGCCTTTGCAGGTGAAGAGCTCGGGTTGCTGGGGTCGAGACATTACGTGAGCCACCCGTCTCTGCCCATCGAGCAAGCGGTCGCCATGATCAACCTTGATATGGTCGGCCGGTCCAACGGCCGCATCCTGGTTAGCGGGCTCGACACCGCACCCCAGTTGAAAGACGACCTCAAGGCGGCGCAGGCCGGCCTGTCCATCAACGTCGTCACCAGCCGCGAAGGAGCGGCCGGACTTGGGGCCAGCGACGATACGTCGTTCCTGCTGCGACGCGTACCGTCAATCTTCTTCTTCTCGGGCCTTCATGCCGACTATCACCGGCCCAGCGACGACTGGGACAAGATTGATTCACCTGGTGGATCGGCGGTTGCAAGCCTCGCCTACGGCCTGGCCGCTCGTATCGCGGCAAGACCCGATCGCGTCACGTTCGTTCCACCACCCGCGCAATCAACCTCGAACTCCTCGGGTTCCGCGTCTTCGGGCGGCTACGGTCCGTACTTTGGCTCGATACCGGATTTCGCCGAAGGTGATTCCAACGGTGTGAAGTTTGCGGAAGTGCGCGAAGGAAGCCCGGCGGCCAAAGCCGGTCTCCAACGGGACGACGTGATGACGTCGTTTGGCGGAATGCCCATCAAGACGCTCTACGATTTCACGTTTGCGCTACGCGAGAAGAAGCCCGGCGACAAGGTCGAAGTGGTGGTCCTTCGCAATGGGAAAGAGATCCGCACGACGGTCGAGCTGACGAATCGGCCCTGACTAAGCGGGAAAGCTTCGAAGCAAGATCCGGAGCGTAAGCGACGGCTGCGCGTGGGGGTGGGGCCCCACGCGATCTAATGAATAGTCGGGTGCAGCGTCAGTCCGTCGGCAAAGTCGGCCAGCTGATCGCGGAGAATCAGGCGACCACGGTGGAGTCGTGATTTGAGGGTCTGCCCTTTCACGCGCAGCACGGCGCTGGCTTCCTCAGTTGACAGCCCCTCGATATCGCGCAGGATGATCGGCGTCCTGTAAAGGACCGGCAGCTGTCTCAAAGCCTTGGCCAGTGCCGCCCGGAGCTCGCCGTGCAACACCTCTTCGTCGGCCAGCGGAGATGGATCCGCGATTTCCAGGTGGGCGGCGGGTCGAACGCTGCCGCCGTCACGAGCCGCCTCGTCGACCGCAGCCTGTCTGGCCGCGCGCCCGCTCCGGAGCTTGGACATGGCGCTATTGAACGTGATCCGATAGATCCACGATGACAGCGCCGCGTCACCTCGAAACGCATCGATCCGCTGGGAGACCTTCAGCAGGACGTCCTGAGTGACTTCCTCAGCGTCTTCGTGGTTCTTCAAATAGCGGAGCGCAAGCTGGTACACCTTGGACCCGTACGTGCTGGCCAGGTCGCTCACCGCGTCCTGTTCCCGGTTCCGCAAACGAGTGACGAGTTCCTGTTCGATGGGTTCCATGTATGGTTTCCTGCATGGTGAGAACACCCGAAGGCCCCAAATTATTCCGGTTCCCGGAAGACTTCTCCCGTAACCAAAATTAAATGAACTACTTAGAGCTGGGCGTTACCGGCCGTTGGTCGCGTTGAGCGTGGTCTCGAATGACGTGGGGGACAGGTCGAATACCTGGCAGAAGTGAGAAGTCAGTGAGTCCTGAACGTCGGCCATCTTGGGAGAATAACCCAGTAGTTTGGCGAGCGACGTCACCCCGCGATCGCGGATACCGCAGGGCACGATGAAGGTGAAGTGGTCGAGGTTGGTCGCCACGTTGAATGCGAACCCATGGCTCGTGATCCACCGCGAGATCCGGACCCCGATGGCTCCAAGTTTCTCCCCGTGCACCCACGCGCCCGACAGACCGGGAATCGTTGAGGCCCGGACACCAAAATCACCAGCCGCGCGAATCATGACCTCCTCGAGGTCACGAACGTAGCGGTGAACGTCACACCGATCTGGTCTCAGATCCAGGATGGGATATCCGACGATCTGGCCGGGACCGTGATAGGTCACGTCGCCGCCGCGCCCGGCCTCGAACACCTCGATACCTCGGGCGTCCAGAGTCTCGGGCGAAGCAAGGATGTGGGGCGTGGTCATTGCGCCCCGCACACCGACGGTGATCACCGGAGGATGCTCGAGCAGCAGCAGGACATCGCCCACGCGTCCTGCACGGCGATCCTCTACAAGCTGACGCTGCCGCGAGAGCGCTTCGCCGTACGAAACGCGGCCGAGCCGGTGGACCTCCAGAGGTCGGGTCATTCGTCTGGAAAATTTTCGAGAATGGACTTCAGCTTCGACATGAACTGGTCCGCCACGGCGCCGTCAATGATTCGATGATCGTAGCCAAGCGTCAGGTATGCCATATGCCGGATTGCGATGGCGTCACCAACCACGACGGGGCGTTTCTCCACAGCACCGACGCCAAGAATCGCCACCTGCGGTTGATTGATGATGGGCATGCCGAACAGCGCACCGAACACACCTGGATTGGTAATCGTAAACGTGCCTCCTTGCACTTCTTCCGGCGACAGCCGTTTCGACCGCGCGCGTGATGCAAGGTCTGAAATCGACTTGCTGAGGCCCAGGAGGTTCTTCTCATGCGCGCCGTGAATGACCGGCACGATCAGCCCCCAGTCGAGGGCCACTGCAATTCCCAAGTTGATCTCGCGCTTGTAGACGATGTTGTCGCCGTCCACCGACGCGTTCACGATCGGCACGGCTCGAAGGGCCTCGACGCTCGCGCGCGCAATATACGAAAGAAACGTCAGCTTGGTCCCTTCGCGCTCGTAGTCGTTCTTCTTGATTTCTCGAAGCTGCGCAACCCGGGAGAAGTTGACCTCGAACACCGAGTGCACATGTGCCGAGGTTCGTCGGCTCATGATCATGTGCTCGGCAATCTTGCGACGCATGACGCTCATCGGAACGACTTCGACGCTCTGGCCCGGCTTGAACCTGGGCGCCGCCTGGGTCGGTGGCGGGGCTGACGCCGCAGATTTTGCCGGTTCGCCGGTCTCGGTCAGACCCAGGTGCGCAAGAATGTCGTGTTTCGTCACTCGGCCGCCAATGCCAGTACCCGACAACTCGGCCAGATCGACGTTGTGCTCGCTCGCAATACGGCGCACGAGCGGCGACGAACGCTGGTGTCGTCCTTCTGTCGACTGTTTTTCGTTCTGTGATGGCGTGGCGGGTGGCTGTGATGGCGCGGCGGGTGGAGCTGGAGATGCCGCCTGGGCTCGCTTCGCAGGCTCCTGTGGTGCCGGCGGACCTGCCGGCGCCCGCTCCGATTTCGGCGCGGCTGCCACTGCTTCGCCTGCCTGACCGATCATGGCCACCACGCTGTTGACCGGAACGGTCTCTCCTTCCTTGACCTTGATTTCCGTGATGACCCCTGCCGTGGGAGCAGGGATTTCTGCATCGACCTTGTCGGTCGAAATCTCGAACATGGGCTCGTCGCGTTCGACCGTGTCGCCGACGTGCTTGATCCACCGCACGATCGTGCCTTCGGCGATCGACTCGCCCATTTGCGGCATGACGACTGGAGTTGGCATAGGGGACCTTTGCTATTTTAGCCTTCAGCTTTCAGCCTTCAGCCTTCAGCTTGGCTCGTAGCTGATGGCTGACGGCTCATGGCTAGAGATGCAACGCGGCACCATGGGTCGCGTGTGAGGCTTCGCCGATCGCTTCCGAAAACGTCGGGTGGGCGTGAATCGTCCGCACCAGCTCTTCCACCGTGGACTCGAGGCGCAGAATGGCCGTCGCTTCTGCCACCAGTTCGGTCGAACGGGAGCCAATCATGTGAATGCCCAGCACCTCGTCGTTTTTCGTTTCGGCCACGATCTTGACGAACCCTTCGGTTTCGCCCGCAATTTTGGCGCGCGCCAGAACCCCAAACGGAAACGTGCCTACCCTGACATCGTACCCGCGCTCACGCGCCTCTCGTTCGGTCAGTCCCACACTTCCAATCTCGGGATCGCAATAGGTGCAGGCCGGCACATGCGCATAGTTCAGGGGTCTCGTCTCGCGGTTTGCCAGACGCTCCGCGGCGACAATGCCCTCTGCCGACGACACGTGCGCGAGCTGTGGATGCGGCCCGCCCAGAGTAATGACGTCACCGATCGCCGAGACACCGGCCACGTTGGTGCGATAGAGCTCGTCCACCCGCACATATCCTCGTTCCAGCTGAAGCCCCAGTTCCTCGACCCCAAGCCCCGTCGTCACCGGCCCTCGTCCGGTCGCGACGAGCAAGTAGTCCGCCTGAAACTTCAGCGCGGCGCCATCGGGACCCTGAGAGTCGACCTGCACGCCAGACGATGAGGCCGAAGCTTTCACGACCTTCGTCCCAGTGTGAACCGTGATCCCTTGCTTGCGGAACGACTTTTCCAATTCGGCTGAGATCGCCTCATCTTCATTCGGAACCAGCCTGGGCAAGAGTTCGATCACCGTCACCTCGCTGCCAAACCTTCTGAAGATTGACGCGAACTCCACACCAACCGCGCCGCTTCCAAGAATAATCAATGCCCGGGGTACTTCGCGCAAGCCGATCGCTTCATCGCTCGTGATGATGCGCTGACGATCGAGCTCAACGCCTGGGACGCTGCGTGGCGTCGATCCGGTCGCAATGACGATCTCTCGCGCCGTGAGTCCATTGACCTCGCCGCCGCTGACCTCGACTCGCCCCTGACCAGTCAGTCGCGCAGTTCCCTTGATCCAGTCAATCTTGTTCTTCTTGAAGAGGAACTCGATGCCGCGCGTCAGCCCGCTGACAACCTTGTCTTTCCGGGCCTGGACCTGTCCCATATCGATCCCGACAGCCCCTTCTCCAATCGTGACGCCCCACTCCCTGACGTTCTGGACCACCTTGAGGGCATGGGCATGCTCGAGCAGCGCCTTCGTCGGAATGCACCCCCAGATCAGACAGGTGCCACCAAGCGCTTTCTGTTTCTCGACAACGGCCACCTTCAACCCGAGCTGGGCGGCCTTGATGGCCGCCACGTAACCACCGGTCCCGGCGCCAATTACGGCCACATCGTACTCGCGCATAAACGAATCTTCTTTCTTCGCGCGCCGATCGTCAACATGCGCCGGGCCTGCGGTGACTTACTTGAATTGCCGTCTGGCCGGTGCCTACAATACGCGAGCCTTCAACGGGCAGTCAGCATGGCGGACAAGACCAAGACAATCCTCATCGTCGATGACGATGAAGGAATGCGTGACACGATCGCGGCAATTTTCAAGCGCGACTACCGCATCCTGCGCGCGACGAGCGGCGAAGCAGGCCTGACGATTCTCCATCGCGAGAACGTGGACCTCGTGCTGCTCGACGTCAGGCTCCCCGGCATCAACGGATTTGACGTCCTGCGCGTGATCAAGGAGAACTACAGCCTCGTCGAGGTCATCATCATCTCGGCGATCAGCGAAGTCGAAACGGCCGTGCAAGCTATGAAACACGGCGCCTACCACTACATCACCAAGGATTTCGACTACGACACGATGCGCTCGCTCGTTCGGAACGCGCTCGAGCGTCAGGATCTCAACCGTCAGGTCCTCACGCTGAGCGCGCAAATTGCCGATCAAGGAGATCGCGAGTTCGTCGTCGGCCCGAGCAAGGCGGGGCGCGACATTCTCGATCTCGTCAATCGGGTTGCGCGACTTTCAGCAACCGTCCTGATCCTGGGGGAAAGCGGCACTGGCAAGGAACTGTTGGCGCGTCTCATCCATCGCGAAAGCGGGAACGCCGAAGCGCCGTTCATTGCGGTCAATCTGGCGGCAATCCCCAGGGAACTGGTCGAAAGTACCCTCTTTGGTCATGAGCGCGGCGCGTTTACCGGCGCCCACAAACAACAGCTCGGCAAATTCGAGCTGGCAACGAGTGGCACCCTGTTTCTCGACGAGATCGGCGACCTCCCGATGGATCTGCAGGCCAAGCTCCTGCGCGCCATTCAGGAAGGGGAGATCGAGCGCGTCGGCGGCCAGAAACCCATCAAGACCGACTTCCGTCTGATCGCTGCCACCAACATCGATCTCGAAAAGGCCGTCAAAGAAAGTCGGTTCAGGGAAGACCTCTACTATCGCGTCAACGTCATTCCCATCCGGCTGCCTCCACTGCGCGAGCGGCCCGACGATCTCCCCGAGCTTGCCAATTTTTTCCTGCGTCGGTACGCCGTCAAGTTCCACAAGCGCGTCGAGGGGATTGCCGAATCGACGATGAGGATCCTGGCGAACTACTGGTGGCCGGGGAACATCCGCGAGCTCGAGAATCTGATCGAACGGCTGGTCGCGGTGGGCGACAAAGAATGGATCACCGACGAAGATCTCCCCTACGAGTTTCACTTTGCCCAGCTCGATCAGACCGAATCGGGTTCGGGCGGTGAAAGCCTGTTCCAGGAAGCCACCAATACCTTCGAGCGCAATTTCATCCTGCGCGCGCTCGAAAAGTCGGGCTGGAACGTGACCGCCACGGCCAGGCATCTCGGGATCCCATTGAGTACATTGAAGTTCAAGATGGACCGCCTGGATATCCGCGAACTGGCCCGCCGGCTGCGCGGCGCCTGAACCCGCCTTCGCCTTCGGCTTCGGCGCGGCAGGCCCGCGTTCGGCTTCGGCTTCGGCCCGAGAGACTCCCTTCGATTTGGCGTCCGCGGCCGGCCAAGAAATTGGCCACTCGGGTCAGTCAGCTGTCTGATTGGCTGTTGAACGGATCTTGGCCAGAGTGACGTTGCAGCGCTGATTCGCGCGCGTCGTACCGGCCAATCTGTTGACCACTGCCCACCACATTCACCACGACAACACAACCGATCGAACAGATTCACAGGAATTTTCGTGGGTCGGACTCTCCGTGCAACAGCTGGCCTCGTGGCAAGGCCGTTGCACAAATAGAGGTCGACGATTTGATTTGGCGAGGCAAACGAACGACATCGCTGGCCTTTCCCGGAACCAACCACACGTGA
>DATBJG010000129.1:0-24897 GCA_036556585.1 Vicinamibacterales bacterium
AGTACGAGCGCTCCATACACGATGGCTTCTTCGCGACTTTCCACGAGAGAACGCGAACGTCTGGCTCGATAGCCAACCCACACGATGACCGGGTATGCCAGATTGATGAGCCAGGCCGAAACGGGCCACGCCGTCGGGAACAGGTAGTCCTTCAAGTTCAGCACCGCAAGCCACGAGTCGTCCATGTACTCCAGGTGTTCCTTCATAGGCCCTGACCAGAGTGACCAGACGCCGACCGCGGCCACGACAGCGCCGACACCGATCAGTGGCCACCGCCAGCGTCGCTCGGCGATAACGATAGCCACACCAATCCAAATCGCGAACCAGAGTGCGGTGGTCGTGTGTAGGGTTGACGCGACAGCCACCAGTCCGATGGATGCAGCGGTACGGCCTTTGAAAAACGCGACGAGAGCCCAGGTGCAAATGGCAAATGCCAGCATCCGGGGATGAAGGTACCCTTCGAGCGTGTTGACGCCCGTGCGCGTAATCCGGTGGCGCAACGTCAGGAGAAAAACCAATGCCGCCGTGGTCCACCAGGAGCGATACCAGATGCGTCCCAGCGCGACAGAGGCGGAGAAGTGAACGATCGAACCGAGACCGAACAGCATCAGAAACAGCGATGGAATCGAAAGCTGTGTAATGTGGACCGTTCTCGCAATCAGGTCGTCGAACAGCATGAATCGATCCTGAGCGTTCAGCAGCGCGCGATCCCGCGGGAAAAGCGACGCGTCCAGGTGCTGCAGGATGGCGGGCAGATAGAACGCCTGGTCCGAGACGCCATACCGATAGCCGCCGCTGTTGAGGATGCCAAGCACGCAGGCCGCGAGCACGAGGCCGACCACGAGTACGAACTGTCTCGTCTTGTGCATCCTTCGTGGTTCGGATCGGATCAGTGACTGAATGTGATCCAGCAGCCGAGCAGGCGTCGATCGCCATTGCCGGGTTGAACTTCTGCGGGTACAAAGCCACTCGTTGTCGTAATAGTCAACGGCATGAGCCGCTCGTGTGGAACTGATGGAACGCGGACTTCACGCGTCACACCGGGGACGAGCTCGAGGCGTTCGGACCAGCGTGGCGTCGAGAAGGTCACGGTATTCGGACGTGCGCCGCTGTGCACCTGAAGGGCTGTCGCGTCGTCAGACTCTGCACCATCGACGATGGTCGTGCGCAATCGGGCGCGGCCGCGCACCCAGAATCCGTCGGGCTCGGAATAGGCCACCGCGTCGTGGAAGAAGACCGTCAAGGACCCGAAGAGCGCTGCGGCGATAACCGGCGGAGTCCTCAGTCGAAGGCTCCGGTCCACAACCGTCAGCGGACGGAGTCGTAGGGTCTGGATTCCGCGTTCCACTTCCCGCCCGGCCCGGAACCCGACGAACTCTGCGTCGAGAGGAAGGCTGAACTGCTGTCGCCAGGTTTCGTTTGGCGCGAGCCTCATGGTCCATGTCTGGACCGGTTTGCCCTCTCGCCCGACCTGCAGGCCCAGAGTGGCCTCCGGAACTGTTTCGGTGTTCACCCCGTTGATTTCCAGTTGATACGCGCCTGCCGGTAGCCTGAATCGCGCGTTCAACAAGACAGGCAGCGGCTGAGGTGCGATCTGTTGCCCCGATACCGCCTTGGCTTCAAACATCGACGGGATGGCCGACGGCGTGATGACTGTGAGCGGTTGATACCTAATGCCCACGGGTCTCGCGATCCTGTCGAAGTTGTCGAGCATAGGGAACGAAAGGCGCGCCTCAGGGTCGAACCGGCGCTGACGGGGAGCAGCGGGCAGACCCGCCGCAATCGACGCCACGATTGTGCACACGGCCACGGCCGCCAGGGTCACGCGCAGTGCCGCACGACCGGGACTTACGGTCGATCGCTGGCAGACCCACACAACCAGTGCCGCGGCTCCAAACCAGAGCAGCGTTTTGACGTACGCCGCCGGCGGGCTGGACATGATGTAGGTCGGTGCGCTCGTCCAGAGATGCCACGTTGGCGAAAGCCACTCGAGCAGTGACGACGTGCCATCCCGTCCTTGTCCCAGGAGCAATCCGCCGACGCTCCAGGTCATCGCAAGCATGACGACCAGGCTGACGAGGAGAAGAAACCGGGCGACGGCCTGGCTGGAAGCACTGTCAACCTTGTCCCGGTAATACCACGCGATTGGGACTCCCAGCAGAGAAAGGATTGAGATGATGTGTCGTCCCGGCATTGCCGCTCCGCCCCACCACTGGGCGAATGAACAGACGAGGACAAGGAGGGCTATCGTGACAGCCGACAACTCTGCCGCGCGCCGCCGCTGTCGACCGTCACGCCACATGCCGGCCAGGCCGACGAACGCGAGCCCGAGCACCGGTGCATAGGTAACGACCCCGTACTCCTGATCGAAGAACACTCCTGGGAAACCACTCAAGAACGTCCGAGCACTGGTCTGTGTGTTGAAACCGTACGGGGCGCTCGGGAGCGGTATTCCCCAAATGAAGTAAAAAAAGGCCAACCAACCGGCCACACTGACGGCCATCGTCCCCAGGACGACCATTGCGCTGGCAGAACGGCGATAGGTCCACCCCAGCAACAATGCCAGCACCATGGCCATTCCCGCGTACTTCGTTGAAAGCCAGGGCAAGGCTGCAGCCGCAACTGCCGATCCCCAGATCCGCAGAGGGACATTGTTGTGGTGAACCTCGTGCGAGTCGCGACCCAGCAGAGAGCGAGCGGCAATGATGACGCATAAACCCGCCGTAATCTCCGGATAGACCGTGAAGCTGTTGAACACGTACGGACCGCTCAGCGCGACGGCGGCCCATCCAAACGTGGCCGCTCCCGTCGATTCTGTTAACGTCAAGGTCCACAGCCACAGCAGTGCTGCGGTTGCTGCCGCGATACCCATTAAAAACCAGACGACGGCCCGGTAGCCGCCGAGGGCGAAGGCCGGGGCCACGAGAATCGGCACTCCTATCGGGTGTATTGAATAGATCTCGCCATTGCGGCCTCGTGCGCGGTAATCGGGCCGCAGTTGCGAAGGGTAGTATTCGGCGTAGTCGGCGCGTTGATGGTTGTTCTCAATGGTGAGGTCGCGATCGCGCAACAGGCTCTGCGTGATCACCAGGTAGTGCGGCTCATCCCCACCCGGAAAGAATCCGGTTCTCGAAACGCTGGACCACGTGCTGGCGTACGTGCCGAGGCTGACGATGAAGATCGCAAAAGCCGCCAGTCGCCGAGCCGATGAAGATTGGAGGTCCAGCGGCAGACTCCAGCCGACGCGCGATGCAAGAATCCAGACAACCTGACCAACGATGACGGCCCACAGCAGCCATCTTCCCGGTCCGGCGAGGAGCCGCAAAGCAGGGACGCGGTCGGGTAGCCATGGCAGATAGGGCACCACCAGAACAGCCAGTGCGTACAGCGGTCGCAACGCGTCCGCGCGCGTCGGATCCCACGACAACGTCCGCTCCGCAACCGGATCAGATTTGCTGTGTGAAAGTTTCAGTGCGCCGGCAGCGGAAATCGCAAGCAGCAGAATGACGAGTCCGGCTAACTCTGGCCAGGAAGGCAGCATGGCAACCCGGGATCCCGTGCCGGCGCTGCCAACCACATCCAGCGCACCGCGACTGAACCAAAGTGCCACTCCTGCGACCACCGAGGCGCCTAGCGCCGTCCTCACAGGGTGCGCCGACGGTAACTGGGAATTCAATGCGGCAGAGCAGTGACGGTCGACACGGCAGCACCACCGCCGGGTGCCGTTGCCGAGACCATGTGGCAGTGGTAACAACCGAACGCGAAGCGCGCCCGGTTATAGCTGTACGTTTGCGTAAAGTCGTACGGCGGTCGACGGAGCAGTCTGGCCATGCCAGGCATGACGACACCCCGCATGTGCGCAGCGCGATGCTGTTTGGTGTCTTCGGCAAGGTACCCATACACCGCATTTCGCATCTGTGCGTCGACAATCGCGCTGTAGCGTTCCATGCCACCCATTCGAAAGTCCGGTTCTGGCAGGGCGGCCACAGCGGGCATCTGCCAGTTTCGAACCTCGGCCTCCTGGCCGTGACAGGTCAAACAGGTCACCTTGGCCGCACCTCCGACCACAGGGCCCAGCGCCTGCCGAGCGAATGGCATCACTTCGTTCTGCATGAACGCCACGATCTCTATGCGCGACCTTTTTCTCCCGTTCGGATAAATGGCATCGTCGGCGGGATAGGCGATCGGTGGTGGGGGTTGGTGGTTGGCGGTAATGAGCGCGCTCAGTGCCGACAACGCCAGAGCCGCAACCAGCAGGGCAATCCACGGTCGACGATGCTCGAACAGTTCGGGTGCGTCTGGACCGAGGGCGTCGTTGACGATCGTCGAGTTCAGCTCGAAACCCGCGGGATGAGTTGCCAGGAGTTCCAGAACGAGCGCAAGCTGCGGGCCTCTTCTGATGTCGGCGAGCTCCACGGCTTCCTGGTTGCCCTTGGGATGCAGGACAACCGTACTTGTTCCGCGCAGCCGCTGCGTCCGAGTCTGCCGGATATCGACGCGCGCCAGATCATGAAGGGCGAGTTCTGCCGTGGTCTGTCCACCACGCCTGACGACCGCGCGAAAATCTGTGAGATGGTAGGTTTCGCCAAGGCGGATCGCGCGATCGAGCAACCCGGGCCGACCCGACCAGAGCAGACGTTCCCAGGCAAGAGGAAAGTCTTCCTGGCGAACGGACGGCGGTTCGCTGCTGCGAGACCACGCGAAACGAGAAAAACGAAAGAAGCGAGTCCTGTTACGCATCCCCGGCATCACGCCTACTGTACGCTACAGGTCCTGCAGTGACAAGCCGTGCAACCGATTTCCGAACGCGTTGTCGGAAGGCTGGAGGTGAGTCCTACACCCTCCGATACGACGGTCGAACATGATTTGGGTCTTCGAGCGAGCCAGAGAACAACTGCGCTGCGAGATTCGGCGCGAGACCTCGGGGCCCGGGTTCGAGCTCATTGTGACCAATCCGGACGGCTCGCAGCGAATGGAACGGTTCGGGGAAACCGCCGCCCTCATCAAGCGATCGCTCGATCTTCAGATGGAGCTCATCGAAGCGGGATGGCGTGCCCCCGCGTCGAAGTGTGCCGAATCATGAAGTCCTCTAGTCGGTCTGCGGCCTCCTGAAGTTCACCGTCGGCACTTTCTGAGCGTCGGCCGGTGCCTCGAAAAACGGATAATCCTTGAAACTGAAAATGGCGGCCGTCACGTTTGACGGGAATCGCCGCTTGCTCGTGTTGTACTCCTGAACGCGCTCGTTATAGCGCATCCGTTCCACCGCGATCCGGTTCTCGGTGCCCGACAGTTCATCCATCAAACGGTTGAACGATTCGTTTGCTTTCAGCTGCGGATAGTTCTCCACGATCGCGAGAAGTCGGGCTAGTGCGCTGCTCTGAGCGTTGGCGGCTTCAATGGCATCGGCCGGTGTCGCGGCGCTGGCCAGCCTGGCGCGCGAATCTGCAACGGCCTTGAAGACACCCTCTTCGTGGGCGGCGTACCCCTTCACGGTCTCGACAAGATTGGGAATCAAATCGTTTCGTCGCTGCAGCTGGTTTTGCACCTGCGCCCACTGCGCCTTGATGGCTTCTTCCTGGGTGACGAACCTGTTGTACGAGCACCCGCTGATCAGCGTGGGAGCCAAAAGGACAACCAAGAGCGCACCAAGTCTATGAAGCGTAGTCATGGTCCACCTTTCCACAATTGCCATCACTTCCTGCAATCCTGCAATTCTGCAATTCCCTGTTTACCATCCTGCGCCGCCGCCACCGCCACCACTTCGCCCGCCACCGAATCCACCAAATCCTCCGGATCCACCGCCTCGCCCTCCGCCAAACCCGCCAAAGCCCCCTCCGAATGTTCCGCCGGAGCCGCCCCAGCCACCGAACGGCCCCACGCCGCTGTCCCAGCCGCTCCAGGGTCCTCCGCCCCATCGCCTGCGGCGGCGTCGTGAGGTCGATGCGCGGCTCAGACTGATGATGACCAGGAGGAACAGCAGAAAGAACCCGAAAAGCACGACCGGCGGGATTGAAACTCGCTGTCTTTCAAGAGCTGCCGGGGGCAGTCCGGTCACCGTGACGCCCCGACGCTCGGCAACCCGCTGAATAACGCGTGTCACACCGGCGCGCAGTCCGGCGCCGTACTCCCCTTTGCGGAAATACGGGACCATGACCTCGCGGCTCGTCGATCCGGCAAACCCGTCAGTAATGAACTCCTCGAGATCGTAGCCGGCCTCGATCCAGACCTGTCGTTCCTTCAACGCCAACAGCACGAGTGCGCCGTTGTCCTTGCCTTTCTGACCGATTCCGCGTCCCCGATTCTCGAACATCTTCACCGCGTATTCGCGAATGTCGGCATAGGGAGCAATCGATTCGACCGTCGCCACGACAACCACGTCACCCGAAGCCTCGAGCAGTGCCCGGATGTCCTTGTCGAGCTCGGCCGCATCGACTTCTGACAGCACGTGTGCGAAGTCGTTGACAGGTGCCGTCAACACTGGTGGCGGGGGCTGCGCAGCCGCCCAGGACACCGTAATGACGAGTGCCAGCGCGAACAACGCAAGGAGCTGAAACGTCCGACGCTTCACTTTTGAATCTCTACCTTTGCCCTTCTATCTTTGACCTTCTACCTTTGCCCTTTGACCTTCTTCCTGCCACCTGTCCACCTGCCTCGCCAGCTGCTCGACGACGTCAAGGTAGTTCATGTAGAAAGGGATGGTGTTGGTGGACGTAAGCTGATTCGCATCGCGCAAGTCGAGCACGCGCTGTACGGTGGATGCATCCAATCCGACCGAAGCGGCTTCACGGACCAGAATGGCAGCATCACGCGTGGGTCGTCCGCGCAGGTGTGTCAGAGCCAGAAGCAATGCTCTGAACGGCCCGACCGATGCCACCATCATGCGCGCGACGGCATCTGGTTTCCCTTCGGCTTCGATGTACGCCTCCCGGAGGTGGAGCAGGTGACTCTTGGCCAATGCTTCTGACGCGTGCCGGAGATCCTCGACCCGTACGGTCAGATCCTTGAAGGGATTGGAGCCGGCGACGACGCGATGCGTCGTGATGATGTTGCCGTATTCCAGCGGAAAGGTGTCGAGCGATCGCCTGAATTCTTCTCCGCCCATGATGAGCGGGGTGGCAAGTCCGATTCGTCCCCAGCTGCCGCTTCGCGCGGCACATGCGGCCACATCCTCGAACTTGACCGCGTCGACGAGCGTCAACGTCTGAATGTGGGTTTTCGTCCTCTCCGGACCCGCCGGTGCGACCGCGTCGTACACCACGACGGCATGGAGGCGCGTGCCGAAGATGCTGCGGATATCAGCAACGAAGGTCTCCAGTGCGTCCACGAAATCTATTGTATGTGGGAATGGATCGTCGGCAACCGTCGAGCCGCCTGCGTGTGCAATGGTCGGGACGAGAAGACCCGATACAATGCCCAGATGCGTTTGCGCGAGCTGAATATCGGGTGCTTTGGCGGCGGTACAGGGCTGCCAAGTCTTCTTGGCGGCCTGAAGATGAATCCCTGGCTGCAGCTCAATGCCGTCGTCACGATGTTCGATAGCGGTGGCAGTTCGGGACAATTGCGGGACGAGCTTGGCGTGCTGCCTCCGGGCGATGTGTTGCGATGTGCGCTCGCGCTTGCGAGAAACGAGAAGGAGGCACGCCGAGTGCTATTGGCTCGTCTTCCTCCGTTCCTGCGGAACCGCCTGAAAGGCCACACGGGTGGCAATCTGCTGCTCTCGATGATGGAGCAGTACACCGGCGATTTCATGAGTGCCGTCAACGGACTTCAAGTGCTGCTCGGATGTCTCGGCCGGGTGTGGCCCGTCAGCGTGGAACAATCGAGCATCTGCGCCGAGTACGGGGACGGAACTCAGACGCGAGGGGAAGTTGAGGTTGATGCTGGCCAAAGCCAGGGCAATCAGGTTCAGCGGGTCTGGCTCGATCCACCCGTTTCGCTCCATCCTGTGGTGTGCGACGCCATCCAATCATTTGAGGCGGTGATCATTGGGCCTGGCAGCTTCTACACCAGTCTGCTGCCGATTCTGCTCGTCAGCGGAGTGCCTCAGGCGATCGCGAAAGTGGAAGGGCCGGTTGTGTTGGTTGCCAACCTGCTGACCGAGGGGCGAGGGATGCAGGGCTTTACGGTGGGTGAGGCGGTTCGACGGATTTCCGAAGCCATCAACCGACCTGTGGACGTGGTGATTGCCAATATTGCACGACCGGCTCGACATGTTCTGGCGCAGTACGCAGCCGAGCACAAGGAACCACTGGACATCGGCTCATTGCCAGAAGGGTGTGAGTTGGTGGAAGGGGATTTCTGGAACCGCGAAATCGCACGTCACGATCGCAGGCGTGTTGCGTTTGCCGTCTGGCACGTGCTGGCCGAACGATTGCTTTAACGGTTCTTCTTTGCCTTCTTCCGGTCCGCCGCTTTTGAAGCGCGGGCTGTGTTCTTCTTGGCCACGACCTTCTGGATGATCTGTTCGAGGGCAGCGCCAATCTGTCCGCCAGGCTTGTGTGACTGCCAGACGGCGGGGGTGTCCGCCGCGAGAATGTCCTCGAAGTCCCCTTCGCTCTTGACGCTCAGCGGGGCGAACTCCGCGATGTCAATCGGGCCAGACCAGTCGTCGCGATGCTTGATGAGCAGCCAGCTCCGGCCGTCGGCGGATTCAGACCGTCCCCCGCCTTGTGCTGCTCGCCTGTTGAAGCCGCGCGTTCTCACCAGCACCCAGGAACCTTTGAGTTTGTACCCGTCGAGCGTGAACTTGAGATCGCCCTTCTGAAGTGCGGCCCCCACGTCGGCCGCTTCCGGAGTCCAGGTCCCTTTGTCCCACAGCATCACAATCCCGGCTCCATAGCCCTCAGGGATCACACCTTCGAACTCGCCATATTCCAGCGGATGATCTTCGACGTGCATCGCAAGGCGTTTGACCGTGGGATCGAGCGACGGACCCTTCGGTACTGCCCACGAGAGCAACACACCGTCGTGTTCGAGACGAAAATCATAGTGAAGATGGCTGGCGAGATGTTTCTGGACACAAAAGAAGCGCGCTGCCGAAGAGGCTTTTCCACGCGGTGTGCGACCCGCCGGCTCCGGCGTCTTCGTGAAATCACGCTTCGCGCGGTACTTCTCAAGCGCCATGAGCGAAGTATAACGGACGTTCGGGTCGTTCGGATCGTCCCGCCTTTGTGTCAGAATTCACCTGATGAACGTGCTTTTGATTTCGACCTACGAGTTAGGTCGCCAGCCGTTTGGACTTGCGTCGCCCGCGGCATGGCTGCGTCAAGCGGGGCATTCAGTGGTCTGCACCGATCTGAGTCGTCAGTCTCTCGATCAAGCGGCCGTTCAAAATGCGGAGCTCGTCGCCTTCTATTTGCCGATGCACACCGCGACCCGGCTCGCGCTGCCCGTCATCGATCAAGTTCGCACCTTGAATCCGACCACCCGGCTTGGAGCCTACGGGCTTTATGCACCGCTCAACAAGGACCTGCTGCGGGCGCACGGGGTTTCGTCGATTCTTGGCGGTGAGTTCGAGCCGGGTCTCGTCCGCGCAGCCGCCGGACTACCGGACGAGCCGTGGACGCATCGCGACATACCAAGACTCGCGTTCTTGGCACCCGATCGTCGCGATCTGCCCCCGCTTTCGCACTATGCGGCCCTCACGCTGCCAGACGGGACGCGAAAGGTAGCCGGGTACACGGAAGCCAGTCGCGGTTGCAAACACTCGTGCCGCCACTGCCCGGTCGTGCCGATCTACGACGGTCAATTCCGAATTGTAAGTTCGGATGTCGTCCTGGCCGACATCCGCGATCAGGTCGAGCGTGGGGCTCAGCACGTCACGTTTGGGGATCCGGACTTTTTCAACGGCATCGGCCACGCCCTTCGAGTCGTTGACCGCGTGTCCCGTGAATTCCCCGGACTGAGCTATGACGTCACGATCAAGATCGAGCACTTGCTGCAGCACGCCGAGCACCTGTCCAGGTTGCGCGATACGGGGTGTCTCTTTGTGACGAGCGCGGTGGAATCAGTGGACGACCGTGTTCTCGACATTCTCGCCAAGGGGCACACGCGGGAGGATTTCGTGCGGGTAGTCGAGTTGTGTCGCAATGCCGGCCTGGCGTTGTCACCAACGTTTGTGGCGTTCACCCCGTGGACAACCCTGGAAGGTTATCGCGAGCTGCTGGGGATCGTCGATACGCTCGATCTCGCTGATCATGTCGCGCCAATTCAGCTGACGATCCGACTGCTGCTCCCAGAAGGGTCGCGGCTACTGGCCTTGAGTGAGGTACGCGATCTCATTGGTCCGTTCGATGCGGAAAAACTGGTGTACCGGTGGGAACACTCGGATCCTCGAGTGGACGAGCTGCAGCGGAATCTCGCCGTGCTCGTCAGTGCCAGATCCTCCGAACCGCGTCGCAGGCTGTTCGAGATGATCTGGGAACTGGCGCACGCCGCCATTGCGGGAGGGCGTCCGCGTTCAGTTCGACCTCCGGGGCCGGGGGTCGCCTGCCTCGACGAACCCTGGTATTGCTGTGCCGAGCCCATGTAGCCGATTGTGGTGAACCCTAAACGCGTTCTCCTTGTTTCGACGACGACGGGATATCAGACGAGGTCGTTTGGCGAGGCGGCTGAGCGGCTTGGCGTTGAGCTCGTGCTGGCGACGGATCGATGCCACCAGCTGGACGATCCCTGGCGCGACGCGGCAATCCCGGTACGTTTCTACGATGAAGAGGACTCTCTCCACGCTGTCATCGAAGCTTCCAGTTCGAGACCTGTCCAGGGCGTGATCCCCCTCGGAGATCGACCGACGGTGCTCGCCGCAAGAATTGCCGAGTCTTTGGGAGTGCCGGGAAATCCGGTCGCGGCTGCGGAAATCAGTCGCAGCAAGCTGGCAACGCGCGAACGACTGGCGTCAGCGGGCCTGGTGACGCCTTGGTTTCGGCGCATGGCACGGGACGCCGATCCTTCGCCGCTGGCACTCGAACTTTCGTTCCCCTGCGTGCTGAAGCCGCTTGGACTGGCCGGCAGTCGCGGCGTGATTCGGGCCGACAACCCAACGCAGTTCGTGATGGCCTTCGAACGGCTTCGCCAATTGCTCGCGGACCCGAGCATCATGGCCACGAGAGACGCACTGAACGAAACGCTGATTGTCGAGGGCTTTGTCGCGGGACGGGAGGTCGCGCTCGAAGGGCTCGTCGAGGACGGGCATCTGCGGACGTTGGCAATCTTCGACAAGCCCGACCCGCTCGACGGCCCGTTTTTCGAAGAAACGATCTACGTCACGCCTTCAGCCATGCCGCCGGCCCGACAGCGCGCGCTTGAAGCTGCCGTGGCTCGGGCCATCGTGGCTATCGGACTGCGTCACGGGCCCGTGCATGCGGAATGCCGCATCCACGACGACATCGTGGTGCTTGAAGTGGCCGCCCGGCCCATTGGTGGGCTCTGCGCAAGGGCCCTTCGATTTGAAGGACCAGGCGAGGACTGCATCTCGTTGGAGGAGCTGCTGCTGCGGCATGCCTGCGGCGAGCAAACACAGCACCTGATGCGCGAAGCGGTCTCCTCGGGCGTGATGATGATTCCGATTCCAGCGCGTGGCATCTATCGACGCGTCGATGGTGTCGATGCAGCGAGGAGCGTGCCGGGCGTGTACGATATTCGGATCACCGCGAAACCCGATCAATTGCTGGTGCCGTTGCCAGAGGGGGCCAGCTACCTGGGCTTCATTTTTGCCAGGGGTGAGAGGGCCGAAGACGTCGTTCAGGCTTTGCGCACGGCACACAACCGATTGGAGTTTGTAATCGACCGGGAAATTGCGGTCAGTCGCCTCTGACGCGGTGGTATCATCGTAGCTATGAGTCCCTGCAGCCCTCCACAGCCCCCACCGCCATCGGGGAACAAGAGCGGGCGTAACGTGTTTTGCGTGAAGTTCCAGAAGGAGTTGCCCGGTCTCGACGATCAGCCGTGGCCCGGCGAGCTGGGTCGGCGAATTTACGAGAACGTGTCCGGTGAAGCCTGGAAATTGTGGGAAGAGCGGATGAAGATGATCCTCAATGAATACCGCCTGATGCCCTGGCAGAAAGAGGCTCAGGAGCTCGTCGTCAAGCACATGGAGGATTTCTTCTTCGGCGAAGGCGCCGCGTTGCCGCCGGGTTACGTACCGCAACAGGCCAAATAGACAGATGCCCGTTCTTCGCGGTGGGTCTAAAGACCCGCCTCTAGGAAAGCTGTTTGTCGTGTGTGTCGTAGAGGTGGGTCTTTAGACCCGCCGGCACAGGCTTTTCAACCAGCGTCACCTCGACGCGCGCGTCATTGAAGCACGCGCCGCCCCCAAAATCAGTCAGTGAGTCCGGAACGAGCGCGGTGCCCGTGAGCTGATTTCTCGTGCTCTTTCGCCACAGGCCTTTGGGAAGCGAGACGGTTCCAGGTCGGACCCAGGTTCCCACCGTGAGTGAACACTCCACGGCCCCGAGTGCGTTGTAGACACGCACCACATCTCCTTCTTCCAGTCCCCTTTGTGTGGCATCCGTCGGATGCATGAGCAGACTCGTTTGTGGGCGATGCAGTTCGCCCAGTGTCGAACTGATGGTGCGATCGCTCGCTGGAGAAATCAGCGCGAGGGGGTACTGGTCGGTACCCGGATCCGGTTGGAACGCATACAGCCCGCCAGGAGCCTCGGCGTCGAGCCACTCCGGGAAGAGATCGATTTTCCGATCGGGCGTCCGAGGATGCACGTTCCCGAATTGCACCGGCAGGAAGCCGAAAGGCGGTTCGGCAGGCCGGTCCTCTCGAATCTGCTCGGCAATCGTTCCCGGGAGCGAGTCCATGACGTGAAGCAGCATTTCGATCTCAGTGGAGGGTTCGGTTGGTTCGAGGAGATCGAGCCGCCGGCACAGGTCCCCAAACACCTCGGCATTCGAACGCGCTTCGCCCACAGGCTCGACGACGGGACGCGTGAGCTGAAGGTGCAACGGACCGTAACTGCGCGCGAAGTCGTACGATTCGAGGAACGTCGTGGCCGGCAGCACGAGGTCCGCATACACGGCGGTGTCGGTCATCACCTGATCGAAAACCACGGTAAACAGATCATCGCGCGACAGACCTTTGAGGATGCGTTGCTGATCAGGAACCGTCGCCACAGGGTTTGCGTTGTACACGAACAGCATCTTGATTGGCGGATCTTCGCGCTCGAGCAGATCGCGCCCAAGGTGATTCATGTTGAGAAGACGCGTTCGAGGTTCGGTGCCGAGCCACGGCCGTGAGATATCCCACGACGCCGAGTTGCTCATCGTGTAACCACCGCCTCGAACTCCGAACTTTCCGCCAACTGCCGGCAGGGCGAGAACCGCCAGGGCGGCGTTCCCCCCGTTGCGGTTGCGTTCCAATCCCCAGCCGCACCGTACGAGGGCTGGAGAACTGGTGGCGTACAGTTCGGCAAATTGTTCCAGCGCGGTTTGGTCGATGCCGGCAATCTCGGCCGCTCGGGCGAACGTCCAGCTCTGTGCACGTTCGCGCAGGCGTGATGCACCACGCGTGTGGGCCGCCAGGAAAGCCTCGTCAGTGCGACCGGTTTCAAACAGATGCCGATGAACCGCCAGCGCAACGGCGACATCGGTGCCGGGTCTGAGAGCCAGATGGACGTTGGCTTGTCGCGCAAGCGGTGTTGTTCGTGGATCGATCACGACCAGCTGGCCCCCGCGGCGTTGGGCTTCACGTATGTATGGGATGAGATGAATACCGGATGCGGACGGGTTCGCCCCCCACATCACGATGAGCTGTGCATGCGGGAAGTCCTCGTAGCTGATCGAAGGCATCTTGCCGTACAAGGCAAGGTTTGCAGCGCCCGTTGGCGCGGCACAGACGGTCCGCGCAAGGCGCGACGCTCCGAATCGCCGAAACAGCTGCGCGTCGGTTGTATCCTGCGAGAGCAGGCCGTTTGATCCCCCGTACGAGTAAGGAACGATACCTTCGGCTCCCCAGCGATCGCGGATTTCGATCATCTTCGAAGCGACCAGCTCCAGCGCTTCGTCCCATGTAATCCTCGAAAAGCGACCCGATCCCCGTGGCCCTTTTCGCACGGCCGGGTACCGAAGCCGCCCGTCGCCGTACACTCGCTGATCGAATCGCCGAACTTTCGCGCAGATGTACCCGCCGGTCGTAGCGGTGCGGCGCGACCCGTCGATCTTGAGAATTTTTCCGTTTCGGACAGTGACGGCCAGACTGCAGCCGTCAGGACAATCGAGCGGACATGCCGTCTCGACAATGGTTTCGCGACCGGCGAATTCTGGCGGGGGCTGCGGCATACTGGATCTAAGTGTACGGGAAGATGAGGCGGATAAGGAAGATGGGGAAGATTGGCAGATGTTTCTCTTTCTTTTGATAGGGTTTGCCGTCGTCACCCTGGCCCACACGGCACCGTTTCCGTTTGTGCTCGACGTGGCCGGCCCGGGGAGATCGGTGTGGCACATGCCGGTGTCCGAGGGGGGACGTACGACGATTTATCTCACGTTCGATGATGGACCGAACCCGTCGGCCACGCCCGAGTTGCTCGACGTCCTCGCGGGCGAAAACGTTCGTGCGACGTTCTTTCTTATCGATCGCTATGTCACCGACGACACGAGTGCCATCGTCAAGCGAATGTTTGCCGATGGGCACGGCGTTGCGATTCATTCGCACACACGTGCGCTCGTCTTGATGAGTCCAGACCAACTGGCTGCGGCTGTCGAAGCGTCCGCCGATCACATTGCCCGTGCGGCGGGTAACCGCCCCTGCCGCGCGTTTCGACCTCATGCCGGCTGGAGGGGTGGCGAGATGCTTGCCGGGCTCGATCGCATTGGCTACACGCTGGTCGGCTGGAGTTGGGCCATGTGGGACTGGAACTGGTTTCGTCGTCGCACAGCGGAAAGCGTGGAAGGGCTGGCGCGCCGCGCGTCGGCCGGCGACATCATTGTGATCCATGACGGGCACCACAAGAATCCCCGCGCGGATCGACGATATGCGGTTGATGGAGTCCGACGACTCATCCCGGCGCTTCGCGCCCGGGGCTTCGCCTTTTCCACCATCTGTGAGGGGCTCCGGCCCGTGTCGTCCGACGGCTGACGGCTGACGGCTGAAGGCTAATTAATGGCTCGAAGCTCTCCCCATGTCGTGATTGTTGGCGCCGGGTTCGCCGGTCTCGACGCGGCCCGTGCCCTTCGGCGAGCTCCTGCACAGGTCACGGTCCTCGATCGAAGCAACCATCATCTCTTCACACCGCTTCTCTATCAGGTAGCCACGGCAAGCTTGTCGCCCGCCGACATCGCCTCGCCAATTCGGCACGTACTGTCGCATCAGGCCAATACTCGGGTACTTCTCGCCGATGTGCGAGGTGTTGACCTGTTCAGGAAAGTGCTCCATCTGGACGGTGAGGACCTCTCATACGATTACCTCATCATCGCGACGGGATCATCGCATACCTATTTTGGACATCCGGAATGGGCAGAACCTGCTCCCGGACTCAAGACATTGGACGATGCACTGGTCATGCGGCGCCGCGTTCTCCTTGCGTTCGAGCGAGCCGAGCGTGAGAGAGACGACGCGAAGCGGCGGAAGCTTCTGACGTTTGTCATTGTGGGCGGCGGTCCCACCGGCGTGGAACTTGCCGGTGCCCTGGCGGAGATTGCTCGCCACTCGCTCCATCGCGAATTCCGGACGATCGAGCCGGAGCATGCCACCATCATCCTGATCGAGCGTGGTCCGACAATTCTGCCGACCTTCCCGGAATCGCTTCGCAATGCTGCAAGGGCTGCCCTGCAGCGGCTGGGCGTGGATGTTCGCGAAAACACTCCCGTCACCCACGTCGAAGCATCTGGAGTTCGACTCGAGGAATACATGGTCGCTGCGGGCACGATCCTGTGGGCTGCCGGTGTCGCGGCATCGCCCCTTGGGGCGTCGTTGGGCGTTCCTCTGGATCGCGCAGGGCGCGTCGTCGTGGGGCCGGATCTTTCAATCCCTGGGCATCCTGAAGTATTTGTCGTGGGCGACCTGGCACTCTTCAATCAAGACGGGACGTCATTGCCCGGTCTGGCGCCTGTGGCCCAGCAGCAGGGACGTCACGCGGCCTTGAACATCGTCCGGTTGATCGCACGCGAGCCTACGCATCCGTTTCGATACAAGAATTACGGCAATATGGCCACAATTGGCCGCGGAGCCGCAATCGCCGACTTTGGGCGCGTTCGGCTGTCGGGCTTCGTTGGTTGGCTTGCCTGGTTGTTTGTGCACATCATGCGACTGGTTGGCTTTCGCAACCGGATTGCGGTGTTCTTCGAGTGGGCGTGGGCGTACGTGAGCTACCAGCGGAGCGTTCGACTGATTACGGGACTCGCAAATCCCGAATCGAGAAAATCAGAACTTTGAGATGAGACTTCGCCGTTCAGTGGTGACCTCGCTCGTCTTTATCACAGTCGCGCTCGTGCTCGCACTGGCGCCCACGCCGTCGACATTGGTCGAGCAGCTGTTTTCAGAAGGCTTTTACGCCGCGCTTCAACCGCCCCTTACCCGCTTGTCGAATGTCATCCCGTTTGCGGTCTTCGACGCTCTGCTCATTTTCGTGGCTTTGGTGCTTGTCGTGTGGCTGGTCGCGGTTTTCAGGCAGCCGCGAAGGCGCATCTGGCAATTCTTTTTGCGAACGGCCACACTCGCAGCCGGGTTGTATCTCGTGTTTCTGCTGGTTTGGGGCTTGAACTACCGACGCGAACCTTTCAGGCGGACGCTCGAGTTCCGTCAGGAACGGGTCACGCCCGAAGCACTCACTGTGCTCGCGGGTCGAGCGGTGGCCGAACTGAACGAGCTCCATGGCAGGCTGCCGACTTCATGGCCCGCGTGGGACGAGATGCGGTTGCAGCTCGGCCCAGGTTTCGAACGCGCCCGTCTCCTGATTGGTCCGAAATGGCCGGTGGAGCCAGGTGATCCCAAGCGTTCGCTGCTCAACGTCTACTTCAAACTGACCGCCATCGAGGGCATGGTCGATCCGCTGTTTCTGGAGGTGCTTGTCAATCAGGACGTGCTGCCGTTCGAACGCCCCTTCATCGTGGCGCACGAATGGGGTCATCTGGCCGGGCGTGCCGACGAATCGGAAGCCAGCTTTCACGGATTCCTGACGTGCATGTACGGGCCGGCGTGGGCGCGCTACAGCGCGTGGATTTCGCTCTACGGCACGATCCTGGCCGGCTTACCGCCCGACGCCCAGCGCGCATTCGCCATGAAACTGGATGCGGGGCCCCGTCGAGATCTGCAGGCGCTCCGAGAGCGGATCCTCAGTCAGAGCATGCCGCTGGCCCGGCGCGCGAGCGGGGCCGCCTATGATCGTTTCCTGAAGGCAAACCGGCTGCGCGAAGGGGTCAGGAGCTACGATCTGGTCGTGACGCTGCTGCTCGGAGTGGAGGTGGAGATGCCAGCTTTGCACTGAGCTCTTCCAACAGTGCCCGCTGTCCGGGATTGATTCGTCGTTTGGCTTCGGCAAGATCGAACCAGGCGGCTTGATCGACTTCGGGAAACTCCTGCAGTTTGCCGGAACCTTTCGGCCATTCCATCGAGAACATGTTGCTTTCGAGCAGGGCTGGATCCCAATTACCTTCGACCGCCCACGCCGACACGAGCTTGCCGCTTGCCTGCTTCACTTGCGAGAGCGGAAGGAACGGACCGTTGATTCGACAGCCGGTTTCCTCGTGAAATTCTCGAATGGCCGCATCGAGCGGCTCTTCGTCGGGAGCGTACTCGCCTTTGGGAATCGACCAGGCCCCGTGGTCTTTGCCTGCCCAGAAAGGACCGCCGGGATGGACCAGCAGTACTTCGAGCACGCCGTTTGCGGTGCGGTGCATCAGGAGTCCCGCGCTGGGCCTGGGCATTGTTGATGCTACGATACCTGAATGTTCAGCAGTGTTTCCGTGGTCGGGCGCGGTCGCGTCGGATCGGCGGTCGCGGCCAGGTTCGAAGAGCGCGGCCTGGCAGTCCGCGAGGCTGACGTCGAACTGGTGTTGCTGTGCGTGCCCGACTCGGCCATTGCGACCGTGGCGGCCGGGGTCGCACCAGGTCCCTGGGTGGCCCACGTCAGCGGTGCAACCCGATTGAGTGCGCTGGAGCCGCATACGCGCCGTTTCACCGTGCATCCACTGCAGACCTTTACCCGCTCTCGTGGGGCCGAGCAACTCGACGGCGCCTGGGCGGCGGTCGTGGGGGAGAATCTGGAGGCGCGAAGCCGCGGGCGGTGGATCGCGGAAGTGCTTGGACTGCGACCGTTTGAGATCGATGAAGAGGCACGAATTCTCTACCACGCGGGCGCTGCTATCGCCTCGAACTTCCTGGTAACGTTGTACCGTTCGGCTTCCCGTCTCTTCGAGCAGGTCGGCGCTCCGCCCGAAGCACTCATCCCCCTGATGCAGCGCACGATTGAGAATGGCTTCGAGCTCACCGGCCCGATTGCCCGCGGCGACTGGGCGACGGTCGACGCGCATCTTGCCGCGATCGATTCACACACGCCTGAGCTCGAGCCCATGTACCGGGCGCTGGCCCAAATCACCTGACATGCAAACCCTTCGAACGGTTCAGGAAGTTCGCCGTGCCCTCGATCGCAGCCGTTCGGACGCGGTTGTCGGGTTGGTGCCGACGATGGGGGCGCTGCACGACGGGCATCTTGCCCTCTTTGCCGCTGCACGCCGCGAGTGTGGGACGGTGGTGGCCAGTTTGTTCGTCAATCCCACGCAGTTTAGCGATCGCACAGACCTGACGGCCTACCCGCGCGACGAAGCTCGCGACGTGCGGCTTGCGGACCAAGCAGGTGTTGACTACTTGTTTGCCCCGAGCGTGGAGGAGATGTATCCGAGGGGTTTCGCGACATGGATTGAGATGGAAGGACCCGCGCGCGGTCTCGAAGGAGACTTTCGTCCGGGGCATTTTCGAGGTGTGGCAACCGTGTGCCTCAAGTTGTTCACGATTGTTCGGCCTCTCGTCGCGTATTTCGGACAGAAGGACGCGCAGCAGGTCGCCGTGATCAAACAGCTGGTGCGCGATCTCAATGTTGACCTCGAGATTCGCGTCATCCCGACGGTTCGTGAGCCCGATGGCCTCGCGCTCTCGTCTCGGAATGTCCGTCTTTCTCCTTCCGAGCGTACGCGAGCGCTCGCGATCGTCAGGGCTCTCAATGCCGGCGTCGTGGCCCATCGCGCGGGCGCCGATCCGGTGGCTGCTGCGCGTGCCGCGCTCACCGATCTCCAGCCCGACTATGTCGCCGTCGCCGAATTCGATGGCCAGCCGACCCTCGCGATCGCGGCTCGCGTTGGAAAGACACGGCTTATCGACAACGTTCCGTTGACGTCCGGCTGAAGCCGGACGCTACGTCTGGCTACGTCTTGCGGTATTGGTTGACTTTGCCTGTTTGCGTAGCATCCGGCTTTAGCCGGACGGCAGGAGAAACGACATGATGACCTCCACCGGCGCGACTGACGATCGCGGCAAGCTCTCGTTGCCCGAACTTGCGGCAATGAAGCGGAGGGGCCAGAAGATTGCCATGGTAACGGCGTACGATGCGCCAAGTGCGCAACTGGCCGACGAGGCCGGCCTTGAAATGGTTCTGGTCGGCGATTCCGCGGCAATGGCAGTACTCGGACATCAGTCGACGGTCCCCGCCACCGTCGAGGAGATGCTGATGCTGACTCGTGCGGTCGTTCGCGGAGTCCGGCGTCCGATTGTCGTGGCCGACATGCCGTTCGGATCGTTTCAGGTGTCGGACGAGCGCGCGATCGAGAATGGCGTTCGCTTCGTCAAGGACGGAGGAGCCGATGCCGTCAAGATTGAAGGGGCGGGTCGCATGCTCACGCGGGTGCGAGCCCTCATCGATGCAGGGATTCCGGTCATGGGGCACCTGGGATTGACGCCACAGTCGGCGATGCTGCTGGGCGGCCTCAAAGCGCAGGGGCGCACGGCCGCCCAGGCTCACCGTTTCTACGATGCGGCGGTCGCTCTCCAGCATGCAGGCTGTTTTGCGCTCGTGCTCGAAGCGGTTCCGCCTCCAGTTGCCGCTCGGATTACTCAGGCGTTGACCATACCCACGATTGGCATTGGTGCCGGAGCCGGGTGCGACGGACAAGTCCTCGTCTGGCACGATCTGCTCGGCCTCACGGCGACCAACGTGCCCCGGTTCGTCAAGCAGTACGCCGATTTGTCATCGACGATCCTTGTCGCGCTCAAAGCGTACGCATCGGACGTACGAGCCGGAACCTTCCCGGCTCCTGAGCATACGTACTCGATGTCATCGGCAGAATTGGAGCAGTTCGAAACCGAGCTCGCGGAAAGCACGTCACATCCGCGGAGGACGGACTGACTCGGGATTCGGGATTCGGGGCGATCGATTCTGAATTCCAACCTCGAACCCCGAGCCCCGAACCCTAGCTCCCCCAACCACGCCAGTTCCCTAATCGTGTCCAGAACCCCGGATGGTCCGACGTCTGGAGTGATGACAACTCTTTGCGCAGCTCGGCAGCTGACTGGTAGCGATCGTCGGCACGTTTGGCGAGCAGGCGTTTCACAATCCGCTCGAGGCGCGCTGGCTGACCAGGCGAGAGCTTGGTCAAAGGTTCGGGTGTTTTGTCCAGAACGTTCGTGACCGTTTCAGACGGTGACCCGCCGGCAAATGGCAATCGGCCCGTCGCCATTTCGTAAATCACGACCCCCAGCGAAAACAAATCGCAGCGCGGATCGAGCGGCATCTGCAGGATGCGCTCCGGCGCCATGTAGTTGGCGGTTCCCAGCGGCCGTCCTGGGATTGTCGAACCGTCGAGATCCTGGCCGCCAGCGGGTCCCGGTTGAAACCGCCTCGCCAAGCCGAAGTCCAGCACCTTCACGTGGCCACTCTCGCTGACAAAGATGTTGCCGGGCTTGATGTCGCGGTGGACGATCTTCCGGGTATGGGCGGCGTCCAGCGCGTCGGTGACCTGCAGCGCAATGCCGACGAGTTCGGTCGTCTCGAGCAACTTCTTGGCCATGTGCAGCTTGAGGTTCGTGCCGTCCAGGCGTTCCATGGCAATGAACAACCGGCCCTTGTCCTCGTCGACGTCATGAATCGTGCAGATGTGCGGATGATTCAGATCGGCAACCATCATCGCTTCGCGCTTGAAGCGGCGGGTCGCGTCGGGGTCTCCCGCGACCTCGTCCGGGAGAAACTTGAGCGCGACGCGCCGTGACAGGCGGATGTCCTCGGCCTCGTAGACGACACCCATCCCCCCGACGCCGAGCTTTCCAATCACTCGATAGTGGCCAACGGTTTCGCCAAGCATTCGATAGGACCGCCGAAAATCGACCGGTGCCGGGTGGGCTGTCATATTTTGCCTGACACCTCCCAGAGCCGGAATCCCAATTGTACGAGGACGTTATAGTCCGTTTGTGACCTATTGTGACCTGAAAAACAGCCCCGAATGTTCGGAACGCTCCCGGCCGACGTTAATACCGGGCAGGGCGCAGTCCACAGCAGGCGTGAGCATTGACTGACGGGGGAGACCCGCTATGATGCCGATACGAGAGCTGTCGATGATCGACCCCAGGCCGGGAAACAAGCTGGTGACCCCAAAACCGGGTCCCGGCGAAGGGCAGGCAGAGCCTCTCCTCAGCGACGAGCCAACCATCGAGCTCGTCCTCAAAGCGCGCGGCGGCGACCGAGCGGCGGTCGAAGCGCTGTTGCAGCGGTGCCTTCCCTCACTGCGAAGATGGACACACGGTCGTCTGCCGGCGGCTGCACGCGCCAATCTCGACACTGAAGATCTCGTCCAGGAAACAGCCCTGCACGTCATCAGGCGTCTGGATAAGTTCGAGCCGCAACACGTGGGCTCGATGCAGGCTTACCTTCGCCAGTCCGTGATCAATCGGATACGTGATGAGGTTCGGCGCATTGCCCGACATCCTGCACCTGTTGAGCTGCTCGATGATCAGGTCTCGGATGAGACATCGCCGCTCGAGGCGGTCCTCAAGACCGAAGCGTACGAACGATACCGCCGTGCGCTGGATCAACTCGATTCACGTGATCGCGAGATCATCGTGGCACGAATCGAGGTTCAGTGGAGCCTTCCCGAAATAGCCCGTCAGTTTCAGACCAAGACCGTCGACGCTGCCAGGATGCGCGTGACCCGCGCACTCCGTCGCCTGACCGACCACCTGCGCTAGCAACTGCAGAATTGCAGGATTGCAGAATTGCAGAAAGGATTGTAAAAAGGATCCTGGATCCTTTCTGCAATCCTGCAATTCTGCAATCCTGCAATCCTAGGAGGGGGAATGATTCGCTCGATCGGTTGTGTGGTCAGTGTGCTCATGTTGACGCTTGTGATGTCGCTGGGGGCGCAGGCGCCCAAGAAAGTCACCGAGGAAGATTACGCCAAGTTGATGAAAGAGATTGGGCCGCTCGTCCAGACGTTGCGGAAAAACGTCGAGGCGAACAATGCGGCGGATGCAGCCAAGGACGCAGCCCGACTCGAAGTGCTGTTCAGAGAATCGGCGACCTACTGGCAGGCCCGGAAAGTCGAGGATGCGATTGCGTCTGCCAAGACAGCCGTGACGGCGGCAGGGAACGCCGCAAAGGCTGCCGCAGCCAACAACATGACGGCGCTGACAGAAGCAACCAAGGTGTTGAACGGAACCTGCATGGGATGCCACAACGCACATCGCGAGCGGCTCCCGGATGGGACCTATAGGATAAAGTGACGCTGATGGCTGATGGCTGATAGCTACTTATGGCAACCTGAACGCAATTAACTCGGCCGAATAGTTGCCGCCGCTGACGGCGACGACGATGTGTTGCTTGCCGTTGAGCAAGTACGTCATTGGCGATCCGGATTGCGGCGCAGGCATGTACACCGATCCCACGTCTGCACCCGTTTTCTTGTCGTAGGCGCGAAGCATGGCGCCGCGCTGGCCGGTCGAGGTCGTGGTGAAAGCGCCTTCGCCGGCAATGACGAGCGTCTTGGTGACGAGCGTGCCGACATGGGCGGATTGTCCCGTGCGCGGAATATCCAGGCCCTTGAGCGCCGGATGGTTACGTACGGCATCTGGTGTGGCACCGTGCGCAATCTGCCAGACGAACTCGCCTTTGTTGAGATCGATGGCCGTGATCCGACCCCATGGTGGTTTGACGAGCGGCAATCCCTGCACATTTGGTCCGCCCAACCCTCCTTCGGGAGCCCCACCGGCGCCAGGCGCGGGCGGGGGCGCAGCGGGATCTCGCGCAGTTCCCATGATGTAGCTCATGTCGCTCCGCTTGCCATCGGTCACGAGTAGACCCGCCTGCCCCACCGTTGTCGCTGAAAACACGTAGAGGATGCCCGTTTCGGGATCGAATGAGCCACCGGGCCAGTTGGTACCGCCGCCCAGTGAAGGCAGCATCAAGGTCGACAGCGGACCTTCCCACTTGCTCACGACCGGGGGCGTGAAGATCGGCCCCAGTCTGTACCGCGACACGGCCTTGACCGCCTCGGCTTTCAATTCAGGCGTGAAGTCAATCAGATCGTCCAGACTGAGCCCCTGTCGATCGTAGGCCGGTGGTTTGGTGGGGAAGGGCTGTGTCGGCGAGTACCATTCCCCGGGGACCTCGCCTTTGGGGACTGGCCGTTCTTCGATCGGCCAGACGGGTTGTCCGGTCACGCGGTCCAGAACGTACAGGAAGGCCTGCTTGCTCGGCTGCGCGACCGCTTTGATTGCCTTGCCGTTAACCGTGATGTCTACGAGGATAGGCGCGCATGGAAGGTCCCAGTCCCAGATGCCGTGGTGGATGAACTGGTAGTGCCACTTCCGCTGGCCCGTGTCGAGATCCACAGCCACGAGACTCTCCCCGAAGAGATTTCCGCCGTGTCGATGGCCGCCGAACAAATCGCCTGTAGGTGTCTCAATCGGCAGATAGGCGAGGTTGAGGTCTTCGTCAACGCTGATCTGACCCCATGACCCGGTGTTGCCGGTATACACCCACGAATCGTTCAGCCAGGTTTCGTTGCCAACCTCACCCGGTTGCGGGATGGTATGGAAGATCCACTTGCGCTTGCCCGTCCGGACATCGAATCCTCGGACGTACCCTTTTTCGTTCGTTCGGCTCTTGGGCACGCCTCCAGGAGAATGCGCCGCGCCAACGATGATGACGTTCTTGGCAACGGCTGGCGTCGAATGAAGACCGAGATCGCCGGTCACCGGATCGATCTGCTGGTCCATATCCCGCTTGAGATCGACGACACCGTCGGTGCCGAAACCGGGGATGGGAACTCCGGTCTTGGCATCGAGGGCGACCATCTGGTACCCGATCGTGACGTAGATGATTCGCTCTTCCTTCCCGTCAGTCCAGTACGCGAGTCCGCGCCCAGACAATTTGCGAGGCGATACCGCACCGCGCTTGCCCTCGTCGAGACGATGCATCCACAACAGCTCGCCGTTGCCCGCGTCCAGCGCCACGACAGCGCGCCTGGTCCCTGCCGTCGAGTACAACACTCCATTGGCCACCAGCGGGGTTGACTCGAACTTGAACTCACGCCCCGGGCCGAGATTGTCAGGCTTGAACCTCCAGGCAACCTCGAGCTTGCCGAAGTTGTCGCCCTTGATCTGATCCAGCGGCGAGTAGCGCGTATTTCGGAGATCGGCTCCATAGCTCCGCCAGTCGGTGTTTTGCGGGGGCGCCTGTCCCGAAATCACGGTGATCGAGATGACGAACGACAGAAGACCCACAGACCAACGACATCGACGTGCCGACATTGCACGCTCCTTATTAGTGGGTCGCGGGGCCCCACCCCCGCGACCTGTACCTCGCGCCTGTGGCGCTCGGCGTGCTTCGTAGCAACGATCCGCTTCGGTCTTCTTCTAGACTTTACTTCGCACTGAACAACAGGCCTGAATACTGCATTTCCTCCCAGGTCTGATCAC
>DATBJG010000130.1:0-2988 GCA_036556585.1 Vicinamibacterales bacterium
CTGCGACTGATTGGAGCCGTGGCGTGGGCCAACCTGGAAATTGGCGCACGGGGACAGCAGTATCGGGCCGGCGTCGAGTTGTGCTCCGCCGACGAGGAAGTCATGGAGCGCTACTGCCAGCGCAATCGCCGCGCCTGAATGAGATCGGCGATTTCAAATCGCGCGCGCGATACCGACGGGGGCGCGCACGCTGCTCGGCGGAGCCGGATGGAATTCCGGAATGAGTTCCACGAGGCCTGAGTAGATCCCTTCGGTGTTTCCTTCCAACGCGGCCTTTTCAAGCGACTGCACCGTCAGCATGACGTCCTTCCACGACCGCCGCGATGTTGACGAGACGCGGATGATTTTTTCGACCGACCACGGCGAGGACTCTTCGTCTGGACACACCAATTCTTCGGAGAGCTTGTCTCCCGGACGGAGGCCGATGAACGTGATCGGAATCTCCCGCTCCGGGACGTAACCCGACAGCCGAATCAGATCGCGGGCCACGTCGAGCAGTTTCAACTGTTCCCCCATATCCAGAATGTACGCGTCGCCAGTCTGACCCACGGCGGCAGCGTGCAGGACAAGCTGGACGGCCTCGCGAATCGACATGAAGTACCGCTCGATTTCCGGATGCGTGACGGTCACCGGACCGCCCGCTTCAATCTGTTCGAGGAACCTCAGCACGACACTCCCGTTGCTGCCCAGCACGTTGCCGAACCGGACGGTGAAGAACGAGGTATCGCTCACTGGCGTCATGGCCTGCACCACCAGTTCGGCAGCGCGCTTGGTTGCGCCCATGACATTGACGGGGTTCACAGCCTTATCGGTCGAGATCAGAATGAAGCGATCGGCACCCCACCGTTCGGCTGCCTGAGCCACCATTCGAGTGCCGCGTACGTTGTTTTTGACTGCCTCGCACGGGTTGCCTTCCATCAGCGGCACATGCTTGTGCGCGGCAGCGTGAAACACGATGTGAGGTCGGTACTCGGAGAAGATCACGTCGAGACGGTTCTCGTCCGTGATGTCTCCAATGACAGGGTGCACGTTCTCCGCGCCTTCGACGCCCTCGGCCGCTACATCATTGGCAACGGCATACAACCCGTTCTCGTACCGATCCAGCAGGACGAGCGACTCGGGCCTGAGCGCGCTGACCTGTCGCGACAGCTCCCCACCAATTGATCCACCCGCACCCGTGATGAGGACGCGGCGTCCTTCGATCAAATACCGGAGCGGCGTGGTGTCGAGGCCGACAGGGGCGCGGACCAGCAGGTCGTCGAACCGCAACCGCCGAATCTGCCGCACGCCGACCGATCGCTCGAGCAGGTCGCGCAGGTTCGGCAGCGTGGTGATGTGCATCTTGAACGGGACCAGCGTCTGGACGATTTCGCGGATGACGCGCGGCTCGGCGCTCGGGATGGCAATCAGGATTTCATCGATGCCTTGCGTGTTGAGGATCCAGGGAAGGTCCTTCCGCGTCCCCAGGACAGCCACCCCGTGAATACGCCGACCGACCTTCGCCTGGTCGTCGTCCAGGAAGCCGACCGGTTCGTAGTCGTAGGCCGCGTTGTTCTTCATGTCGCGGACGATCATTTCCCCGGCATCGCCTGCACCGAAAATCAACACGCGTCTCGAGTGACCCGCGCGCTTGACTTGCCTCATTTCCCGGAAAATCCGGCGCCCGAGCCTGGCTCCTCCAAGCATGCAGATGAGCACCAGACCGTCGATCAGGATCACCGAGCGCGGATACTGAATAACACCAGTGGGCACCCACAGCACGAGAACGAACAACACCGAGCTGACGGCTACACCAAACACAATCTGGCAAAGGTCCCAGATGCTGCTGTACTTCCAAAGGCCCTCGTATAACCGGAAAAAGACGAAGACCGAACCCCTGGCAAGGAGCAACCAGGGAAGCATGCGGAGATGAACGGCCATGTGGGCCGGCGGGATGCTGCCGTCAAAGCGCAGCAGGAATGCCACATGGTTGGCAATCACGACCAGTGCCATGTGGAAGCCGACGACAAACGGCCGGCGGTGCTCGATGAACCAGCGTCGAGCCGACGACATGTCTGGCCAGGACCGGGTCATATCCATCTCACACAGCGCAAGAGACACTCCTCTGGCGGATCAGCCACGATGGCTGCGCACCAAGGACGAGCCGGGTGTGAGTTAGGCGATTACGATCGCACGCGCGAGAATAAAGCGCCTTGAGGAGAGCGTGTCGGATCGATTTATGGCAATCGCCCGAAAGGGCCGCGACGTCCGGCTGCGTTGTCCGACCCGCATCGGCAGCGAGGTCCAGACATGTTGCAGCGGATTCTGCACCTCGCCAAGTCGGTCTCAAGCTCAGCCGCCCTCACGCACGCTCGCGCCGCGCATCTGCCAATCACATCGGATGCGATCAACGCATCCACGCCGCTTCAATCTGCCCAGGCAGATCACAAACGAATGCGGCACAGTGTGTAGCAAGAAGGGGGCCCACACTTCGCGGGAAGTCTCGACCGGATTTCGAGCGATCCAACTGACAAATCTGTGAGCGTTTCTAAGTATTCACCCCAAAGGGAGAATTTTTTCTCTCAATGTGCGTGCATTGATTCACGCGAATGTGAATCATTAGCCGACACGCTGCACGGCGATACGACTCTGTGTGCGCTTGTCGTTCGTCCACTTTCGCGGTTCTCACACGATATCTCGCGGCCGACGATGAGATTCAGCGCGCAAAAACGTCGATCGGTTATCAAGCGGACAAACCTTCGCGTGCAAACCTGCAAGTTCCGTGCAAGTGAAAACTGATAGCGGTGAGTGGGCGACGCGGTTGAACGGTTTGTGGAGTGCGGGAACTTATTGCACAGTGGGAACGGAAGATTTTTCCAGCAGCTTTCGAATCAAGGCGACGGTGCTCTTTTGCGCGCCTGCATCATTGTCGTACATCTGCCGCGGCCCCGGCGCCATGGCCACATCGAGCGGCGTCTTGCCGTCTTTGTTCTTGGCATCGAGCTTTGC
>DATBJG010000131.1:0-3314 GCA_036556585.1 Vicinamibacterales bacterium
TTCACCATCACCAGTCTGAGAAAGCTTTTGACCGTGTTGGGGCTGATCCCCATGCGGTCGGCTATCTCGCGGCTGGTGAGGCCTTCGAGCAGCAGTTCAACGGTTTCACGCTCGCGAGCCGTCAGCTGGAACTCCTGACCCCATCGCGTGATGTCGACCGTCTGCGTGACCTGGCGCTCGAGGAAGACGATGAATTTGGGTTGAAGGCGGGATCGATGGTGATTCTCGGAGTTGAGAAGTAGAACGCGGCAACGGTACTTTCTTCGTCCCGACGTGAACTGAGACTTGAACTGGGGTCCACCTGCGGAAAGATTCGCAAGCTGTGAGTGCGTTTCAGCCGGCAGCACAGCATCGAGCGAGGGCATTCCCTCGAGCTTCGCTGGGTAGGCGAGAACGCGGGCGGCTTCGGCATCGTAGTGAATGGGATGAAATTCCGCATTCAGGAGCAGCACGCCAACGCGCGATGGCTCCAATCGTCTCCCGATCACTTTCTGCTCACCGTTAGCCATGTGTCGTTTTTCTTAATGGCGCAGGTTTACCGCCGTGGTTCCCTGCAGCCTGCATGCTGTTCCCGAGTGGGCGCCCTCATCAATCCCCCGAACGTGCCAGCTGCCTACCGGAACGTGTTAACCGAATAGCCCGATTGGCGTAGTCCGCCTTCGGTTGCCGCGGAGCGGACACGCGGGCCTTTCCACGACGAACGCCGGCGTACCTCAACCAATCCACGAGAAACGGTACGGGATCAGACAGCGACCAGACCGCATCCACCTTGGGCCCCCGCAGCGATTTTGCCCATTGCAGCAGGGAAAGCTCGCGGCGATATAACTGCAGGAGAGCCGACTGCAGGTCCTGGCGGAAATAGATCCACTTGAGCGGTTTGGAATCCCGCGCTGCGCCATTCGGCAGTGGCAGGCCCGTCAGATCGCAATACATCGAGTACAACAGCTCGACGCCGCTGGCTTCCGCCATTGCAGACCGTCCGGTTGGACGACCCACATTCGGCTCGATGAGCACCAGCTCGCCGGTTTTCCGATCCAGCTTCATCTCGACGTAGCCAAGGCCGCGGTACGGCACGCTTTGGAACAAGCGAATGGTTTCGTCACGGACCCGATCGTTTCGACACTCCACGGCCAGGCAGCCGACACCGGTGCCCGGTGGCCACTGACGAATCTTGCGCGAGACAAAAGTGACTAACGGTTGTCCCTGCCGGTCGAAATAGCAGTTGCAGGTGAACTGATCCGATTCCGGACCATCAATCCACTCCTGAAGGATGAAATGGTCGCTCATTTGCGAATGCGTGTCGAACGTCGCCAACAGCTCGTCCGGGGTTGAAACCTTGAATACCTTTTGCTTCGCCTGTGACAACCAGCGCACGTCCTTGAGCGCGGGCTTCAACACACATGGGAAGCGAAGAGTCGGGATCGCCGCCTCGAGATCGCTCTTCTGAAACACATCGACGGTGATGGGCACACGAAACCCGTGCTCCATCGCGTGGTGAGCGAACCCGGCCTTGCTCATGAGCAGCGTCAGCGCCTCATGACCGGGCAGCGCGAGGTGGTAGTGTTGCTCGAGCCGCGCGCGATTGCGTGAGATCTGCAGGACACTGTTGTCGGAGCACGGATACAGAACAGGCCTGAGCGAGAAGCTGTCTGCGCTGTTTTCGAGCAGTACGATCAGGTCCTCGCTCGAGGTGTCGGCCTGGAGGATCCGTTGACACACTCGAGTGTGCGCCGCAAAGTGAGACGGGTTACTCGTGATAGCCCAGACGGGAATTCCACGACGTGCGAGCAGCCTCGCCGTCTGAAGTCCCGTAATCGAGTCCAGGCCCACGACGATGGCCACGGGGCGGTTCGAGGCGGACTGATTCACACCGTTCCTTTCTCTGGGACGGATCCCCGAACGATTACGAGGTCGTCAAGAACCATGACGTCCTAACTGGACCGTGGAAGCGCGTGGCGGGTCCCGACCCGGGATTCATGCAACCTCCCTCCAGCGGCGTGCGACGCGTACGCGTTCCAGATGAAACTCGTCACTTCCCGGCGCACCGATTCGGCGTCTCGAGTCGCGTCAACGACCAGGCTGCCGGGCCGGGCGGCCAGCCGCAGGTAGGTCTGCCGCTGCTGCTCGAGAAGCGCCACCGAATGCTCGCGTTTACGGTTGAAAAGAACCTCCCCCGGTGCATCCAGGACGACGATGAGGTTCGGGGCAGGACAGGATCGGGCCAGCAGCCATCGCCGGACGCGGCTGTGCCAAACGAGCGGTGCGCGTGGCGGAAGCATGGCGTCGTAGGAATAACGGTCGAAGAGCACGAATCGACCGTGCCCCTGGTGGTAGCACGCGACGAGATAGCGGGCCCATTGCCGGACGAGACGCGTCACAAACCCGAGTCCGGGAGCCCGCCGCTGTGGCATGGTATCGGACGAGTCTCGTTTATAGAGACCCATGTAGAGGGACCGGACTGGGACGTGAAACGATTCGTGGATTCCCTGCACGAGTGTCGACTTCCCGCCGCCATCTGGAGCGAGCAGCGCCACGGTCAGGCCACGATGCCGGTAGCTTGGGAGCCGACGGTTGAGCCTCCGGAGCACTCCTCGCCCAATCCTCGCGACCCGGGAACCAACCCGTCCGACGACGCCTTTGTCGGCGGCAGTGACCGGGCTTTCCTTCAACAACGCGTCCCAGTCATTCTGCTGAATCATCTGAATGAGCCGTTGTGTCGTCATAGCTGGCGACCAGTACGTCATCAACAGCCCGGAGAGCAGGCCTTGGTTGGTAATCTCTTCGCACAACGCTCTGCAGCGCTCTCTTCTAGCAGGATCGAAGCGCCGTTTCTCGAGCATGCAATGGAACAGGAGCGCGATGAGCTCAACTTCAGGCGAGGGAATGAAGGCCATCCCATGACGCCGCCGGTGATTCAGGCAGTGACCGGTGAGCGAGGCGCCAAGCACCTGCTCGTCTCCAAACGCGAGCCGATCGATGACATCGAGCTTGAGCCAGGCATCGGATTCGCTGTCGTATGCCAGAAAGAAACGGTGCGCCGCATATCCCCAGGCACGAGGTTTCACGAACCCAAGAGGCTCGAGTACTCGCTGCAGGCGGGTGAGGTCGTTCCGATCCACGAGGAGATCTATGTCGCCAGTGCGGCGATCGAGCCGGTCCGCGTCGCGCAGCACGCAGTACCGCACGCATTCCTGCTCGAACACCTCGAGCACCCGCCGGATCAGACTCGTGACCGGCACATCGCCCGTGGCACGAGCGCGGGCGGTCATTGCTTCGCGTGAGGCCCCAGGATTGACGATCGATGGATTCACTGA
>DATBJG010000132.1:0-4399 GCA_036556585.1 Vicinamibacterales bacterium
ACCAGATCTTTACGGAGAAGGTGCGGGCAGAGCTGATCGGACGAGGGCGTTACAAGGTTCTTCCCGATATCAACGGCGTGGATGCGGTGCTGGCAGGGCAAATCACGGGGCTGACAATTGCACCCGTCAGTTTCACGCAGCAACAACAAGCCTCGCGCTACGTTGCGACCGTGACGGCCAATATCTCACTGCGTGATACCGTCGACAACAAGGTCTTGTGGCAGAACCCTTCGTTAACTCTCCGTGAGGAATTCGATGCGGCGAGCGGCACCGACGCGCTCGATCCCACCGCATTCTTTGGGCAGAGCACGAACGCGCTGCAACGGCTCTCCACCGAGTTCGGGCGTACGGTCGTCAGTTCCATCCTCGAAGCGTTCTAAGTGGCTTTCCTCACTTCAGCTGCCGTTCGAAAACAGATTGCCGCAGGGAAGCTCGACCCGATTTACCTGCTCCTTGGCGCAGATGAGACGGAGAAGAGCGCACTGGCGGGCGAGTTCATCTCGACGATCGAGGAGGAACTGCGCCCGTTCAACGTCGACCGTTTCTACGGGACGGAGGCATCCGCGACCTCGATTGTGGACGCAGCCCGCACGTTGCCTTTGATGGCGCCGCAACGGGTCATCGTCGTGCTTCAGGCTGAACATGTGATTGTGCCGCGGCGCGAGACGCAAGCAACCGAAGAGGGCCAGGACGTGCTGACGAGCTATGTCAAGGCTCCAGGCACGCACGCCTGTCTGATCCTGGTGGCAGGCGAGCTGGACGAACGACGCAGCCTGTCCAAGCTCCTCCTGAAAAGCGCGTCCGTCGTCCGGTGCGACGGTCTGGGGAATCCCGTCGAGGCTGCGAAATGGCTACGCGAGACGGCAGAGAGCCGCGGCCTGACGATAGAGGCCAAGGCCGTACAGCTTTTCATCAACCGCTCGGGTGGCGATCCCATGCAACTGCGGGCCGATGCGGAACGCTTGGTTCTGTACGCGGCCGGCCAGAAGGTGATCACCACCGCTGATGTCGAGGCCCTGACGACCGACGCACGCCAGGGAAGCGGAGAGTGGGCGGTCACTAACGCGATCGAGCGAGGAGCGGCGGCTGCGGCCCTACGAGAGCTCGCGGCGCAGTTTGATGCCGGCGTCTCGCCATACTTGATTCTGGGCCAGGTGGCCTGGTGTGTACGGACAAAGCTGGACCGACGGCGAGTCCCAGGTGCCGTAGAGGCCGTGTTCCAGACGGATCTGGCCCTGAAGAGCTCCGGCGGAGATCCGCGGGTGTTGCTCGAGCGGCTGGTGGTCGAGTTGTGCGGAGGACCCTCGGCGGGCCGATAGCGCGTCAGGCGGCGCTGGTCTTCGTAAGGCGCGTCCGAATCCGCGACTTGTAGCGTGCCGCGGCATTGCGATGGATGATGCCCTTGCCAGCCAGCTTGTCAATGAGTGACACGGTCTTGTTCAGCTGTTGCTTTGCGCCAGCGACGTCCTTCCCGTCAAGTGCCGTGCGAATACCCTTGAGGGCCGAGCGAAGTTTGGCCCGGAATTCACGGTTGTGTTCCCGCCGCTTCTGATTCTGACGGTGCGCTTTCAGTGCCGATGCGTGACTTGCCACGTGGCCGTTCCCTTTCAAAGAGATACAGGTAAGCCGGGCAGCCACCGGTGCGCGTCGCTCGCTCCGAGGGCCACGATAGAACCCGTTATGTTAGCACGGGATACCGGCAGGCCGCCAAAACGTGCGTCATTCGGGCACGGCTTACGAAACTCGCGCACAGTGGCAGATTTTGTAACATTCCGCTTGGTCACGATGTGTAAAGCGTACCGTCTCAAAGTGAATCGGGTTCCGGCAACGCGTGCGTCCGCAGGCATTTAGACACCCAGGCAAGCTTGCTGTCCGGCTGGGCATGGCCGTTGCCCTATCAGGGTCGGTATGCAGATTCCGGCCTCCCAGCGACTTGATCACCTGTTGTCGATGCTCGAAACGCAGAGACCGCAGGTTGCAGAACATTCCAAACGTGTTTCGATGCTTGCAGTACGACTGGCATCGCAGTATGGGTTGTCACCTCAGGCGATCGAATCGGTTCGCATAGGTGCCTTGCTGCACGACGTCGGCAAGCTGTTTGTCGCTCCACACATCCTGAAGAAGGGCCGTGGACTGAGCCGGAGCGAGTGGGAAGAACTGGCGGGTCATCCGGAAGTGGGCGTCGAGCTGGCCGACCGCGCGGGCGCGACGCATGGAGCGTGCGAAATCATCCTGTATCACCACGAGCGTTACGATGGTCAGGGATATCCCGATCGCATGGCGAGCTCGGCGATTCCGTGGCCCGTTCGCATCGTGAGCGTGATGGATGCCCTTGACGCGCTGGTGCATCCGGTGGCTCGCGAGCCCATGTCGATTGACGCCGCACGTGCATTCATTGCACGCCGTGCTGGCTCCCAGTTTTGCCCCTGGGTGGTCAGCGGGGTGCTCTCGCTGCCGACATCGATGCTCGAAACCGATGGCGGCGCCGGGCAGCCGTTCTGTATTCCCGACGGCCGCGCAGCCCGCGAGGTGCTCTCGACAACCCAAACGTTCGTCAGGGCCCTCTAATCTCCAGGATCCACGGCGGGTCTAAAGACCCGCCTCTACCAGATTCCCACGGCGGGTCTAAAGACCCGCCGCTACAGTTCCAACCAGCCCTGTCGCGTCAAACAGGCCTTCGGGCCTGAGCAACTCTCCAACTGACCCGCAGTAGCGCTGGCTTTTCCGCCTTCGCGCGAAGCGCTTCGGCGAGACCTGCCCCCCGGCTCTTCCCCCAGCAATCGCGTAGTATTTGACGACACTTTTCGACGCTGGTCTTGGTGAGCGCCGGGGTGTTCAGCAAGGGCAACCGGAAAATGCAGTGCGCGTCGCCCAAGCAGACTGCGAGGATATGATCGTGACAAGAACGCTCGTGACCCTCGTGGCAGTGGGTTTGTGCGTCCGCGGCCTCGAGTCGCAGCCCCGGGGCATCCAACGTGTCGCGTGGCTTCAAGGATGCTGGGAGAGTTCGTCCGCGCAGAGGACCATCGATGAGCAATGGATGGCACCGCGGGGCGGCAATATGGTTGGGATGAGCCGTACCGTGCGGGGTGATGCGCTTGTCGCTTACGAGTTTCTGCTTCTGCGGGAAGTGGGCGAACGCCTCGAGTACGAGTCCCATCCGTCTGGTCAAAGCCGGGCCAAGTTTCTTTCGAGCACCGTCAGTGATTCCCTGGTGCTCTTCGAGAATCCGCAGCACGACTTTCCGCAGAAGATTGGCTACCGACGCGAGGGTCCCGATTCGCTGATCGCGTGGATCGAGGGAACCGAAAAAGGTCAGTCAAGGCGGATCGAATTTCCGTATCGCCGGGTGTCGTGCGGGAGCGGCCGTCAGCCACGCTAGCGGGTGAGTGAGACGACTTCGTAGGGACCGGAAGCAGGCTTGGTGTCGGAGTAGCGTGGGACCTCGCGGCCATCCACCACTTCGATGGTCTTGTAGATCACGCGCTTGCGGGTCTGGGCGGAGACCTCGGTAATGCCCTTGATTTTCTTGACGTAGTTTCGAGTTTCGCGATAGGGCGGAACGGTCGTGCCGTGTTTCTCGACGGCAACGGGCCCCGCGTTGTAGGCCGCCAGGGCAAGCTCTTCGTTCTGGCTGTAGCGATCGAGCAGCTGCCGAAGATATGTCACGCCCCCGCGGATGTTTTCGGCCGGGTCGTACGCGTCGCGGACGCCCAGGCGCGCCGCCGTCGCGGGCATCAGCTGCATCAACCCCATCGCACCCTTTGGTGACGTCGCGTAACGGTTGAAGCCCGATTCGACCTGGATGACAGCACGAACGAGGTCAGGTCGGACCTGGTGTGCGGCCGCGTGACGCTCGATCAGATCGTCGTAGCTGTAACGAGTGGGTACCGTGACCCGGGTGGTCGTCCGGATGGTGGAGGCCGTGGTGACAGCGAACGATCGAGCCCCGTCCACTAGCGGTCGATCGCTCAGCACCAGGTGCCCGTTGGCATCCCGCCAGCTGTAGATCTGGGCCTCGGCGGGGGTTGCGCACGCCAGGGCGGCCAGAATTGTCAAAATTGTAATTAAGTGCCGCACAGTCAATACCTTAGTGATGTATCGGCACTAAGGCGACTGGGGTGTAGAGGGTGCGGGGGGCGTCGGATCGGGTGACGAATCAGTCCTTCGCGAGCGCCTCCTGGACGGCCGTTACGGCGGCGCTGTCTGAGGGAAAGCCGTGGGCGTCTTTCCGGGCGACGACTTTCTCACCAACCCACACGGTGAATTCTCCGCGCGCCCCTTCGACGAGTTGCGCATCCAGGCCGGTCTTCTGTTTGATTGCGGCTGCCACACGGGCAGCATGAGGACGGTAGTTTCAGACCCGGCAATAGCGAATACGAACATCCTTCATGACCAG
>DATBJG010000133.1:0-6870 GCA_036556585.1 Vicinamibacterales bacterium
AGACACAACCAGCCGAAGCCGCTGCGATTCAGAAATCACAAAGACATGATGCCCACGAAGCGATTCTTCAACCACAAAGGCAGGACGGGTTCATCTCGGACCCGCCTGTGAACCACGACGACACAACGGCACGACGTTGCAATTGAACCACAACACACGAAGTGAGTTAGCTAAGACTTAACTTGACAGTTACTGATAGAGTCCTTGCCCCGAATCCCGTAAGGGAGAAAGGAACGAGGACGTGACGACCGAACAGAAAGTGATCAAGACGAAAGTGGGGTTGTTGGAACTGGCCAAACAACTGGGGAATGTCTCGGAAGCGTGCCGTCTGCTCGGCTACAGCCGCGAGAGCTTCTACCGTTTCAAGGAGCTCTACGAGACCGGCGGCGAAGAGGCCTTGCGCGAAATCAGTCGGCGGAAGCCGCTCCATAAGAATCGCGTGGCGCCGGCGGTGGAAGCCGCCTGTGTGGAACTCGCGCTGGAGCAGCCGGCACTCGGCCAGGTGCGCGTGGCCAACGAATTGGCCAAGCGCGGGCTGGCGATTTCGCCCGCAGGCGTCCGCGTCGTGTGGGTGCGCCACGATCTCGAGACGATGAACAAGCGTTTGCGGGCGCTCGAAGCCAAGATGGCGCAGGAAGGACTGATCCTGACTGAGGCGCAGGTCGCGGCCTTGGAGAAGGCCCAGCATGAGAAAGAAGCCCACGGCGAGTTTGACAGTGAATGCCCGGGGTACTGTGCCGGCCAGGACACGTTCTACGTCGGCACGATGAAGGGCGTCGGCCGGATCTATCAGCAGACGGTGATCGACACCGACAGCAAAGTCGCGTTTGTCAAGCTGTACACCGAGAAAACGCCCATCACGGCCGCGGATCTGCTCAACGACCGCGTCGTGCCGTTTTTCGACGAGCACGGCATTCCCCTTCACCGCATCCTGACGGACCGCGGCAGTGAATGCTGTGGCGCTGCCGACCGGCACCCGTTCGAGCGGTATCTGGCCGTCGAGAACATCGAACATACGCGCAGCCGGGTCAAACGGCCGCAGACCAACGGGATCTGCGAACGGTTCCACAAGACGGTTCTAAACGAGTTCTATCGCGTCGCGTTTCGCAAACGGTTTTACGGCACCCTCGGGGAGATTCAACAGGACCTCGATGCGTGGATTGACGAGTACAACTCGCAACGTCCCCATCAGGGTCGCTGGTGCTACGGGAAGACGCCCATGCAAACGTTTCTTGACAGTCTGCCCTTGGCGAAGGAAAAACTCATCGCCTAGCGCGCGAGCACGCCGGCCTCACTAAGCCAGGTCGGCGCGCGCAGCGCGCGGGTGCGAGGACTCACTGTGACTGTCAGATCGAATCTTGGCTAATACACATTAAGGCCAACCGAGCTCACCGACGAGCAGTTTTCCCTTCGTGGGTTCCGCACCCCAATCGTCGCGCCCGTCGTGTCCATCCTTCGTCCGTCGTGCCGTCGTGGTTCATCTCCGGACCCTTCGTGTTCGTCGGGCCCTTCGTGGTTTCTGACCGGAACGTTGGTATCCGTCGTGACCGTCGTGATTTGCCGTCGTCGCGGGCTGTCCGTCGTGCCTTCGTGGTTCATCTCCAGACCCTTCGGTTCATCGGGCCCTTCCTGGTTTCTGACCGGAACGTTGGTGTCCGTCGTGCCCGTCGTGATTTGCCATCGTAGCGCGCTGTCCGTCGTGCCTTCGTGGTTCATCTCCGGACCCTTCGTGTTCGTCGTGCCCTTCGTGGTTCAAACGAAACCATCGTGTCCTTCTCGGTCAGTCGTTCGCCATATGCGAGTCGAAAGCTCGTCGTCACAACACGATTCGTTTCAAGCCGTCCTTGAACAACACCGAATGGAAATTCATGAGAAGACCAACTTTGAGGCCAGTCGTCTTGAGATATGAAATGAGCACGGCTTGATGAATACCCTCCAGTAGCTTGACGGCCTTCAGCTCGACCAGAACCAAGTTGGCAACAATGAGATCTACCCGCTGGCCGGGAATTCGGTAGTCTCGGTACAACACGTCCACCCCTTTTTCGCACTCGAACGGGATGTTCCGGGCGTCGAGTTCCAGGTGCATCGCGGTCTTGTAGATTCCTTCTAAGAATCCGGGGCCAAGGGCACGGTGGACCGCAAATCCAGCATCAATGACGGCTGTAACCACAGACTCGGACTCAGGATCGAGCGGACTGGAATGAATGGTCATGATTGTGGCATCCCCAGAAATAGCGGTTCCCCCCTGAACGGTCGAATGGTGACGGTCTTGCCGTCTGTCTCCAGCGAGATTTGCCCGTGCTGATCGGTGCGAAAGATGGCAGCGCCCGCGTCTTGGACACGACGGAGGACTGGCGGCGCGGGATGGCCGTGGGGGTTGTCTCGACCGCACGAAACAATCACCACCGACGGTCGAAGCGCTTGCAGGAACTCCGCTGAAGTCGACGTATCGCTGCCGTGGTGGGCGGCCTTGAGGATGCGAAGACGTGTCGGCGCGAATTGCGGTGCGACGAGGTGTTCGACCGTACGGCCAACGTCGCCGGGTAGAACGATCGACACGTCGCCATAGCGAATCTCCAGAACGATCGAGTCATCGTTGCGCACTCGCTGGCGCTCCCAGTCGGGCAGTGGCGGATTCCAGACGAAGAGGTCCGCGCCGCCGATTCGGAAGCGATCACCGCGTTGGAGTGTCTGCCAGGCCGCGGCTTTGTGGTCGGCCAGCTGGTGAAATGTCTGCATCGGCAGATGCCTTGGCACAGGAACCCCTTCCCAGACGCTGCGGGCAAAGAAGTCGCGCAGGACTGAGGGGGCGCCTCCAAGGTGATCCGGATCGCCGTGCGTCACCGCCAGCGTGTCGAGCCTGCGGACGCCCGCCGCCCAGAGTGCAGGCGCCACGACGCGTGCGCCCAGGTCGAACTGATCAGTGCCGCCTCCTGCGTCGACCAGCAGTGAGTTCCCGCCCGGAAAGCGGACCAGCGTGGAATCTCCTTGTCCGACATCGAGGAAGGACACGCGCAACGTTCGACCCATTCCGAGCGCATCACCAATGGCCGTCACCGGCTCAATCAGGATCCACAGCCAGGCGCCTGCAGCGATAGTGGCGGCGATGCGCCGGATGGTGACGGCGCACCCCGTCGGCAAGGCGGATTGGGCCGAGGCCGATGCAGCAAAGAGGTAAGAGCCAATCGCGACGTAGTAAGACATCACCGTCAGTGGTGCAGGAGGGGGAAGGCGGTACGACACCCAAGGCAGAAGCTCGGCCCATTCCGCTGTGCGGACCAGGCCAACGGTGGCCAGGTGTGCGATCCAACCTGCGGCGGCTGCCAGCCCCGATGCCAGCCAGGCCAGTGTGAGAACCGTCAGTCCGGCTACCTGTCCAACAACCATCAGTGGAACAGCGACAAAGTTCAGGAACAGCCCGGCAAAGGTCACGCGTGAGAAGACGAAGACATTGACGGGCACCAACGCCAGTTCCGCGCACAATGACGCGCGAAACAACAGAACCGGCGCTGCCAGCCAGGCCTGGCGTGGGACGAACCTCCAGCGCCAGCGCGCTCCCAGGACGATGCCAAGCGTGGCTCCGCACGTGAGAACGAACCCAGTGTCGGCAATTGACAGAGGTGAGGCCCAGAGGATGACAGCGACCGCAACGGCAAGTGCATTGATCGTGTCGGTCCGGTGATCGAGCAGGCGCGCGGCCAGATACGCGACCGCCATGATCGTCGAACGACTGACCGACGACTGAAAACCCACCACCCAGCCATAGCCGATCAGCAGAACGATCGTGATTGCCGCCGCCGCTTGGGGCCGAAAACGCGCGGTTTGGCAGGCAGCTAACGTCAGCAGCGTCAGGATGGCAATGTTGCCGCCGGAAATGGCAATCACGTGATAAGTGCCGGCGGTCTGTAGCCGTCGTTCGAGTCGCTCGTCGATTCCGGATCGATCGCCAATCAAGACGGCCGTCACAATTGCCGCCGATACCGCACTCCACCGGCCCACCGACTCGCCAATCCGTCGTCTGGTCCAATATCGAAGGTCCGCCGCCCTCTCCTCGTGCCAGCCTCCCTCTTCGAGCACTTCGACCAAAGCGGCGCTCTTCACGGTGCCAACGAGCGAGATCCCGCGCCAGGCGAGGAGCGCTTCGTCATCCGATGCGCCGGGATTGAGGTACCGTGAAGGGCGACGAAGTTGGACCGGAAATCGCAGCCGGCGCCCTGCCCGCCACTCGTCGATGTGACGGCTGACAAGGGACCCGGTGACGCTGGCTCGCAACCCACCTGAGGTCGGGTGCCAGTCGGGACCCACACGAATGCGATCGACGAGAATCGTGAGGCTGGCACCCCAGGGTCGTTCGGTCGCATCTTCCTGCAGGGTTCCCTCGACATTGACGGCAATGGCGCGCTCGAGGGGAGCCCTGGCCTTCTCGCTCTCGAAGACGGCACCGAGCGGCGTGTGCCGCGCACCGACGGCAGCCGCCGATGCGATCACCCAGCCTCCTGCTCCAAACCCCGCAAGCAGACAGAGCGTGGCAACGTCGCCCCGTTGTCGTCCGAACGCCAGTATCGCGGCCGTCCAGGCTGTGACGATGACCACTCGAAGAACAGTCGCTTCAGGTGCCGGAAGATAGACACCAGCCGTAGTACCGGCAATCAAACCCACGGCTGGAATGAGGGCAGGCGCCTTCGACAGCGTCAGCGCAACGAGTTGCACACCAGTGTCAGTGCAAGCACGCAGCCGATCGCTGACGCGCTCAAGATGCTGGAGATGACATCGTGCGCGTGGCTCAGAACAGGAGTGTGGTGTCCTGGTGGATGGAGAAAAGTGCACATGTGGGGATGGCCGTGTGTTGCAGGAATCGCCGTTACTTCACGGGAAGGCGGAAGGCCTGCGCCAGGTACGCGGACCACTCGGCAGGCCTCAAGGCCCGCGCTCCTCGCGTGACCGATCAGACGCGGCCAGCGGCAATTTCGGCGTGATAGTCCTGGAGCGCGCGGACGTCGAGACCTTGCGAGCGCATGGCTCGAATAGCACTGACGGTCGCCGTGGCGCCGGTAAGGGTGGTAATGCACGGCACGTTGTGAATCATGGCCACGCGCCGCACTGCCCGGTCGTCAAAGAATGATTCGCGACCCAAGGGGGTGTTGATGACAAGATCGATCTGGCCGTTGAGGATCTGGTCTGCTACGTTCGGGCGTCCTTCGTTGACCTTGAACACAACTTCGACCGGAAGACCATGGGCGCGGAGATATGCCGCCGTACCGCGTGTTGCCACAATGCGGAAGCCCAAATCGACCAGGTCGCGTGCGACCGGCAGCACTGTGGGCTTGTCGCTGTTGTTGACGCTGATGAAGGCACTCCCCTTCTCGGGCAACCGCTGACCAACGGCAAGCTGCGCTTTGGCAAACGCCACACCAAAATTCGATGCGCCGCCCATCACCTCGCCCGTTGACTTCATCTCGGGGCCGAGAATCGTGTCGACGCCCGGAAACCGTACGAACGGGAAGACCGGTGTCTTGACAAAAACGCCGGAGACGTCGAGATCGCTCGTGAGGTTGAGCGATGCCAGCGAGCGGCCTGTCATGACGAGCGCGGCGACCTTGGCCAACGGGACGCCGGTGGCTTTCGACAGGTACGGGACTGTCCTCGAGGCGCGAGGATTCACTTCGAGCACGTACACGGTGTCGTCCTTGATGGCGTACTGAGCGTTCATCAGTCCCACCACCTTCAACGCCCGCGCAATTCGTCTCGTGTAATCCCGTATGGTGGCAATGTGCCGCTCGGCCACCAGGAACGGTGGCACCACACACGAGCTGTCGCCCGAATGGATGCCCGCTTCCTCGATGTGCTCCATGATGCCGCCAATCACGACGGCACCACTCTCGTCGGCAATGGCATCCACGTCGAGCTCGAACGCATCCTCGAGGAACTTGTCGATCAGAATGGGATGCTCCGGCGACGCATCCACGGCTGTGGTCATGTACCGGTCGAGTGTTGCTGCGTCGTACACGATGGCCATGGCTCGCCCGCCAAGCACGTACGACGGTCGTACAACGACGGGGAACGTGATCCGCGACGCGACGTCACGGGCTTCCTCCGGGGAGGTCGCCGTGCCGCTGGCGGGCTGAGGAATGCCCAGATCCCACAGCAACTGGGCAAACCGCTGTCGATCTTCCGCAAGGTCGATCGAGTCCGGCGATGTGCCCAGGATTTTGACGCCGGCTTCCTGCAGCGCCAGGGCGAGCTTGAGCGGTGTTTGACCGCCGAACTGTACGAGACACGCCACTTCGCCACCGCCATCACTTTCGCGGGCGATGATCGACATCACGTCCTCGAAGGTCAGGGGCTCGAAATACAACCGATCGGTCGAGTCGTAGTCGGTCGAGACGGTCTCTGGGTTGCAATTGACCATCACCGTCTCGAGCCCTTCGTCTCGCAGAGCGAAGGCGGCATGACAGCAGCAATAATCAAATTCGAGCCCTTGCCCGATGCGGTTGGGGCCGCTGCCGAGAATGACGACTTTCTTGCGTGTGGTCGGGGCAGCTTCGCATTCCCGCTCGTACGTGCTGTAGAGGTACGGCGTAAACGACTCGAACTCCGCGGCACATGTGTCGATCCGCTTGTAGGCGGGGACCAGGCCATCTTCCAATCTGCGCGCCCGGACATCGGCCTCGCTGACACCGTACATCACCGCCAGCTCACGATCGCCAAAGCCCGCCCGCTTCAGCGTGCGCAGCAGCTCCGTCGAGACTTCTCGAAATTCGCCCAACACCGAGATTCGCCGCAGTTCGGCAAGCTCGTAGAACTGTTGCAGGAACCACGGATCCATCCGAGTGAGCTCGTGAAGCTCGTCCACCGTCCAGCCTCGTTCCA
>DATBJG010000134.1:0-3924 GCA_036556585.1 Vicinamibacterales bacterium
GCTGTTTGCATGTCTGCGTATCCCTGGATGGATCCTGCAAAGCCGCCGTTGCCCACCGCCAGGAATTTCCGATTCCAGTTCTGGGTCGGCATCCAAAGCTCGACATTGATATGCGAATCGGAAGAGGGCTTGAGCACCATCGTGACCCGACAATGCTCGGGAATTGGCGCGGCGGCCTGCGCAGGAGCGCCACCCTGACGTCCGCCACCACCGGGCGGTACGAAGATACCCGACGCGATCACCTGCGCCGAGATGACGGTGGCCTGCGGAAGCGCGATCGCCTGCAGGTTCTGACAGGGCGTAGAGGCGAGCGTGGTCGCGACGAGTGCCAAACCCAAGCTCACGATCATCGGGGGGCCTCCTGAATAAGGAAGGCAGTTACGGCTGCGCGCCTGCCGATTATCGCGCCGACCGACAGCGGGTTCAAGCACCCGCACCCCAAGATGTATACTCCCCGCGGTTCGCGGACGACCCATGGCGGCGACCGTCGCATCTGGGTCGCGATGCGGTACACGTTCTGAGGTAGCGGAAACGTCCGGCTAACGCCGGACGCTACTCAAGCGCGCACAACGAGAGGCGAGCGTAGTGTCCGGCTTCCTTTTTTCGAATCGTCTTAACAGGTGTAGCGTCCGGCTTCAGCCGGACGCCTGGCTGAGGTGTGGCGATGAAGCGCTTCCAAGCGATCGGCTGGGCTGCTGTTTTAGGGGTGTGTCTGGCGCTGAGTCTCTCGGCACAAACCCGGAACGGTGAGTGGCGCAGCTACAACGGTGATCCCGGTAGCACCAAATACGCCCCACTCGATCAAATCAATCGCAGCAATGTCAGGAATCTCAGGGTCGCGTGGAGGCGTCCGTCGGTGGATCCGCTGCTGAAGGGCAAGGATCCCAGGCTGGAAGTGCCCAACAACTTCCGCGCGACGCCCTTGATGCTGAACGGCGTTCTTTACAGTCCGAATGGCGTCGGTCTCGTGGAGGCTTTTCATCCCGGCACCGGTAAGACCATCTGGGTTCAGGAACCTCCGCCCGGCCCTGAAGGTCTTCGCGGGACCAGCACGCGCGGGCTCGGCTACTGGAGGGATGGCACCAACGAGCGACTTTTCGTGCAGCGCGGCGATTCGCTGATTGCGCTCAACTTGAAAACCGGGCAGCCGTACCCGGAATTTGGAGTCGGCGGTGTCGTCAACCTGCGATACGGTCCGGACGGCACGACGAACTATTCGTGGAGCGGGTCACCGCAAGTCTGCCGGGACGTGGTCATCGTCGGTTCGTCAATGAGCGATTCCCCTCCTAATAAGGAGGGGATGCCCGGGGACGTCAGAGCCTACGATGTCCGGACAGGGAAGCTGCGCTGGACGTTCCACGTCGTGCCGCGTCAGGGAGAAGTGGGTGTCGAGTCCTGGAAGGAAAACTCGTGGCAGTACACCGGCCATTCGAACCTCTGGTCGCTTATCAGCTCGGATGAAGAGCTGGGTTACGCTTACCTGCCGCTTTCCAGTCCCACGAGTGACATGTACGGCGGGCACAGGCCCGGCGACAACCTCTTTTCGGACACGCTCGTGTGCGTGGAGTGTCAGACCGGGAAGCGAGTCTGGCACTATCAGCTCGTTCGTCACGATCTGTGGGACTACGACCTGCCGGCCGCGCCGATTCTCGCGGACATCACGGTCGACGGCCGGAGGATTCGATCGGTCGTCCAGCTGACGAAGCAGGCGTTTGCGTTCGTGTTCGATCGGGTCACGGGACAGCCCGTCTGGCCTATCGAAGATCGCGCCGTGCCACGATCCGCGACGCCGGGTGAACAGACGTCCCCAACGCAGCCCTTTCCGACCAAGCCGCCACCGTTCGATCGACAAGGGGTTTCCGTCGACGATCTGATCGACTTCACGCCGGAGCTGCGCGCCGCGGCTGTGGACATCGTGAAGCAATACGTCATCGGTCCGATGTTCACTCCGCCCTCGATTAAAGGCAATGGTTCGAGCGACACCAAAGGCACGATCCAGTTGCCGGGATCGGTGGGGGGAGCAGACTGGCAGGGTGGAGCGTTCGACCCGGAGACCGGGCTTCTTTACGTGCAGTCCATCACCGGTCCGTTTGTCGCCGATATCGTGCCGGGCGACGCGAAGGTGACGAACCTCACCTACACGCGCGGCACGCGGGAATATCCGCCGGCGCCGCTCGGGCTGCCGCTCTTGAAGCCGCCGTACGGACGAATTACCGCCATCGACCTGAACAAAGGCGAAATTGCCTGGATGGTGCCGAATGGGGATGGACCCCGCGATCACCCGCTCCTGAAACCGCTCAAATTGCCTCCGCTCGGACATCCGGGGCGCAGCGCACCACTGGCGACGAGGACGTTGCTCTTCGTTGGGGAAGGTGACCCGATCATGGCAACCCTGGAACGCATTCCCAAGAGCATGCCGGTATCACTGGCGCCGGGAGCCGGCGGTCGCAAGTTCCGCGCGTTCGACAAGGCCACGGGGCAGGTGCTGTGGGAGACCGAGTTCGCCGCCGGCACGACGGGGGCGCCGATGACCTACATGTTCGAGGGCAAGCAGTACCTCCTCATCGCGATCGGGTCGCGGGAGCATGCCGCCGAATTTGTCGCGCTGAGCTTGCCTTGAGAAATTGCAGAATTGCCTTGAGAAATTGCAGGACTGCAGAATTGCAGGATTGCAGAAAGGATGGTTGATTTTTCTGCAATCCTCCTAACTTCGCCCATCCTAACTCGTTCTCCCAGACGCCATGGCTTGCTGGCCGCGCGCGTGGCTGGTTGAAAAGATCACGTGCAGCGACATCAAAGCCTGAAGCGGGTGTGCGCCAGCTTCCACCAGCGGCCCGACGTGCTCGCTCACGAGGCCGCCTTTCCCGACGTTGATCAATTCCTCGGCGGCTTTCCGCTGTTCCGGCTGCAGCTCGTACTCCTTCGCCACGGCGTCGAGATTGGTGATGATGCGATTTCGCAAATCGGCGCTGTGACGCGACTCGAAGAGCAGGCGATTGAGCCCGTACGCTTCCGCAGGCGGGTGCTTGTAGAACTGAAACCCTTCATTCTGGAACTTGAAGCCGCCAAACTCCTGCGCCACCGCGGTGGGCTGGGTTTTCCGCGTCCGCTGCGGGAGGAACCGCATCATGCAGAGCCCGTGATGCCACGTGGGGATGTAGTCGATCAGTTCCCCTTCACGCCGACCAATCGCGCCGAACATGATCGCCCAGTTGAGCATCTCGGTGTTGCCGACCTCATCGAGCTGCGTCTGGGTCATGTTCAGCAGCGCATCGCTGTTTCCTGCCTCGAATTGTGCGACCAGCCACCGGTCGAAGTCGAACTCCGGGTGCAGATACTTCCGGGTGCCTGGGAAGTGTGACATGCCGCCGCTGGCGATCACGGCCACGCGCTCCTTCCGGCCTTTCACGATTTCCGCGACGGCTTTCCCGAATGCGGCGCATCGCTTGGGGGGTGGAAGCGGCGGGACGTAGACGTTCGTAAAAAAGGGAATCACAGGAATCTTACGCGTGCCAATCACGTATTCGAACGGCACCGCAAACGCGTGGCCAAGCTCTGCGTCCTCCGAATACGACACATCGAAGTTGTGCTCGGTCACGAGCTTGTTGAGAATGTCCTCGGCCATTTCGCGATGGACCGGGAGGATGTACTCGCGCCCGGCAAATCGGGCAATGGCGCGGCTTCCGGCAATGATCGCAAACGTCGGGATGCAGGTCACCGAGAACGTCTCGACGTGATCGCTGCCGAAAAAGAGGATCACGTCGGGTTTGGTTTCGTCCAGCGCTTTGCCGAGCTCCTGCATGGCAACGCCGGCCGCATCGAGCTGCTGCGGGTTCTCGTCCGGTGGCCGCGTGAACATGTACGGTGTGTGGCACGTTCCAACGGCGGCAACGATCTCACCCATCTGGGCCCCCTTCGAAGAAA
>DATBJG010000135.1:0-6098 GCA_036556585.1 Vicinamibacterales bacterium
GGCAAGCGCGTCGACTACTCCGGCCGTTCGGTGATTGTGGTCGGCCCCGAACTGAAGCTGCATCAATGCGGTCTGCCCAAGAAGATGGCCCTCGAGCTGTTCAAGCCGTTCATCTACAACAAGCTCGAGGAGCGGCAGCTCGTCGCCACGATCAAGCAGGCCAAGGAGATGGTCGAGCAGCAGCGCCCGGAGGTCTGGGACGTGCTCGAGGAGGTCATCCGGGAGCATCCGGTGCTCCTCAACCGGGCCCCGACGCTTCACCGGTTGGGCATTCAGGCGTTCGAGCCGGTGCTCGTGGAAGGCAAGGCCATCCGCATCCACCCGCTCGTCTGCACGGCCTTCAACGCCGACTTCGACGGCGATCAGATGGCGGTTCACATCCCGCTCGCGCCCGAGGCGCAGATTGAAGCCTCGGTGCTGATGATGTCGGCCAATAACATTCTCTCGCCGTCAAACGGCGCGCCCATTGCCGTGCCGTCGCAGGACATCGTCCTTGGGTGCTACTACCTGACCAAGGCCAAGCCCGGCGCCAAGGGCGAGGGGCGCGCGTTCGGCAATATCGACGATGTGCTGTTGGCGCTCGAAGCGAAGGAGCTCGAAACGCTGACGCCGATCCGGCTGCGATATTCCGGGGAGCTGCAGGACCTGACGGCGTCCCGCGACGACCAGGACGTGCTGCGCACCGAAGTGCAGGTGGTGGAGAACAAGATCATCAACACCACCGTAGGCCGCGTGATCTTCAACGACTCGCTGCCAAAGGGCGTGCCGTTCGTCAACGGCTTGCTGAAGAAGAAGGGCCTGCAGCAGCTCGTGCAGTCCTGCTACCTGCGCGATGGTCTCGAACGGACCGTCGAGATGCTGGACAGCCTGAAGAACCTCGGCTTCCTGTACGCAACAAAGTCCGGCTTGTCGATCGGTATCGATGATCTGATCATCCCCGCGGAGAAGCCGGTACTCGTGGAAAAGGCGCGGGACGAGGTGGTCAAAGTCGAGCAGCAGTATCTGGAGGGTGCCATCACCAACGGCGAGCGCTACAACAAGGTGATTGCCGTCTGGTCGGAGGTGACCGAGAAGATTGCCGACGAGATGTTCTCCGAGATGGAGGAGACCGAGCACGCCGGCCGCAATTTCAACCCCGTGTACATCATGGCCGACTCTGGCGCCCGGGGCAGCAAGCAGCAGATCCGGCAGCTCGCCGGCATGCGCGGCCTGATGGCCAAGCCGTCCGGAGAGATCATCGAGATGCCCATCACGTCGAATTTCCGTGAGGGTCTCACGGTCATGCAGTACTTCATTTCGACTCACGGCGCACGCAAGGGACTGGCCGATACGGCGCTCAAGACAGCCGACTCGGGGTATCTCACCCGCCGGCTCGTCGACGTGGCGCAGGACGTCATCATCGCCGAGCAGGACTGCGGCACGCTCGACGGCATCGAGGCGAGGGCCATTGTCGAAGGCGGCGAGATCATCGAGCCGCTGCGTGACCGAATCGTCGGTCGCGTGACGCTCGAGCGGCTGATGGATCCGTTCAACAACGAGATCATCCTTGACGCCAACGGCGAGATTACCGAAGACCTCGCGTCGGAGATCCAGGACGCCGGCATCGAGAAAGTGAAGATTCGCTCGGTGCTGACGTGTGCGACGCGACGTGGTTGCTGCGCACGTTGCTACGGTCGCGACCTGGCCACGGGTCGGATGGTCGAGCTCGGTCAAGCCGTCGGCGTGATCGCAGCCCAATCGATTGGCGAACCAGGCACCCAGTTGACGATGCGGACGTTCCACATTGGTGGCACGGCGTCGCGGATATCCGAGCAATCGACCCTCGAGGCGAAGAACGCGGGGACCGCGCGCCTCCAGGGGCTGCAGGTCGTGGAGGCCAAGGACGGTGCTCTCGTCGTCATGAACCGATCCGGATCGCTGATCGTGCAGGATCAGAAGGGTCGTGACCGCGAGCGGTATCCAATCGTGTACGGTGCCCGCCTGCGCGTCAAAGAAGGGCAGCAGGTCGAACAAGGTCAAGTGCTGGTGGAATGGGATCCGTACACGTTCTCGATCCTCACCGAGGAAGCCGGCCAGGTCCGCTTCAAGGACATCGTCGAAGGCGTCACGGTGCATGAAGAGGTCGACGAGGTCACTGGACTCTCGCGGTTGATCATCGTGGATTCTCCGGACGAGAAAAAGCAGCCGACGGTGGAAATCCGGGCGGTGGATTCGCAGGGCCACGCGACGGCAAAGATCACCCGGAAGTATCACATGCCGGTGCATGCGCACCTGATGGTGAGCGACGGGGAGCAGGTGTTTGCCGGAGACGTGCTGGCGAAGATCCCGCGCGAGACGACCAAGACCAAAGACATCACCGGTGGTCTGCCGCGCGTGGTCGAGCTGTTCGAGGCACGCAAACCGCGTGAGACAGCCGTCATCAGCGAGATCGACGGTGTGGTTCGTTACGGCGGTGTCGTCAAAGGCCAGCGCAAGATCATCATCGTGCCCGACGAGGGCGGCGGCGAGCCTCGCGAGTATGCGTTGCCACGCGGCGTCCACGTCAACGTGCAGGAAGGCGAGCGCGTCCGGGCCGGTGAGGCTTTGATGGATGGCCCGAGCAACCCTCACGACATTCTCAACGTGCTCGGCGAGAAGTCGCTGCAGGGCTACCTGGTCAACGAAATCCAGGAGGTCTACCGGCTGCAGGGCGTCAACATCAACGACAAGCACATCGAGGTGATCGTTCGTCAGATGATGCGGTGGGTGAAGATCGAGGACGTCGGCGATACCGAGTTCCTGATCGACGAGCAGATGGACAAGTTCCGCTTCCTGGAAGAGAACGAGCGTGTGATTGCGGACGGCGGGCGCCCGGCAACCGGCCGGCCGCTGTTGCTTGGCATTACAAAGGCGTCGCTCTCGACCGACTCGTTCATTTCGGCCGCGTCGTTCCAGGAGACCACCCGCGTCCTGACCGAAGCATCAATCTCCGGTCGCGTGGATCATCTGCGCGGACTGAAGGAAAACGTGACGATGGGCCGGTTGATTCCTGCGGGGACCGGGTTCGAGTATTACCGGACCGTGAGGATTCCGCCGGACGAGCCGCCGCCACCGCCGGCGCTGCCGCAGCCGACCGAGGACGATCTCGAGCTCGACCGCGAGATGGAGTACCTGGTCGAACCGGAGGAGGCGCTGGGGCATCGGGGCGATGTGTTGGAGTAGGGATCGCGTCGAGCTCAAGGCCTGGTGATTTCGTAGCGGCGGGTCTTTAGACCCGCCGGGGATTCGAGGGCGGCGGTCGAATGGACCGCCGCCCTTTTTTTGTGCGTAGAGTGTCTCGCAGTCAGGCTCAGTATCGCTTGCGACGTCTCTATTTCCCTTCGCGGGCAGAATCTCACACTGCCCCGCGCAGCGGTACGCAGTTTCTGCCCCAGGCGATCCGGATGCGGCACTACAGCTCACGCGCGAGGAAGTGGCAGCAGTTCTCCAGCAGCTCGACGGCCAGCTATGGCTGATGGACGTCTTGCTATACGGGGCTGGACTTCCGTGGCTACCTGCCACGAACGGCGCGTAACCATCCGGCACACAGCAAATGCCGCCCTCCGGTGACTGTGACGGTTGTGCTAGGATGCTGACTCCCTGAATCTTGCGGCTTCGGCAGTGATTTCTCCAGGTCGTGGCTACGTGTGAGCGTGGGCGTTTGTCTGAGAGCCGTCTACTTACAGACACGTTAGGCTGCTCGGGCAGCGAGGGATCTGATGGGAACAGGCAAATGATCGACCCGGGTATTTTGGCCAGGGTCAGGAATGGAGTCTGCGCCGTTGGCTACTTGAGCGTGCCACTCGTGGAGTACGAACGGCGATCCGACTCACCCTTCTTTTAAGTCGTCGGCACCGGATTTCTGGTTCGTAACACAACCGTCATGACGAATCGCCACGTCATCGAAGGCTTGGTCAGCGAGCAGTCACGGCTGGGGTTCCCTTTGTCGCAGATGTTTCTGTCTTTCGTTGTGCCGGGGCAAAGCGGCGGGCTGCGTAATACGGTTCGAATGATTCGACACTACGGCGTTGTCAGCGACGACCGGATCGACGTTGGGTTTGTCGAGTTCAAGATCGTCCACCATCTCCATTTCGAAGGCATTGCGCCACTCGAGTTTCTGGATACTTTGAATCTTCGGGTGTCCGAAGAGATCGCTGTGTACGGGTACCCTTACGGCACAGCGATGCTTGAACGCGACGGCAGTGTCTACCGTTGGGGTCCGGTCGTTCAGCAGGGGTGGATCTCCGGAATCTCTCCCTTTGAGACAGCGTCGTCTCCCGACGAGATTCTGCTAGACGTCAGGACTGCGGGCGGCATGAGCGGGGCTCCAATCTTCCGACCTGGCGATGGTCGAGTGATTGGAATCCATCATTCGGGGTGGGAGGCCACGACAGCGTTGGGGCAGCCCATCGACCGTGCACATCTTGTGGCATGGCTCTCGGAGTACGACACGCAGCTTCAGGCTGCCACGAGCGTGGCACCGTGAGCACCGGATGTGGCGAGCAGCCTAACAACCGCTTGCAGCCGTCGGCGGCCAGCGCGATGAGGAGCCGCCGCGGCTGAAGCGGCACGTTGGGCCGACAGGATTGGTGGGTGATGGCGGCATCAGACGAATCGTTGCTCGATGACTTTCTTCGGAACTACAGTCTGTCCGAGCGCGGCCGGCTCGCGATTGATGCCCCTGTCGAGGGGACGTTTCGAGACGGGAACAGCCTTTTCCGGAAAAGTGTCATCCGTCATGTCATTTCCAATCCAGAAGAAGCGCCGCCCTCGTTACTTCAAGACTTGTTCGTTGAAGAGGCTTCTTGGGCAGAGAGGGCTGGGATTGTTTCACCGACCTTCACAGCGCTGGCTGAGATCCTCCTAAGCCGAACGCGCACCATGTATTTAACAGAATTCCTGAAGGGCTTCTTCGCGAGCTTCAACACTTTCGGTGCCTGCCATCAGAGAACCTGGGCGAGACTACGATATCGCCAATTCTTGAAGAGATTCGATGTCGACTTCGCAGCGGACCGTCCGTGTCAGAACGAGTTCGTCTGGAGGCGGGCGAAGCGTTGTTCATGAAGCTTCAGAACGGCACTGCGAAGGAAGGTTGGTATTCGACGGATGGTCCCGTCAAAGTGGAAGCAGTGTGGACCATTGGCCCGGCTCGGCGGGCTTGGCTCAGCGCCAAAGCGTTTTGTGCCAGGACACTGGGTCGTAACACGTGGCTGTGAGCGCGGCCCAACAGGTGCTGCACCCGTCGGCCGGTGAATCCTGAACGGCCGCGGGTGAGCGCCCACGTTAGACCGCGAGAGTTATGAAGTCACGTCAAGTCGGAATCATTCTTGTATCAGCGGTCATCGGACTGACAAGTGTAGCTGCGGTGAGCAGCCAGGACTGGGAGGCCGCAAACGCGGCAACAGTTCGACTGAAGCCGTCGGCGTTCCTGACTTTACCCGTTACGGTGCGCGACTATCTCGAGCGGCGAAGGTGTACGATTCCTCAGTCGGTCTTCGACAAGACTCCGCACAATGTCGTCCGCGGCCGATTCATGTCCGCGGCTCGTACGGACATCGCGGTGTTGTGCTCTGTTGACAGGGCGTCAACGGTGCTGGTGTTTCGCGGCGGTGCAACATCCGAAGTGTCAGAGTTGGCGCGACACCCTGATGAGGTGTTCCTACAAGTCGTGAGCCCTGGCGTGGTTGGATACTCGCGTGCTCTGGGTGTGGCCGACCCCAGGTATATTCGGGAGCACCACGCCGCGTTCGGCGGCCCGCAACCACCGCCGCTGGACCACGACGGAATCAACGACATCTTTGTCGAAAAGGGGTCGGTTGTCTGGTATTGCTATCGCGGTAAATGGCTTCACCTGCAAGGCGCCGATTGACGAGCGGTCTAACACGCGTTGCACCAGACGGCCGCTGTGCCTTCGTAGGCGGCCGCTGGTGAACGCTGAGCGTTAGCCCGCACAAACTATCGCATGATAGAACCGGTGCCTTAACAATTCAGTCCTTGAGACACGCCTGATGTGCAGCGACGCCATCGTTGATCTCTACGAGCGACATGCTCAAGATTTTGCTCGAGACCGTAGCCGCCTG
>DATBJG010000136.1:0-4059 GCA_036556585.1 Vicinamibacterales bacterium
TTGAACGATCCGAACGATCCGAACGATTCCCGAACGATCCGAACGCTCCGAACGGCCCGAACGTTCCGAACGACTTGAGATACACTCCCCCCGGTGACGCCGCTCTCGGTCACGATCATCACCAAGAACGAGGCCTCGCACATTGCCGAGGCGCTGCAGTCGGTGTCGTGGGCCGACGAGACCATCGTCGTGGACGCCGAAAGCAGCGACGACACCGTGGAGATTGCCCGCCGGCACGCGACGCGAGTGATCGTGCGGCCCTGGCATGGGTACGGTGATCAGAAAAACTTTGCGGCTGGGCTCGCCAGACACGACTGGATTCTGTCGATTGATGCTGACGAGCGGGTCACGCCAGAACTGGCGGCGAACATCCAGCGCACGATTGGCTGGAATCCCACTTCACGGGGCTACAAGCTTTCACGGGTGACCTTTCATCTCGGCCGCTGGATTCGATCCACCGACTGGTATCCGGACTATCAGCTGCGGCTCTACGATCGTCGTCACGCGCGATGGAACGATCGTCTCGTTCACGAGTCGGTGACGCTCGACGGCGCAGTCGGCATGCTCACCGGCGAACTCCATCATCTGGCGTATCGTGATCTTTCCCACCATCTGGCCACCATCGATCGGTACACGAGTCTAGCCGCACGCCAGATGCACACGGAGGGTCGCCATGCCAGCGTCATCGATCTTCTTCTTCACCCTCCGTTCGCATTTCTCCGTAATTACGTTTTTCGATTCGGCATGCGTGACGGTCTGCCCGGTTTGATTGTCTCGCTCCTCAACTCCTATTACGTGATGCTGAAGTTCGCGAAGTTGTGGGAGCTGCAGAACACCGCGCGCAGCCCCGGCGAGCGCTGACGGTGGCCTGACCGATGTTCTCGATGCACATCGACACTGCCCAGACCTGGCGCGGCGGGCAGTACCAGGTCCTGCTGACCGTGCAAGGACTGCGCGCGCTGGGTCATCGGGCTGTGCTCGTTGCACATCCGAACGGCGAACTCTATCGTCGGATGTCGGAAGGACACGACCTGATTGGACTCGCAACACGGAATGAGGTCGATCTGGCCTCTGCCTGGCGGCTTTGGCGGGTGATACGACAGTTCCGACCCCAGGTCATCCATGCGCACGATCCTCACGCTGTTGCCGTTGCCGCCCTTGCGCTGTCATTCGGTACGCCGTCGCCAAAACCGCTCTTCGTCGCTGCGCGGCGGGTCGACTTCAACCTGCAAGGCAACTCGTTTTCACGGTGGAAGTACCGGCAATTGGACGGCTTCATTGCTGCCTCGGACGCAATTCGGTCGATGCTCATCGAAGACGGCATCGAAGAGACACGGGTTGTCACCGTTCACGAAGGGATCGATCTCGATCGTGTGCTGAGCGCACCGCCAATCAACATCCACAGCGAGTTCTGGTTGCCGACGCATGCGCCCATCGTCGGAAACGTCGCCGCGCTGGTCCCGCATAAAGGCCAGCGATATCTGATCGAAGCCGCATCGGCCGTTCTACGGGAGGTCCCGGACACGCGCTTCATCATCCTTGGCGAAGGAGAACTGCGGACCCAACTGCAGCACCAGATTCACGAGCGCCGGCTCGACAAACACGTCATTCTGGCGGGGTTCCGCCCAGACGTCATGTCGTTTCACCGATCGTTCGATCTGTTCGTGTTGAGCTCCGTTACCGAAGGCCTCGGCACGTCGCTCCTTGATGCAATGGCGGCCTCCAAAGCGATTGTTGCCACAACGGCGGGAGGCATCCCCGAAGTCGTCGCAGACGGGGAAACGGGTCTCCTGGTGCCCCCAAGAGATTCGATGGCACTGGCGGAATCGATGGCAAAACTCTTGAAGAACGCCCACCTCTCACGCGAGATGGGTCGCCGAGCGTTCGAGCGGGTACAGTCGCGGTTCAGCGCCGCGCGGATGGTTGAGGAGACCTTGAAGGTGTACGCGACCGCCTGGCGGACCGACCATGCGGGGCACAATGCCCCGCCAGGGGACACAGCCCGTTACTCTGCTGGTGGTTGAAACTGCACGCGTTGGCCATACCGATATGGCACAACGAAAAATCATATTTCACCGGATCGGCCGGGTCGAGCGCTCGCAACGACGCCGTGATTTCCGCTGCCATTCGCCACCCGGGACTCTTGCGTGTTGTCAATCCAAGGCAACGGCCGACCCGAATGACGTGAGTATCCAACGGCATGACGAGCTTTGATGGAGACAGATGACTCCAGACACCGAGATCCACCTCGTCGTGTCTGACCATCCACCGAAGGAACAGATTCAACCGCTTGCACCCGCTGCCGGCCGACGGTTTTGGAAAAAAGTATTGAACCCCTGGCCTGCGGGGAACACGCCCGTAGACGGGACGCAGATCGACACTCATCGCGCGTGTCGAAAACGAATCCAACGCCCCGCTGACATCGGTCGCGCTAGTGTCCGAACCTTCGAGAAAAAAAGCCTCGATCGACCCGTGCTCGAGCATCGCGCGTGTAATCCAAAGCAGCGCGGCCAGATCGACGCCGCGCGTCCAACGATGGACGATACCGTGCAGCCGGCGAGCGTGACGGGCAGGTTCGAATCGGCTGACGAATTCTGCCGGCGAAGGCCCAAGCACCTGCAGGACCCGCTCGATTGATTGCAGCACGCTCGCAACCCGTCCGAAAGCCAGCGACGCCGACACGAATCCCACGACTTCCCGGTCGGATCGGTCCGGATACCTTCTGACGATCTCGATCGGATCGGTTGCCGCGTTGACGCAGTTGTAGCTCTGATACAACTGATCGAGGCGGACCTTTAAGGGATGGGCTTCCATGGGACTCGGGATTCGGGATTCGGGGTTCGGGGTTCGAGATCTGATTTCTCGCTATTTGAGCACTCGCTGGGATGGCTCTGACGCGAGGACGTCAAGTCGTAGCTGCTTGACGTCAGGATTCGAGTACACCAGTCGCCCACCCACAAGGGTCGCGGCAACGCCGCCGCGAAGCTGCCAGCCCTCGAAAGGCATGTTCTTGGATTTTGCCCGCAGGCGATGCGCCGCAATTGTCGTGGCCAATTCGGGCACCAGAATCGTGATATCCGCCCGCATCCCGGGCGTGAGCGCTCCACCGGGGACCCTGAGGATTCGCGCCGGATTGACGGACAGCAACTCGATGAGCCGCGAGATTCCTACGAGGCCCGAGTGCACGAGACGATCGAACGCGAGCGGCACACAGGTCTCGAGACCCACGATTCCGAAGGGCGCCCGGTCGAACTCCACCTTCTTTTCGTCGTAGTGGTGGGGTGCGTGATCGGTGGCAATCGCATCGATGCTGCCGTCAGCAAGTCCCTTCAACAGCGCATCGCGGTCCGCCATCCCGCGGAGTGGAGGATTCATCTTGACGTTGGTGTCGTAGCTCATCGGTACGGCAAGCGACTCGTCGGTCAGCGTGAAGTGATGCGGCGTCACCTCGCACGTGACGTGCGAACCCTGGGCCTTGCCCACTCGAACGGCTTCCAGGGATTCCTGGACGCTCATATGGGCAATGTGGACGCAGCCGCCAGTGAGCCGGGCAAGCTCGATGTCGCGTTGAACCATGATCGACTCAGCCGCGGCGGGAATACCTCTCAAGCCGAGCAGCGACGCGTGATAACCCTCATGCGCCACCCCGTCACCCTTGAGAGACGGGTCTTCACAGTGATCGATCACCGTCATGCCGAACATGGTCGCGTATTCGAGCGCGCGTCGCATCAGAAGAGCGGTCGCAACTGGCCGCCCATCGTCGGAGATTGCGACACATCCTGCCGCGCGCAGCTCAGCGATGTCAGCCAAGTGCTCGCCGTGGGAGCCCCGTGAGACCGCGCCAATCGGATAGACCCGCGCAAGCGCGGCTTCTTTGGCCTTCTTGAGAATGTATTCGGTAATCCCAGCGCTGTCGTTGACAGGATCCGTGTTGGGCATGCACGCAACAGCGGTAAATCCTCCTGCTACAGCGGCGGCGGTACCGGTCGCGACGGTTTCCTTGTGCTCCTGTCCCGGCTCACGAAGATGGACGTGCATGTCAATCAATCCAGGCACGAC
>DATBJG010000137.1:0-6620 GCA_036556585.1 Vicinamibacterales bacterium
GTGATGTCGCGACAAAGGAAGAGATTGCGCTGGTCAAAACCGTCGAGTCACTGGACTTCGAACATTTCATCTGCAGTCATGGGATGATCGGCAAGAAGGCCGATGTGACGGCCAACATTCGTTACCGTGAAGAGTTGAGAAATGCCGTCGCCAGGGCGATTGACTCCGGCCTGTCGCTGGAACAGGCGCAGTCGAGCGTGCTGATGGACGCGTACAAGGCGTGGGAGTTCTACCAACAGCAGCGGCCGATCAACGTGGCCGGGACGTATCGGGCGTTAAAGAGCGGAAAGTAGTTTTCAGTTGTTAGTTGTCAGTTTTCAGTTGGCAGTTTTCAGTTGGCAGTTTTCAGGGTTCAGAAACGATTGGCTTTCAGTTTCGTCAGCAGCGCCGCTGTGTCCTCGTGGACGTCGATGCGCTGACCGCCGCGACTGTTGCCCCCGGCCTTCCCCATGGCCGAGTCCACCGGCGTCATGCCTCGATTATCTCTGGCGTCAAGGTTGGCGCCGTTGGCCACAAGGAACGTCACGACGTCGTTCCATCCCCAACGGGCGGCCTCGTGAAGCGGCGTCAGTCCTCGCGAGTCCTTTGCATTGATGTCACCACCTGCAGCAAGCAGCAGCTTGAGTGATTCAATCGATCGTTGCTGGACGTCTTCTGTCGTGTAGATGCCCCGTGTGTCAGCGTCCACCGATCCCAATCCTGCCGCCGCCATCAACGGGGTCATGCCTCTGGAATTGGCAAGGCTCAGATTCGCACCCTTGGCAAGCAGCACCCGAATGGCAGGAGCATCGAGCGCTTTGGCCGCCCGCAGGAGCGGTGTGGCACCGGTCGTCAGCATGCCGTCGAGCCCGCGATCGTTGCCGATGTTTCGGAACGGCGGTGACAGTTTCAGCTGAGCGTTTGGATTGGCGCCAGCCTCGAGCAGCATTTCGACGATCTGCAGACTGGTGGTCTCGTCGAGCGATGGACGATCGGGCCGCCCGCCACGAGGAATCGTATTGAGGTCCACGGCCGCATAAAGCGGCGTCCGGCCCCAGAAGTCCCACTTGTTCGGGTTCGCTCCCAGCTTGATCAGCGATGCGGCAAGATCGAAGCGCGTGTTGATGACCGCCATGAGCAGGGGACTAATTCCTTCGGGATCGGCAAGGTTCAGGTCCGCTCCCGCCTCAAAGAGAAGGCGGGCGCACTCGACACAGCCCTCGCGGGCGGCGTATAGAAGCGGCGTCCAACCACCGGCAGGGCGATAGACGGCGCGAGGTTCGGCGGTGACCTGTCGCTGCCAGTTGTTCACGGTGGAGCGCGCGTTCACGTCAGCCCCGCTGGCAATCAGTTCCCTGACCATCGCGGGCTGATTCTGCGCGGCGGCCCACATCAAGGCTGTCTGGCCTCGCCACTGTTCCGCCGCGTTGACGCTGGCACCATGGCGTAACAGCACGCGGGCGGCCTCTACATGTCCAGCCCGCGCCACGATCATCAGCGCTGTCTGACCATCGGCATTTGGTGATTCGACGTCCGCCCCTGCCTTCAAAAGCCTCTCGAGCAGGGTGCTGTTACCAGCAATGGCGGCCTCGGACATGGCAGTGGCGCCGTAATCGTTTTTCGCGTTGACGTTCGCACCCGCTCGAATGAGGCGTTCGGTGAGGTCGAGATCGTTCTGGTGGACGGCCCAGTGAAGCGCAGTCGTCCCATCGGGTTCAGGGGTGTTGACGTCAACCCGTTGCTGGAGGAGAGCGAGCGCAGTGGCTCGATCGCCTGTTTTGACCGCGTCAACGAGCGGTGCCGCAACGAGCGATGCCGCAACCGCGACGAGCACGACGAGCGCTAACATGCGCTTCGCTCAACCTTTCTGCAATCCTGCAATTCTGCAATCCTGCAATTCCCTCGTCACACCTCGGAGAACAGGCCGCTGCTATTTCCGATCTTGTCCGCCGGGACGCCGGCACGATCGAGCAAGGTGAGCAACAGGTTCGCCAGCGGTGTCCGGTCTGCATATTTCAGGTGCTGACCACCCTTCAGCTTGCCGCAGCCGCCACCCACCACCAGCGTCGGCAGGGGAAATTCGTCGTGAGCATTGCTGTTGCTCATGTTGCTGCCGTAAAGAAGGATCGCATGATCCAGCATGGATCCGTCCCCATCGGGCATGGCCGCAAGCTTGGCGAGGAACTTGGCAAACACTTGACTGTGATAGGTCTGAATTTTGACGAGGCGTTCCTTTCTCGCTTTGTCGTTCTGATGATGCGACAGTGGATGGAAGGCATCGGAGACGCCGATGTGATTGTAGGTGACGTTACTCCCCTCCCCCGCCATCATGTACGTGAACACGCGTGTCAGGTTGGCCTGATACGCAAGGGCAACCATGTCGAACATCAGGTTGAGACGCTGATCGAACGTGGCGCCGACCGGAACGTCCGGGAGATCAAGACTCGTCAGATCCCGCTCTCCCATCTTCTGCACGCGCCGTTCTATTTCCCGGACGCTCTCGAGATAGTCCCCAAGCTTCGCGCGATCGGGGGCGTCGAGACTTCGCTGAAGATCGGCAGCCTCCTGCGACACGAGATCGAGAATGCTCGAGTACTGCCGCGCAATCGATTTCCGCTCGGTCGCGGTATCACCCTGCCCGAACAGCCGTTCGAAAAGCTTCCGCGGATCGGCTTCCATGGGAAGCGGCGTCGAGGGCGACCGAAACGAGATCGTTCCGCCATAGCTGCAGCCGTAGTTCCGGTCGCACGCGCCACCACCCCCCCGCCCTTCGGTGGCCACTTCGAGTGACGGCAGCGGCGTGTCCTGGCCAATGTGAGCGGCGGCAATCTGATCGACCGTCACGCCGCCATGAGGATCCTGGCCCACCCGCGGGGTTACACAGCTCAGCCATGTTCCGGGATTGAGCGCGTGAACCGGCGGTGCGATTGCCGGCTTGTTTTCGAGGCCGCTGACGATTGTCAGCTGCTTCTGGAACGGCGCGAGCGGTTTGAGGATCGCCGTGAGCTCGAAGCTCGTCCCTTCGGCCGCCGGCGTCCACTGTTCCATGATGGCCCCGTGGGGCAAGTACAGAAATCCCATACGGGGCTTCGGACTTGCCGCCGTCTGAGCCAGCGCCGTCCACGCCGGAATCATGGCGTCAAGCAGGGGGAGACCCACGGCAACACCAGCACCGCGAAGGAACGTCCGCCGGGAAAGATGCTTCTTGGTGATGAACATGAACGCTCCTCAAGTCTCAAGTGTCATGGCTCGGATCTCAAACCGTTTGAGACTTCAGCCTTGAGACTCGACACTTCCACTCTCCGCATCTGGAACGGGGGACTTTTGACGATGCCCAGGACGATCGACGAAAAGCGATAGTTCTCGCGAGCCGCATCACGAACGATGGTGCGAATCGCTGGCATATCGAAATATTCCACGCTTCTTCCCAACGCGTACGTCATCAACTTTTCGGTCAACGTCTGGACGAATTGCTCGGGACGCCGCATCAGCGCCTTGCGCAGGTCCACCGGCCCGCTCACGGCGGTTCCGTCACTGAGCTGCCCGGATGCATCGACAGGGGTACCGGCCCACCGGTCCTGCCAGCGCCACTCCCCAATCGCGTCGAAATTCTCGAGCGCGAAACCCAGCGGGTCCATGATGCCGTGGCACGAATTGCAGGACGGTTTGCTCCGGTGTTGCTCCATGATCTCACGGACCGACAGCGCTTTTTCGCCTTCTTTGTTCTCTTTGAAGCCCTCGACGTCGGGTGGCGGCGCCGGCGGCGGAGTACCGAGAATATTCTCCAGAATCCACGCACCTCGGAGCACCGGCGCCGTGCGGTTGGCATAGGAGGTCGTTATCAGCATTCCTCCCTTGCCCAACAGCCCCCAACGATTGGGATCGGCCAACGTGACCCGACGATACCGCTCTCCGCGAATGTGCGGAATTCCGTAGTGGAGGGCCAGTCGCTCGTTCACATAGGTGTGGTCGGCCGTCATCAGGTCGAGCACACTTCGGTCCTCGCGCAGGATGCTCTCAACGAACAGCTCCATTTCCCGACGAAACGCTTCGCGCAAACCATCGTCGAAGTTCGGAAAGAGGACGGCGTCCGGATCGATGTCGTCCAGACCCCGCATCTTGAGCCACTGGAACGCGAAGTTCGTCACCAGCGATTTCGACCGGGGCTCGGCCAGCAGCCTCCGGACCTGTTTTTCGAGAACCGCACGATCCGCAAGCCTCCCTTTTTCCGCATCCGCAAGCAGCTCGTCATCGGGCAGCCGGCCGAGCAGGAAAAACGACAGGCGAGACGCGAGTTCGAGATCGTTGATTCGGTGGGCGGCGGCTGACGTCGCATCTCGCGGAGTCCGTTCAGCACGGTACAGGAATTTCGGACTCGCCAGAATGGCGGATAGCGCTTCGCGAATTCCCGCGTCAAAGTCGCCGGTGGCTCTTGCCGCGCGGTAGAAATCGAGCGGTGCCGCCAAATCGCGGTCCGTCACCGGCCGACGAAACGCGCGGCGCGCGATGGTCTGGAGAATCTTCGTCGCACACGCAAGTTCATCTTTCGAATTATCAGGACGTAGCCCAGAGCTTGTCGAAGGGCGGCACACGAAAATTCGCTGACGGCTCGGCGTGTCGCTGATACCGGTGGGACTGAAAGGCCCGACGATCTCGAGACTGGCCACTTTCGGAATCCGATCCTCGCCGACGCCAGGCCTGAATGAGTGCAGAACCTCGTCCGACTCCGCATAGGTTCTGGCCACAAACGTCACGCCGACTTTGTGCGGCCCAGCCTTGACGCTGATCGGGATGTTCTGGAATCGCGCGTTGATCGCGGCCACGGCCGACGCCTGCTGCTGATCGATGGCTTTGAGATCCTCCTCGCCACCAATCCGGCCCTGGAAACTCCTGACACCATCGATGGTCACGACAAGCGTGTGCTGATACTCCATGCCTCGCACGTAGCCCGCGATTGCAAGGCCGCTGACATTGAGCTTGTAGTCGCCATCGGTCGGGAACAGATGTTCGACGAGGAGGCCGCCACGCGTGCCGAGCGGCAATCCCTCGATCCGAACGGCTTGATCTGATCCGCGAGCTGGTCGGTAGGTTGCGCTGGTGGCACGGGTGGCCGGATTGCCGACCGCCCGATTGCTCACAACACGCGCGGCGGAAATGTATTGATCCAGAAACGCCGGGGAAACCGTCAAAACGCTCGCGACGTTGTCGAACCCGTCAGCTTCGTCATCTTTTGGAAGCAGTGCGGCGGCGTCAATGCGCAATCCAAAGAGATCTTCAATGGCGTTGGCGTACTCCGCGCGGTTGAGACGATGGAGCGCAACCCGTCCGGGATTGGGGTGAGCTGCAGCGGCCTCATCCAGAGATGTCTCAAGCCAGGCGATCAACGCGTCGACGTTGGCCGGATCCGGTCGGCGCGCACCCGGAGGGGGCATCATGCCACCGCGCAGCTTTCGCACCGCCTTTTCCCAGACTTCCGCATCTTCGGAAGGCCGCGCGAGATCCATCGTGTCGAACATGATGCCAGCGGTCTTGGTCCGCTGGTTGTGACAGCCAACGCAATAGCCGTCGATGAGCGACCGCTGCGCGGACGAAGATGCAACAACCCGCGAAGGCTGCGGCACCTGTTCAGCAGCGGTCAGGGCTCCCGACGCCGAATAGAAGATTGAGATGATGAAAGCGGCGCCAGCCGCAACCAACCAACGCATCCCACGTCCTTACACAATTCCGCCCAGTTCACGAACGTGAAGCCACAAACCCCGATACGCACTCGACACGAAGAGTTGTGGATCACCCCACTTCTCGTCGAATTCCCTTGTAGCGCCGGCTGCCAGCATGTCTTGCGAGCCCATGCCCTGCTTCATCATTTTCGCCAGGCGGTCGCGCATGGTGGCCAGCATATCGTGCTGGGCCTGAAGATCGGCACGTGTCTGCACAGGACCAACGCCCGGGATCACACGCGTATCGGCGTTGGCTAATTCGAGCAAGGTCTTGGTCGCGGTCAGAAGCCCACCGAGCCAGCCGCCGGTCGTGTAGTCCGAGATTGGATATTTCCCAACCGTCATGACATCGCCGGCCACCAGCACATTCGAGTCTGGAAAGAACACGAAGATGTCGCCGTCGGTGTGCGCCTGCCCCAAGTGTCCGTAATCGATGCGCTCGCGGCCCACCATCATCTTCCCTGACGTGTAGAACGTTTCGTTCGGCAGCGCGTGTGGCGGCAGTGGTTTGTAACTCCTGTTCTGCCACTCGACAAAAAGATCGATGCCCAGGTACTGCTTGGTGTGCTCGTGCGCGATGATCTTCGCAGAGGCCCTGCCCAGCGTCTCGTTCGAACCGGTGTGGTCGGGGTGCCAGTCGGTGTTAAACAGCGCGATGACCCGTTGTCTCGCCGTCTCGTTGGCAATTGCCGCCATCAAATCGGCGGATCGCTCTCGAAGACCACCGTTCACCATCACCAGACCGTCCGGTCCGGTGACTACGACGACGTTGCCTCCCGCACCCGATATGTGCAGGAGATTGTCACTCAGCCGAGTTGTGATGATCGGTCCATTGTCGCGACCCTGCTCGAGCGGGGATCCGACGCCATTCTTGAAGGCATGCTCCTGCCCGAACGCTCTTGCCGAAAGCGTCAGGCCAGTCGC
>DATBJG010000138.1:0-5051 GCA_036556585.1 Vicinamibacterales bacterium
GGGGCGGCGAGAAAGGTGCGGAGTTGTCCCAGGGGTTGTTTCGCGATCTCGAGCTTCGCGTGGCCACTGGAAAAACATATCGCGGTCGTGTCCTTTCGCTGGAACAGCAATTCAACTACACGGGGCAGGGTGGGGCGGTGAAGGTACATCGACTCCACGAGGTCAAGCGAGAGGACGTCATCCTCCCCGACCAGACACTCGAACTGCTCGATCGCAACGTCGGCCGATTCGTGGCTGCGCGGGACCGCATCAAGGCCCTTCGCTTTTCAGCCAAAAAGGGACTCCTGTTTTACGGACCACCGGGCACGGGCAAGACGCACACCATTCACTACCTGGCATCACGACTGCCTGAACACACTACCCTCCTGATCACCTCGGAACAGGTGCTCATGCTTGGCGAATACTTCAGGCTCGCGCGTTTTCTGCAGCCTGCCATGATGGTCGTCGAAGACGTGGATCTGATTGCCCGCGAGCGGGAGCACCTGCAGCCAGGTCAGGAGATGCTGCTGAACAAGCTCCTGAACGAGATGGACGGTTTGCGTGAGGACGCGGATGTAATGTTCATCCTGACGACGAACCGGCCGGATCAACTCGAGCCGGCACTGGCCTCGAGGCCTGGGCGAATCGATCAGGCGATTGAGTTCCCTCTGCCTGATGAGGTTGGACGCACCAAGCTTGTGACGTTGTATTCTCGCGGCGTGGAAGTGCCCGGGGCGTTGATGGACTTGATCGTCCGGCGCACGAAAGGCGCGAGTCCGGCGTTCATCAAGGAGCTGCTGCGAAGGTCCGCGCAGTTTCAGATCGAGCTTGGTGGCGGAGAGGTCCTGCACCAGAAGGCTGTAGACAGCGCGATCGAGGAAATGGTGTTCATTGGCGGCGCCTTAAATCTCAAGTTGTTAGGTGGTTCGAGCGAGCTCATCACTGGCCTGGCAGTTCACGGGTGAAGCACTCGTGAGCCAGCGACGACCACCCGATCGGGCCGCCGTCGGATTTACGGTCAAATCCGGCTGGGCGAGCGCCGTGCTGTTGGTAGGATCAACCGCTGCACCGCGGGTGATGGACAGCCGCCGGATCGAGCTGAGCGATCCGACGGTTCCACAGTCTCGACAACCGTACCACGCGGGATTTGGCACGGCTCGGCAGGCCGGCCCGGATCTGACACGACTCGTCGCATCGGTGAAGCAGTTCGGACGCCGGTCCGTGACCGGGTTGATTCGCCAGTACCAGGCGCTCGGCCCGCCTCTACGCGGTGCTGGTGTCGTTGTTGGCAGCCTGATCGATCCCGAGCGCATCGCCAACGACCATATTCGGATCCATGCGCTCGAAGGACAACTGTTTCGCGGGGTGGTGACAGACGCGGCCGGGCGAAGTCGCTTGCCGTGTTCAATCTGGCGTGATCGAGATTTGTACGAGGTTACCGTTGCAGCGCTGAAGCAACCGGAACCCGCACTGCGTGGCTTGCTCGCGGAGCTCGGTCGTGGGGTGGACGGGGGATGGCGGGCTGAACAGAAGGCCGCGGCGTTGGCCGCTTGGTTGGTCCTTGCCGGGCGACCGACGAGAAGTCGATGAGACAACCGTGAACCCTGTTGAACGCCCCTCTGCGGGTGACGCGATCGCCAGCAACTGCGAAATCATTGAAATCAGGGTGGGCGAGCTGCGCCAACTGTTCAATGCTATCGATCCCTCGCCGTTTCATGAACGGGACCTCGACCCTCGGGCCGAGGAATTCATCATCGGATGGACGACCGATCTGCCAACCGATGTGCCGCTCGGTCTGATGGTGTATCTGGATCGAGCCCAGGGCAAGGAGGACGAGGCCTCAGTTCTGCGTGATGCGATGCACGAACATTTCGGTCGAAGGAGCGCAGCAACCCGGCGAAGTCTGCGGGAACTCTTTCGTCGCGGACGCACGAGTCTCGTGATTGGTTTGGGGTTTCTCGGTATTTCGATTGCCGTGGGTGATGCAGTGGCAAACTACTTCCAGGGTAGTCGTCTGGCCGAGATTCTCCGCGAGAGCCTGTTGATTGGTGGGTGGGTAGCCATGTGGGGTCCACTCGAAATCTTTCTCTACGGGTGGTGGCCCATACGAGCGGAGGTGCGACTGTTCGATCGATTGAGCGCCATGCCGGTCAGGATTGTTTACAGTACGGGCGAATCTTCGGATGCCTGGCGCTCGGATTGGCCAGCAGTCCCAGCCAACAGTGCGCCTGGGTCGCGTGAGCGCGGAGCGTCCCCACCTGCTGAACCCATCGGCTCGAGGACGATTCTGGATACGATGCAGGCTCGACCGGGCACCTTTGCCAAGAATGACTGAGGTTCAACTTCGCCGGACTAGACGACCGGCAAGCTTGCCGATTTCGCGAATCCACAGAACCGAGCTGGCCACGGCAACACATCGGATCCAGTCCTGGCTTTGCAACCCCACCGTCGCGAATGCGCGTTGCAGGAGCGGCACGTACACAACCGCCACTTGCAGGGCGAGCGACACGCCAATGGCCGTCCAGAGCCACCGGTTCGAAAACAGCCGTGCGAACGCGCTTTGGTCGTCGGATCGTGCGTTGACGACATTGAACATCTGAAACAGCATGAGCGTGGTAAACGCCATGGTCTGTGCATACCGCAAGTCCCCAGAACCCTCGACCAGACCTCCCGGGAGCGACGCGTCGAGAACATAGAGCGTCCCGGCCGCCATAATCAGCCCAACGAACAAGATTCCGCGCCACATGCGAGCGGTCAGCACGCCTTCACCGACCGGTCGGGGAGGACGTCGCATCTGGCCCTCGTCGGCGGGATCGACGCCAAGCGCCAGCGCCGGTGGGCCATCGGTGACCAGGTTGATCCAGAGAATCTGGGTGGCAACCAGAGGAAGCACAATCCCGCTCCCATCGGCCGGAAGGCCGATGCGCCTCGCCAGCAGCACTCCAAGAAACATCGTCAGGACTTCTCCGATATTCGATGAAAGCAGGTAGCGGAGAAATTTCCGAATGTTGGCGAAAATCGTGCGCCCCTCTTCAACAGCCGCAACAATCGAGGCGAAGTTGTCGTCGGCGAGCACGATGTCTGCCGCTTGCTTGGAAACATCGGTGCCGGTGATGCCCATAGCCACCCCGATGTCCGCCTTTTTCAGGGCCGGCGCGTCGTTGACGCCGTCACCGGTCATGGCGACGACCGCGCCCGCTCGCTGGAGCGCATCGACAATGCGAAGTTTGTGCTCCGGATTGACGCGCGCGTACACGGACACCTCTGCAACGGTGCGATCCTGCTCCTCGTCGGAAAGTTTCTCGAGATCGGCGCCCGCGATGGCACGCTCGTCCTGAGAGATTCCGAGTTCCTGTGCGATCACGGCGGCAGTACGCGGATGGTCGCCGGTGATCATCAGCGGACGAATACCCGCGCCGATAGCCCGAGCGACGGCCTGCTTGGCCTCGGGCCTGGGTGGATCAATCATGCCAATCAGTCCTGCGAACACGAGTTCCTGCTCGAGGGTTTCGTCGACCTGGGGTTGGTCGTTCTTTGGTAGAACTTCCGCCGGCAGCCAGCGACCGGCCACGCCGAGCGTGCGCATAGCCTGAGTTGCAAGTGCGTCGTTGGTCGCGAGAATTTCTGTTCGGCGCTGAGGGGTCAACGCTCGCCGCTCCTCGCCGACGGCTTCGAAACTGCACCGTGTCAGCAGCACGTCCGGAGCGCCTTTGGTGAAGACGATCCCGCGCTCTTGGTGCTCAGTATCGCGGTGGAGGGTGCTCATGAGCTTGCGCTCCGACGAGAACGGCACCTCGCCAACGCGTGGCAGTCGCTGGTCGAGCGCTTCCGGGCGCAGTCCCGCCTTGCGCGCAGCGACGAGCAGTGCCGCTTCGGTTGGATCGCCATGTATCACCCAGCGGCCGTCACGTTCCATTACCGTGGCGTTGTTTGCACGATCGGCTGCGGCAAGTGCGTGTTCGAGTTCGACCTTGGAAGCTCCCTCGACTGGTCCTCCATCCTCGCGCTTGACCAGACCGTCAGGCGCGTAGCCGGAACCTTCGAATCTGAAGCGTGCGCTCGCCGTCACGACCGTGCGCACGGTCATCTCGTTTTTTGTGAGCGTTCCGGTCTTGTCCGAGGCAATCACGCTTGCCGATCCCAGCGCCTCGACAGCCGCCAGGCGACGGACAATCGCGTGACGCCGTGCCATCCGCTGCACGCCAATTGAGAGTACTGCGGTGACGACCGCGGGGAGCCCTTCTGGCACGGCCGCAACGGCCAGCGCCACCCCGAGAATCAGGACATCGAAGATCGACGAAAGACTGCGCACGTCCTCGACCACGATGATGGTGGTTATCATCACCGCGGCGATCGCGACCACGATGAGGCCGAGAAGTGTGCCGGTCTTGTTGAGCTCCACCTGCAGAGGCGTGGCTTCGTCGCGTGTTTCTTCCAGGAGACCTGCGATACGGCCTATCTCCGTGGACATGCCGGTTGCGGTCACGATCCCCTTGCCGTGTCCGTACGTCACTGCCGTGCCGCTGAACACGATGTTGTGACGATCGGCCAGCGCGGCTTCTTCGGCGATCGGTGCGGTGTCTTTCGTCACAGGCAGGCTCTCACCCGTAAGAGCGGCTTCGGTTGTCTGAAGCGCGCTCGTTTCGAAGAGGCGCGCGTCGGCAGGTATCGTCGCGCCGACGTCGAGGAGAATGACGTCGCCCGGTACGAGGTCCCGTGCACCGATGCGGCGATGTTTGCCGCCGCGTATCACTGTCGCTTCGGCCGCTGACATGGCGCGCAGTGATAAAAGGGCCGCCTCTGCGCGGGCTTCCTGTAGGTACCCGATCGTTGCGTTCAACAGGACGACGGCAAAGATCGCAAGCGCTTCGTAGGGGAGGGCGCCCACGCGCTCGTAGGCCCAGAGCGCTGCAGAAATGGCCGTGGCGACGAGCAGCAGGATGACCAGCAGATCGTCGAACTGCGACAGGAACCGGCGCCAGGCCGGCACGGGCTTTTCGGCCGTGAGTTCGTTCCGGCCGTAGCGCTGGAGTCGCGATTCGGCCTCGGCATCGCTCAGCCCGAGCCGTGTA
>DATBJG010000139.1:0-25014 GCA_036556585.1 Vicinamibacterales bacterium
GAAGCGAGGACGGAACTCAAACCCCGATCGTCCGGCCCAGTAGCTGGCACCAACTGTCAAACCCCGAAACCCAAGCCATTCGAGGCGGCCGGTCGTGGCGACACGACCGATGTTGCTGTCCGAGCCCTTCTGTCGGCCGCCACGCAACCCTTCTTCAGCGCTGAACTCCGCGGCATTCAGCGGCGCAGCCAGATAAACCCGGTATCGCCATCCCCTGCCAAGCTCGCCATGGATACCTGCCCCAACTTCGAACCACGTCGTTGGGATGATGACCGTATCCACGAATGGCCGCTCGACGCCGTAGAAAACCGGTGGCTCGTGCCGCTCGTTGATGATGCCAACCGGCATCAACAGCATGCCGGCGCGCACGTTGAAGGGGCGGGACAACAGGAAGTCAATATAGGCCTGCTCGAGTTCGAGCTCGCCCCCTGCTTCGAGGCCTTCAACAAAGGCGTGCTCCAGCTCCAACTCGCCCACAAAGCGCAGCCGGTCGGTAAAGCCGTGCGTAAACAGCAGGACGAAGCGATGGAAGTCGAGCCGGCCGTCCTCGTCCTCAACCTTGTTGTAGTGAAAGTCCATGTATCCCGAAATCGGGCTGGACTGGCCACCGCCTTGCGCCTGCGCGCTCTGCGGGGCGAGGAAGAGACAGAGAAAGACGGCCAAAACCCAGGACTTTCTTGGGCAGATCCGATGTTTTTGATGCATAGAAATTATGCGGCGGCACATTATACACGCAAATTTTGACGAGTCAAAAGTTTTGGCGGGGCTGTGTCCGAGGTTTCGACTTCTTCTAGGCTTCCCAGATAAGGAGGTCTGACGGGCTGTCGATGACCCGATCGTCTGAATGGAGTTGCTCGGCCAGAAGGCTGTCAAAACCAAACCCGTAGCGCGCAAGGCAGATCCGAACACCGGCAGCACGCGCCGTACGGAGGTCAACAATCGAGTCCCCAACGAGGACCGTTGAAGAGCGGGACGTTCCCGTCTTCGACATCAACCACTCCAGGCCCTGGGGGTCGGGCTTGCGGGGCCACGGGCCATCGCCGGCAACAATGTGTTCGAAGAACGGCAGCAAGCCGGTGCCTTCGAGTATTCGGATGCTCGCTCGTTCGGGCTTATTCGTCAGCACAGCAAGCGTGGCTTTCTGAGCCACGGATTTCAGCACGTCATGAGTTGCGGGATACGGACGGGTATTGTCCAGAAGGTGCGTATCGTAGACCTCAAGGAAGTACCCGAGCGCACCTTCAGGCACGAGAGAAAGCCCTGCAGCTACGCAGGCACGCTGTACTAGCATGGGCGCCCCGTCTCCAACCATCGCAATAACTCGGTCTTCGGGTAAAGGCACCGCGCCAAAGCGAGCGAGCATCGCATTCGCGCTGTCAGCCAGATCTCGTCGCGAATCGACGAGGGTTCCGTCGAGATCGAAAACGAAAAGCAAGAGTTTCAGGATTTCAGGGTTCTAGGGTTCTTGGACATAGGTCGCAAACGACGTGGGGGTCTCCCAGACCGTCACCCGGACGACCGGAAGCCCCTGCGCGCGTGCGTAGTCGTGAAGCAGTCGGGCAATGTGTTCCACCGTGGGGTTGCTCTTGGTGCGGAAGACCGGTTCACCCAGGGCTTCGAGGGACTTTACGAGCGGATCATCCTCGCGGAGGATCATCCGGTGATCCAGCTCGCGATCGACCCAGCCCTTCACAATTCGTTTGATGTCGCTGAAGTCACACACCATGTTTCGCGCGTCGAGGGCATCGTTACGCACCTCGATTTCGGCAACGGCGTTGTGTCCGTGCGGGTGCTTGCAGATTCCGTCGTAGTCGAGCAACCGGTGGCCGTAACAGAACTCGATGCGCTTGGTCACAGAGTACATATCCGGCTACTCTAAGGCAGTTTTCGGTTCTCGCAGACAGTTTTCACCAACTCCGGGGGCGCCCGAGGTGTTTCATGCATGCTGAAACAGTCGTGTTGCTGTCGGGTGGGCTCGACAGCGCGGTCCTCCTGGCCCATGAGCTCCGGACTCGACCTGTCCAGCCGGTCTATGTCAGCACGGGACTTGCCTGGGAAGTGGATGAACGGTCGATGGTAGAGCGTCTTCTGGCCGCGCCGCTCTTTGCCGAAGGCGTGTGTCCCGTGGCACAGCTGGAGGTCAGCGTGCGCGACGTTTACGCTCCCTCTCACTGGGCAATCCTTGGAACGCCACCGGCGTACGACACCCCAGACGAGGACGTGTACCTGCACGGTCGCAATGTCATTCTTCTGTCGAAGGCCGCAATCTTCTGCACCACTCGACGAATCTCACGACTCGCCTTGGCGCCACTGGCAGACAATCCTTTTCCCGATGCCACGCCTGAGTTCTTCGAGGCCATGGCAAGCGCGCTCTCTCTCGGGCTCGATCACCCCATCGAGATTGCAACGCCGTTTACGAGCATGCATAAACCTGATGTGGTGAAGCTCGGTCTGGAACTTGGTGTGCCGTTCGAACTCACGCTGTCCTGCATGAGTCCCGTCAGTCGGCAGCACTGTGGCCTGTGCAGTAAGTGCCGGGAACGCCACGATGCGTTCAGGGACGCAGGCCTGACCGACTCCACAGCTTATGTGAGTGCGCCTCCGCGATAGGAAAAAGGGGTCGGGAGTCTTTTTCATCCGCCGACCGGAAAAAGACTCCCGACCCCTTTTTTCTTTAGCGCTGATAAACCAGTAGCCCGCCCACGTACGTCTGGACGACCCTGAAGTTTCGGTCGAGGACGGTCAAATCTGCCAGGCCACCCTCGGTGAGGAGCCCCATTCCCTGCAAGCCGAGTTCGCGGGCAGGCGTCGTGGAGCACATCATGACCGCCTCGGGAAGCGCGAGACCCACCTGGTTGACGAGCATCGCGAAGGCGCGATCCATCGTGAGGATGCTGCCTGCCAAAGTGCCATCATCAAGGTAGGCGGCGGCTTCCCCAACGGTGATCAACTGGTCACCAAGCCTGGCGCGCGTCCCCATGGGGAGCCCGGCGCCTCCGGTCGCATCGGTGATGGCCATCACCCGCTCGAGACTCTTTGATGCAATCGCCACCTGCAGAATCGCCGGGTGGACGTGGAACCCATCGCAAATCAGCTCTGCCGCAAGCTCGTCGGTAACGAGCACAGCGGCAGCAAGGCCGGGATCGCGATGCCCGACCGGCGGCATCCTGTTGAAGAGGTGTGTCGCACCTCGAGCCCCGTGCGCAACCGCCTCCTTTGCCTGATCAAAGGTCGCCCCCGAGTGTCCCAGAGAGACTCGGTGTCCGGCGGCCACGAAACGATCGATCAGCGCAAGCGCCCCCTCGAGCTCGGGTGCCAATGTGATTGTGCCGACTTCCTCTTTTCCGCGATCAATCTCATTCAGGAGATCGTCGGCATCGAAATCACTGTTGGAGCGTCTCTGTTTCGGGGCCCCTGAACCGGACTCCTGGGTGGGCGGGCGTCTCAGACACGCGGCCGGCTGTGCGCCCCGGTATTCGGGATTGATGAAATTGCTTTCCAAGTGCGCCGGCAAAATCCGAGCCCCGTGAACACGTTCGTCGGTGCGAAGCCGTCTGAGCTGATTGAGGAACCTTGCAAGCACAGGTGGCTCGCAAGCAACCGTGGTGGGACAGAACGCCGTCACACCGTAGGCAGGAAGACGCGAAGCCATGGCCTTGAGGCCAGTGCCTCCGTCCAGCGTATCAAAGCCCTGCACGCCGTGGACGTGCACGTCAATGAACCCAGGGACGACGTAATGTTTGGCGAGGTCGACATGAACCACCCCTGGCGAAGGGGGACGCGCAGCGGGCACGATGTTGACGATGCGCTCGGCGTCAACGATGAGAGTGCCCGGGCTGAGAATGCGGTTCGCCAGGACCACATCGGCCCCGGAGAGGACCATCATGAGAGTCCGGTCAGCGCCTGACGCGCGGCGCCAATTGCCGGCGCATCGGCGCCGAGCGTGGCGAGCTCAATCTTGACGCTGCTGTACATGGCGGGCGACATCCGCCGGCCGCACTCGTACCGAAGTGGATCAAGCAGGAGATCGCCAGCAGTTTGAACCATCCCGCCAAGGACAATGACTTCGGGATCGACCGTCGTGGCCAGGTTCGACACCGCCATCCCGATATACTTCACGGTGTCGCGAACCACCGAAATTGCCACACCATCACCATCCCGCGCACCAGCAAGAATCTGGGGCAACGTGACAGCGGAGAGATCGCCATCGACCATATCGACCACTCTCGACTGATCACCTGACTTAATGCGCCAGACGAAACGTCGAACGATACCCGTTGCCCCCACTTCGGCGTCCAGACACCCGAGTTTGCGATAGTCCTCACGTTCGACCGGGTTCAGAGCGAGCCAGGCAGCCGACCCGGCCAGACCATGCGCTCCGGTCCAAAGTCGTCCGTCCAAGATGATCCCTGCCGAACTGCGCTCTCCGACAGCGAACGCCAGGATATTTCGCGCCCCGCGCGCCGCCCCGCACCAGGATTCGGCGAGCGCATACGCACCACCCCATCCAACGAATTGAGACCGGATGTGTGTGTCCCATTTCGTTGAGAGTGTTTTGATGACTGATTGCACCGCTACATTCAGAGGTTCAATTGCCGCGACACCAATCAGGCGCGGGCGATCGGTTCCCGCCGCGCGCAGCGCCGTACTGGCGGCTTCTGCAAGCGCGCCTGCCTCGGACGATGAGCCTTCGGCGCGGCCGGCGACCCGTCCGTCCGCATCGACCACGATGGCACGTGCAGTGGAGTCTGAAAGCTCGAGACCCAGGATATCTGGTGTCGCCATGGCAGGTCGCTGATTCTAGGACCGCGCAGCCTGTGCCGTCCAGTCGGCGTGGGCATGCAATTTCCGACCCTCGAGGGGGAGACCCGCTCCGTTTGTGGCCGGGTCCTGAACCCGAAGGCCTGCAAACAACGCGCGGTCTATCCGTCGTAACACTCGAGCCAGGTCGCGTTCGTGCGGTGCGCTGATGACGAGAACCCCTGAGCCTTCGGAGGGTGGGAAACGGCGATCGTCGAGGTAGTCGCGATCAAGGGTCACAAGCGTTCTCCGAAGTTGTCGCGCGAGCCGGTAGTGCTCGGTGTCCCGCGCCCGCCGTAGCTCGTCATGCTCGAGCACGAACAGGACGTCCCATTTCAAGCGGGTCCGCATGAAACCGACAAGCCCTGCAGGTACGTTGGCGTCGGCGTAGACACGCGGCTTCGACGACAGTCGCTCGGCGTGCGGCCCCAGCTCGGAAGACAGAGTACGCATCGGATCAACTCTCAGGTTGACGTCTCACGTCTCAAGGGCGCTTTGAGACTTCAGGCTTGCAACCTCGGCCTTCTTTTCTCTGGCCCTGCGCGTCAGATCTGCCAGGAGCTCGTCGCGTCGATGGACGAGCTCGCGACGAGTGCGACGACCGTGCGCTGATCCGACGGCGTACTCGCAGAACAATGGAAATGCAATGGTCGAATCGCAGTAGGCAACCACCGTGTCTAGAAGCACACCTGGGTTGACTTTGCCCCAGCTCACCGCTTCGGCCGGAGTCGCACCGGAGAGTCCACCCCACACAACCTGGTCGGTGGTGATCTGAATGAAATAGTCGTTACCCCCCTTTTCAATTCCGTACACCTCCCACAACGTCGGTTGAGCCTGGAGATAGAAATTCTTGGGGGATCCACCACCGACGATCACGCATCCATTCTGATGTCCGGCAAGCACGATGGCGCACACCTCGTTGACATCACGATTGGGATCGATCATCAGGCGGCTCTCGTTGAGCAGCGCATGTGAGGCCAGGTTCATGCCTATCGAACTGTCACCCGGCGATGAGGTGTAAATGGGAACTCCTGCAAGGGCCGCTCGCGCGACCACCGAGTGCTCCGCGCACCCGGGATAGCGCTCCATCAGATCTCGACCGAGGCGGTAGTGGAGCTCGGCGGTTGAAATAGGACGGTTCAAACCCGATCTCACGAGGAAGTCTCGAATGTAAGCGTCGGTTTCGAGCAGCACCCGCGCGGGAAACAGGACGTCGTAGATGCGAATGACGCCCTGGGCATACAGGTCGCGATCATCAACGAACGGCGAGCCACGGTGCAGCTTGAAATTCAGCGCATAGTGCAGGTCGTGATAGAGGTTGGCTCCCGTGCTGATGACGAAATCCACCAGACCCCGGTCCATCATTTCAATGACACACCCTCCGATGCCGGCCGGCGTCATGGCACCCGCCAGCGTCAGCCCTATCGTGGTGTCATTGGCCGGATCGAGCATTTTGTCGGCGAAAATCCGGCATGCTTCGGACAATCGGGCCGCATTGAAGGCCTGAAACCCTTCGTCAATCAGGTGCCGGATTTCGGCACTCCCCCGGGGCCGATAAAAGCCGATCGGCTTGCCGGACAGGTAATCCTGTTGGGTTTGGCCCGGCGCGCCGGGATGACGATGGGGCACGGCATAGCCTCCGTGGGAGTGGGGCAGCAGCAGTGTGTCGTGAAAGACTCAGGCAGGCTTTAGCTTAACATCTGCGCTTGCTGCTTGACAGCGTGCGGACCTTCACGCAACGTACTCGACGGACATGGACGCTGCGGCGGTAACCAGTTCCTGGATGATGGCAGCCGCGGCAGTGGTTGTTGCCATCATCGCGCTGGTGTTGTGGTACGTCTGGTGGAAAGGGCGTCCGCTCCCAGGTGGCACAACATTTCGTGCCAGCCGCTTCAGTTCCGGTAACCGCCTGTTCCCCACACAGGTTTTGATCACGCCGTCGAGCGTTGTGCATTTCCGGCCCCAGTGGATCGGGAAGCTGGAGCACTCCATCCACATCGCGCACATTGCTTCTGTACGGATCGACACCAACCTGCTGTTCTCCAATGTGTACATCGAGACGACGGGTGGCACGAGCGCCGTGAGTTGCTCGGGACATCACAAAGGAGACGCGGTCCGCATGAAGCAACTCATCGAACAGTATCAAACTGACTACTACAAAAAGAGCTTTTGAACAGGCGCCCTGTCGAACCCGCCAGCCCGGTCCGATACCTAGCACGGGGGAGTGCGGAACCGGAAAGATGGGCAGCGGATCCGCGAGTGAGAACAACTGCCCGCCGCGAAACGATTTGTGGACGACCTGACATTTACTGCTCGCCGCGCCACGGCAATCGCTCGAGTCGAAACCGACATCGACGTCGAGGGACGATTCCGAAACCTCGTGCAGTCGCCGCTCCGCGCTGGCCTGCTCCGCTATCTCAGTTCACGACCGGAAGAGACCTTTGACGTCGACTCATTGATGCAGGCATTCGGTCGCCTGCGACTCGACGTGGAAAACTGCATCAAAGAACTGTCTGACTTCGGCGTCGTCCGAATCATCCCCGGCAACCCCGTCAAGTACGCAACCGTCCGGCCGGACGATCCCGCACTCGTGCGGTTGCTCGACAAGTTCCTCGAACGCCGCGCCACGATCAGCACCGAAGACCAGTCGCCGTCCGTTCAGCGCTTCCGCGAAATGATTGGCCGCGACGAGAAGATGCTGATCGTCTTCGAGTGGATCCGGACGGCAGCCAAATCGGACATCTCGGTGTTGATTCTCGGGCCGACCGGTTCGGGCAAGGAAGTCGTCGCGCGGATGATCCACGAGCTGAGCCGGCGAAGCTCGGCAAAGTTCCAGGCCGTCAACTGCGCTGCCCTGCCGGACACGCTGTTCGAGTCTGAAATCTTCGGTTACGAGAAGGGCGCGTTCACCGGCGCGCACGACCGGAAGCCGGGCCGGCTGGAACTGGCCAACGAGGGCACGCTGTTTCTGGACGAAATCGGCGATCTCTCGATCGTGGCCCAGGCCAAGCTCCTGCGGGTGCTGGAAGAGCGCCGTTTCGAGCGCCTGGGCGGAAACAAGTCGATTCACGTCGATTTCAGGTTGATCTCGGCGACAAATCGCCCGCTCGACCTCTTCGTCCGAGATGGGCGATTCCGTGAAGATCTGTATTACCGTGTGAATGCCTTTGCCATTCGGCTGCCCTCCCTGCGAGAGCGCCAGGTCGACATTCCGGTCCTCGCCAACAGATTCCTGGCGCGGTACTGTGCGGCCAACGGCTTGCCGCTGGATGCAAAGTCGTTTGCCCGCGAAGCGCTGGACCTCCTGATTGCCTATCACTGGCCGGGCAATATCCGGGAGCTGGAAAGCACCGTGTCGCGCGCGGCGCTGTCGGCCCCAGGGCGAAACATCCGGGGCGCGGATATTGAGTTCCTGCACGCGTCGGAACCGCCGCCCCAGGAAATGGGGGAACGGCTGCCCTCGCTGCGCGAAGCAGAACGCGCCCACATCGTTCGAATCCTCGACGCGGTGAACTGGAACAAGAAGGAAGCCGCAAAGATCCTGGAGATCAGCCGCGGCACGCTCTACCGCAAGATTCTCGAGTTTGCGCTCGAACCCCAGCTCCGCAACCCGTCCCGAAATAGAACACGCCGCGTCAGTGTCGGCTGATTACCTTCGAAACCCGGCCACATCACGCCTGAATTCCTGGAATCGGGCTTGTCCCATTCTGGTACGTCTGGGCCGTCTTCGAAGTCTCTTTGTTTGCACAGCGTTGCCGCACGAACTCGTCGAGCGGTGTCTCACGGTAGCACACCAGCTCATCTTTACTCCGCGTGTTTGGTGCAGGGAAAACCTGCGGAAGCGGCCAGCTTTCAGCTAGTTACAAGTTGGGCCCCGATCGGCTTGGGTCTTGCTAAACCAGGGACCATGCTTACGCACATGCTGCCTGTCGCAACCTTTGATCTGGGTAAGGCGGTCTGGGGGAGCTGATGAAGTCGCTTCCGCTGGCGGCTCGGCTCTATGTTGGAGCCGTCATAGCCGCCGGCGGCCTTCTTCTCACGATTTACATTCCTCTCCCGCAGGACTTCACGCAGCCCATCTGGTTCGTCGGGCTGCTGCTCCTGTCCGCGGTGACGTCCGCATTCAAAGTCAACCTGCCGCTGACCAACAGCGGGTCCACGATGTCGGTTTCCTATGCCGTGGACTTCCTGTCGCTCCTGCTGCTCGGCCCGCACCAGACCATGCTCGTTGCCGCCGCGAGCGCCTGGAGTCAGTGCACCTTCCGGATGTCCGAGCGAAACCCGGTTTACCGCACCCTGTTCAGCATGTCGTGTCTCACGATCACGGTGCAGGTGGCCGGGCTGGTTTTTACCGAGCTGGGTGGCAGTCCGGGCCATCTGCTGGCGTTCGGCGTGCTCGGCATGGCCAAGCCGCTCGTCGGAGCGGCCGTGACCTACTTTCTCGTCAACACCGCGCTGATTGCCACGGCCATTGGCCTTTCGACACGCCAGAAGGTCGTACAAGTCTGGAATGAGAACTTCCTCTGGAGCGCGCCGAGCTATTTCGTTGGCGCGGCTGCGGCTGGCGGCGTCGCCCTCGTCACCTATTCCCACTCGGCCTACTGGGTCGCCCCCCTCGGGGCCGCGCCGTTGTACCTGACGTATCGCACCTACAAGATTTACCTTGGGCGAATCGAGGACGAGCAGCGCCACGTGCAGCAGATGTCAGACTTACACCTCGCAACCATCGAGGCGCTGGCGCTGGCCATTGACGCAAAAGATCAGACCGCCCACACACATATCCGGCGCGTGCAGAGCTATGCCGCAAGCCTTGCGCGTTCGGTGGGAATGACGGAAAACGAAATACAGGGCGTGAAAACGGGAGCGCTGCTGCACGATATTGGCAAGCTGGCCGTCCCCGAGCACATCCTCTCGAAGCCCGGGCCACTGACACAGGAAGAATTCCAGAAGATCAAAGTGCACCCGCAGGTCGGCGCAGAGATCATTGCCGCCGTCCCGTTTCCATATCCTGTCGCACCCATCATCCTGAGCCATCACGAACGATGGGACGGAAAAGGGTATCCGGCCGGGCTCAAAGGCGAGGAAATCCCGCTCGGCGCTCGCATTCTGGCGGTGGTGGATTACTACGATGCTCTTACGTCCGAGCGTCCCTACCACAAGGCCATGACGAGCGAGGCTGCCATCGGACTCCTGACCCAGGAAGCGGGCAAAGCCCTCGACCCCGACCTCGTGACGCGTTTTATCGACATGCTGCCCGCGATGCACGCGGAGGCGGAGGCGACGCCGCAGTCAGTCCGGACGTTGAGCCTGGCGCCGGTCCAAGGCGACCGGGGCCGGCCCGCGGCCGGTTTCTCTTCGGAGCAGGCCTCCAAGAGCGTGTTCGACGACATCGCGCTTGCACATCGCGAAATCTATGCCTTGTACGAGATTGCGCAAGCCATGGGGACCAGCCTGGGAGTGGCCGACACCATGGCGCTCATCTCATCGAAGCTCAGCAGCCTGGTGCCCTTCTCGTGCTGTGCCCTGTTCCTCCACAACGAGGAAACCGAGACATTGCGCTGCCGGTTTGCAACCGGGACCGACGCCGAAATCGTGCAGAACCTCACGGTCAGGAATGGCCATGGCCTGACGGGTTGGGTTGCCCGCAACCGCCGGCCGCTCGTCAATGCGAGGCCGAGCGCCGATCTCGAAGCTGGAGGGCTGGAATCGACGGCCACGGCACTACAGTCCGCCCTCGTGTGCCCGCTCGTGATCAACGAACGCTTCATTGGAACGCTGTCGGTGTACCACATCGACGCGGGCTGTTACACCGACGACCATCGCCGGCTGCTCGATCGGGTCTGCGAACAGGCTGCTGCGGTTATCTACAACTCGATCGTCTTCGAACAGACCCAGGAAGATTCACTGACCGATCCGTTGACGGGCCTGCCGAACACACGGTCGATGTTCATGCACCTCACGCGCGAGCTCGCACGTTCCGAACGCTTGAAGCAGCAAGTTTCGTTACTCGTCATGGACCTCGACCACTTCAAGCAGATTAACGACAATCATGGTCACCATGTCGGCGACCGTGCCCTGCGGGAGATCGCGGCCGTGCTGCGCGCCGCGATTCGGCCGTACGACATATGCGTCCGGTATGCCGGTGACGAGTTCATCGTGGTGCTCTCAGGCTGCGGTGCGGAAGAAGCCGAACAAAAGCGTCTCGAGCTTCAACAGGCCATTGACGAGGTGGTGTTCGAAGTGCGGCCCGGCAACCGGCTGCCGCTTGGGATCAGCATTGGTGCGGCCGTCTTCCCGCAAGACGGCGACACCTACGAAACTCTGCTGGCGACAGCAGACGGCCGGATGTATAGGGACAAGACGAAACGCAAGGGACGCCTGGTACGGCCGCCAGGGGCGGAAGACTCCCGGTCGGCAACGGGCGAACCGAGCGAAGCCGAAATTCGGCGAGCCGCGGCGGGCATTCTCTAACTAGGCGTTCGCCCGAATCTAGCCAGGTTCGATCCAGTCGGGTCTGCGGCCGCCGACGCCGGCGAAAATCAGTGCCAACCCCGTTGCCCCGACAACGAGACCCAGGCCGTCGGTGTACCACGTCTCCCATCGATAGTCGTTCCACCACAGCCAGACTGCCGGGACGCACAGCGCGACTCCCAGCCCTATGGCGGTCGTACGCTGCAGTACAGCTCGTAACACCCATCCCCGTGCGCGTTGCAGACCAGACATCGTGAATGTTTGGAGCAGTTGTCAGTGATCAGTTGTCAGTTGTCGGGAGTTCAGAGTTCGAGCTAGCCGCAAACTTACTGACAACTGATAACTGACAACTGACAACTGATAGCTATCGTGAGCGCTTCTTGCCGGGCCTGGCGGTTCGTGTACCGTGGGGATGATGGGCTGGTCGATGGGGTTGTGACGAAGGTCGATTGCCGCCGCGGCCCCCCTGCATGCCTGACCGACCGGCATGCCGCGGACCGTCACCGGAATGTGCGCCCGGTCCAGCTGGTCGGTGCCGGTGCGAGGCGCTGGCCCGGAATCTCCCGGATCGACCCCCGTTTTGTCGGATCGTAAATTCGGGAATCTGTCTCGCCGGCGGAGTACCTTCGGTCCTCGGCAATGTGGCTCGAATGAGCGGCCGGTGAACAGGACCTTCCTCCTCGCCGGACGGTTGCTCGCTGCCCTCTTCAGCCGCAACCATTGCCGACGGTTGCTCAGGCTCCTCGGGCAACTCGTTGGAAAGCAGTCTGCCCACAGTCGGGGCTGAAGGCTCTTCGGCCGCCGGAACTGGTGGTGCGCTCATGCCCTTGGTGGCGTTGGTCAACACCTGGTTGTACACAGCCGACGAAGCGGTTTTCTTTTTCCGCTGAGCGGGAACCTTCGCGCCTTTGTACTCGTGCTCGGTATCGCACGTCGTACACCGGGTTTGCTTCACATCGGACCCGACCATGGCGACGATGGCGTGGTTGGTCACGCGACGTTCCCGGGGACAGTAATCGTCGAGAACGTCACCAAGCCGAAGCTGGCGCTGCTGCATCAAATCCCTCGAAGAACTCTGGCTGGAGAAAAAGGCGCGAGGTAACAAAGTCTAGCAGAGCCCCTCGCGTACAGGCAACTGCCAGGCGGAATACGCCAGTACTTACGCGGTTGAACCAACGCGGGCCGCCCTGGCGGCAAGCCAGCTCCTGGCCTCTTTCAGCGCCGCTGCCACAGCGTCTGGATGTGTGGATTGAGGCGTCCGGCGGGCCCTTACAGAGGCCTCCGGCGTGACCGCTTCACGAATCCTGTCGTCGAAGAGCTCGCTGAACCCGCGCCATTCCTGCAGGGTAAGCGAGGAAAAATCACGACCCTCTGCGACCAGCCGCCGCACCATCGCTCCCACGACCTCGTGAGCCGTTCGAAACGGCATGCCGCGGGCGGTCAGAAAGTCCGCCACATCTGTCGCCAGCAGAAGGCCGGCAGCTGCCCGCGCGGATGCGTCTCGATCGAGCTTCAGCGGTCGAACCACCGCAGTCGTGGCTCCGAGCGCGTTTGCCAGCGTTGCTTCTGCATCAAACGTTGCTTCCTTGTCTTCTTGCAGGTCTTTGTCGTACCCGCTCGGAATTCCTTTCATCGTGGCGAGCCAGCCCGTAAGGTGACCGATCGCTCGGCCCGTCTTGCCCCGTACGAGCTCGAGTGGATCCGGGTTTTTCTTCTGCGGCATCATGCTGCTGCCGGTGCTCGAGGCGTCAGCCAGCGTGAAAAACCCGAACTCCTCGCTGCTGAAGACGATCAGGTCCTCGGCAAGGCGGCTGAGATGGACCATCGCCAGCGCCGAAGCGTGCAGGAAAGACGACACGAAATCGCGATCGGACGAAGCATCGAGACTGTTGGCCACGACGTGCGTGAAACCCAGCCGACGGGCCAGCCTTGCGGTGTCGACCGCGTAGCCGGTTCCCGCAACGGCACCAGAACCAAGGGGCATGGCATCGGCTTCCTTTGAAGCCGCTTCCAGACGGGCATGGTCCCGCCGAAGGGCCGCGACATGCGCAAGGAAGTAATGTGCTACAAGCACGGGCATGGCGCGCCGCAGGTGCGTGTACGAGGGCATGACCGCGTCCCCCGCACGCTCGGCCAGGTCGAGCAAGGCGCCAATCAGATCCTCGAGTGCCTGCTGAAGGAGCGGGATGCGACGTCGCAGGTAAAGCCGCAGGTCGAGCGAGACCTGCTCGTTGCGCGAACGACCCGTGTGCAGCCGCTTGCCGGTCTCGCCAACCAGTTCAACCAACTGGCGTTCAACGAAGGCGTGCACGTCTTCATCGGATCCTGTCACGAACGAGGGATCGCTCCGGCCTCGATCGAGGATCGCGGTGAGGCCGGATGTCAGTGTCCGGCCTTCTTCGTCGGTCAGCACTCCGGCCGCGGTCAACGCGTCGACCCACGCCAGGCTGCCCGTCACATCGTCTTCGAACAGCTGCCGGTCGAACGGAAACGAGACGCCGAACTGAAACGCGGCCGGATCGGGTTCACCCTCGAACCGGCCGGACCAGAGGTTGGCCACGTCTACCTTTCAACGTTGCCCGGGGCCACGGCCGATCGCTTGGCTTCGGGATCCGTAGACGGCGCCTTGCGTGCGGCAATTTCCACGGGAAGGCCCCAGATCTTGATGAAGCCTTCAGCGGCCGTGTGATCGAACAGGTCGCCGGCTTCGTAGGTTGCGAGGCCCTGGTCGTACAGGGAGTACGGCGACTTTCGACCGACGACCCGACAATCCCCCTTGAATAGCTTGAGGCGCACAGTTCCAACGACCCGCTGCTGCACGTTGCGAACGAACGCATCGATCGCTTCGCGAGTCTGAGTGAACCAGAGACCGTTGTAGACGAGATCGGCGTACACCTGCGACAGCTGTCGTTTGAGGCGCTGGAGGTCCCGCGGAATCACCATGTTCTCGAGCTCACGGTGCGCCGAGTGCAGGACGACTGCCGCGGGCGCTTCGTAGATTTCGCGCGACTTGATCCCGACGAGGCGGTTTTCGAGCATGTCTATGCGGCCAACGCCGTGCGCGCCCGCGATGGTTTCGAGGCTTCCAATCAGCTCCGCAAAGGGCATGGCCACGCCATTGACATGTGTGGGGACGCCGCGAGCGAACTCGATTTCGACGTATGCGGGCACATCCGGGGCGTCCGCGGGCGACTTCGTCAGGGCGTAGATCTCTTCGGGAGGCTCCGCCCACGGATCTTCCAGGATGCCGCATTCAATCGAACGGCCCCAGAGGTTTTCGTCGGTGCTGTACGGACTGGCCTTGGTTGCCGGCACCGGAATGCCGCGCTGGCGGGCGTATTCGATCTCATCGGGCCGCGACATGTTCCAGACCCGCGCAGGTGCAATGACGCGAATCTTCGGGTTGAGGGCCCGCGCGGAGACGTCAATGCGGACCTGGTCGTTGCCCTTTCCCGTGCAGCCATGGGCAATGGCGGTCGCCTGTTCCATCTCGGCAATCTCGACCAGCTTCTGGGCGATGAGCGGGCGCCCGAGAGACGTTGCCATCGGATAGCGGTCCTCGTAGATCGCGCCCGCTTGCAGCGCCGGCAGGATGTAGTCGCGCGCGAACTCTTCACGCACGTCGAGCACATGGCAGCGCGAGGCGCCCGTCGCCATGGCTCGCTCGCGAATCTGGTCGAGCTCGCGTCCCTGTCCGAGATCGAGCGTTACCGCGATCACTTCCGCCCCGTACCGCTCGGCCAGCCACGGAATGGCAACCGACGTGTCGAGTCCACCTGAGTAAGCCAAGACGATCCGTTCCATCCTCACTCCTTCGTGCCGTTTTTCAGGGCCCTCTCGAGGGCCCTGGCGCGCTTGCCGTCGCGCGAGACCACCAGAATGGTGTCGTCGCCCGCCAGCGTCCCCACGACGTCGGGCAGCTGTGCGCGATCGATGACCTGGGCCAGCGCGTTGGCTTGTCCCGGACCGGTGCGCACGACGACGAGCTGTTGGACACGGTCGACGCCGCTTGCATACTCGCCCATCGCCCGCTGCAGGGCCACCTCCGCGCTCGGTGGTGCCACGATCTGCACCTGCGGCCGCTGATACGCACTGTCGGCGGCGCGCTTGACCAGACCCAGATCGCGGATATCCCGCGACAACGTGGCCTGCGTGACGTCGAACCCCTGCACGCGCAGACGCCGCCGCAATTGCTCCTGACTGTGAATCGCCTTGCGGCCGACCAGATCCAGAATCGCCGCCTGGCGTTGTTGCTTCATACTTATTCACCCGAACGTATCATCATACATAGAGCACAGCGAAAAGATCCAGCCCCGCGTGAAAATTTTCTTGATTCGCTGGTCGCGCTGTGTATAAATATTCTCTTTTGCGAGAGGAGTGTCGGCGGTGACAGATCGGACGCGGTCCAAGACGAGCACCTCAGATCGCTCAGCGGTCCTCGCGGGCTCGCCACTGGTGCGCGTTGGCGTGGCCGGTGCGACCGGATTTGCCGGTCAGGAGCTCGTACGCCTCATGGGACGGCACCCGCACGCGGAAATTACCGCGGCCATGGCGTCCAGCGCCTCGAGCCCTGCGCGGACGCTGCCGGCGCTCGATCGGATCTGGGAAGGCACGATCGTCCCTTTCGACCTGGCTGCGCTGGCCGACGCGTCTGACGTCGTGTTTCTCTCGCTGCCCGAGGACGCTGCCGCGGACGTTGCGCCGGCGCTCGTCGATCGCGGTGTGCGCGTCATTGATCTTTCAGGTGCATTTCGCCTGAGAGACGACTCGGCCCGGGCGCGCTGGTATCCCAAGACGAAACCGGCGAGCGTGGTGCCGGTCTATGGTTTGACCGAGCGCAATCGAGAGGTCATCCACGAAGCCAGGTTCGTGTCCTGTCCCGGGTGCTACCCCACGGCCGCGCTTCTGGCCCTTTTGCCACTGGCCGACCAGAACCTGCTCCTCGGCGACATCGTCATCGATGCCAAGTCGGGCATCTCCGGCGCCGGCAAGACTCCCAGCGAACGGACGCACTTCTCCGAGTGCCACGGGAGTGTGGCCGCGTACGGCGTGCTGGGGCATCGCCACACGCCGGAAATCGAGCAGGAGCTCGATGGCCGGACGGTGACGTTCGTACCGCATCTGGTGCCGCTCGATCGCGGCATCCTGGAAACCATTTACGCCCGTGTCCCCGCTGGAACGACCAAACCGCAGATCGACGACGTGATGCGCACGGCGTGGGCAGCTGCACCGTTCGTGCGCCTGCGGGCGGAGAACCTGCCCGAAATCAAACACGTGGCGTACTCCAATTTCTGCGACATCGGCTGGCGGCTCGACGAACCGACCGGGCGCCTGGTCATGGTGTCCTGCCTCGACAACCTTGTAAAAGGTGCGGCTGGCCAGGCGGTGCAGAACTTCAACGTCATGCTGGGTTTCGACGAGCGAGCGGGGTTGCTGGTGTGACGGCGCGTACGCGGCCGCGTCTCACCAAGGGACGCCGCCGCGGGACGGCAACGCGCCCAACCCGCCGTTCGATTGCGCGTCGCGCGCCGGGTGTGCGGCCAGTCGTCCTGAAGCTCGGCGGTGAGCTTCTGGAGGACGCTGCCGGAATCCTTGCCATTGGCAGCACCATTGCCGGCCTTCAGGGCGACTACCCGCTCGTGGTCGTGCATGGAGGCGGCAAGGACATCGACGCCGCGCTCGCGCGCGCGGGGATGGCGAAAACACAAGTCGATGGGCTGCGCATCACCGATGACGCGACTCTCGACATCGTCGTGTCCGTCCTGGCGGGTCTCGTGAACACTCGCCTGGTGGCGGCCGTAACCGCCGCGGGAGGAGACGGCGTGGGGCTGACCGGTGCCGACGGAGCCATTGGCCTCGTGGACAAGGCCCCTCGTCATGCGTCCACGACGGGAGCGGAAGTCGACCTGGGACGCGTCGGGATTCCGGCCGGACGACAGGTGCCACGCTTGATCATGGACCTCTGTCGCGGCGGATACATTCCGGTCGTCGCAAGCATTGGCGCCAGTCGCAGCGGTGAGCTGTACAACGTCAACGCCGATACGTTTGCCGCTCATCTCGCGGGTGTCATCGGGGCGCAGCGACTCGTCTTTGCCGGCGGTACATCCGGCGTTCTGGACGATGCGGGCCGGACGATTGCCACGCTGGATCTCGATGGCATCGAACGGCTCGTGAAGGCTGGTACGGCAACGGCAGGCATGATTGCGAAGTTGTCGGCTTCTCGTGATGCGCTTGTGAACGGCGTGCGTGAGGTGCTCATCGTGAACGGTCGCAATCTTGGGGCCCTCACGCAGCTGGTCCGGCAGGGTTCCCGGGCAGTGGCGGACGACTACACGCAGGTCAGGCGCAAGGGAACGATAGCCGTCCGGCTGAAGCCGGACGCTACGCCCTCACGGTCACAACAACCGTCGCGTCTGACGTAGTCGCGTCTGACGTAGCGTCCGGCTTTAGCAGTCGCGTCTGACGTAGCGTCCGGCTTTAGCCGGACGTCAGAAAGACAAGGATGTCAACGAGCGTCATGGAAGACACGGTTCAGCAACTCGAAGCGCGGCACGTGGTTCCGACTTACCGGCGAGCACCTATCGTTTTGGTGCGCGGGCGCGGGGTCTACGTGTACGACGCTGACGGGCGTGAGTATCTCGATCTGATCTCGGGCGTTGGTGTGGCGGCGCTGGGCCATGCCCATCCCGGACTTGCGGCGGCAATTGCCGATCAAGCCCAGACGTTGATTCACTGCTCGAATCTCTTCTATCACCCATTGCAGGGTCAACTTGCCGAACGGCTCGCGGAGCTGTCAGGCCTGCCCCGGACGTTCTTCTGCAACAGCGGCACCGAAGCTGTCGAGACATGCCTCAAGTTTGCGCGCCGCTATTGGTACACCCGCGACGCCAAGGAGCGGATCGAGATTGTCGCACTTGAAGGGTCGTTCCACGGCCGGACATACGGTTCGCTCTCGGTGACGTCCGACCCGCATTATCGTGACCCGTTCGCTCCGTTGCTCCCGGACATCACTTTCGTACCCCCTGACGACCCTGACCGGCTCCTGAGCGCGGTCGGCCCCAGGACAGCGGCAATCATCCTGGAGCCCATTCAGGGTGAGCGCGGCGTACGTCCGATTTCGAGAGCTTTTGCCGAAGCCGTCAACGAAGCCTGCGCAAAGTCTGGCGCGTTACTCATTGCCGACGAGGTGCAATGCGGGCTCGGGCGCACCGGAAACCCGTTTTACTTCTACACGCTCGGTCTCAAGCCGCAGCTCGTGGCCATTGGCAAGGCGCTGGGCGCCGGCGTTCCCATTGGTGCCGCCCTCGTCCACGAGGACATCGCCCGGGCGATTTCGTTCGGCGATCACGGCAGCACGTACGGCGGCAATCTCCTGGCGTGCCGGGCAGGTCTGTTCTTTGTCGATCAACTCGTCAAAGGCGGACTGCTTGCGCACATTGCTCGGGTCGGCAAACACCTTGAAACGCGGTTGCGAGCCCTGGCCGACCATCACCCGTCAATCGTCGCGGTGCGCGGCGCCGGCTTGATGTGGGGCATCGAGCTGAACGTGGATTCAGGCCCGGTCGTCGACGAGGCCAGGGCGAAGGGCCTCTTGGTGAATCGCACAGGCGGCACAGTCGTGCGACTCTTGCCGCCGCTCGTGATCACGGAGCCCGAAATCGATCGGGCAGTTGACATCCTGGACGTGGCACTCGGCCAGGTGCTGGCGGGGGTAACGACATGACCACTGCTGTGGCATTACCGACAAGAAAACGCCGGACGTCCCGGCAGGTCGTCGTCCGACCGGCTCGCGCCGACGAGGTCCGACACATTCATCCTCTGATCGAGTCACATCTCGAGGAGGGGCACCTTCTTCCGCGAGAGCTCGATGAGCTGAAGCGCCATGTCGGCCGGTTTCTCGTCGCCGTCCATCGCAACCGGATCGTTGCCTGTGGCGAACTGGCTCCGTTGAGCCACACGTTGGCCGAGATTCGCTCCCTGGTGGTCGATCGAAACCATCGAGGCTTTGGTATCGGACGACGCGTGGCCGAAGCCCTTCGAGCGGAAGCGAGGCGTCAGTTTTTCGATCGCCTGTGCGCCTTCACGCACCAGCCGGCCTATTTTGTCCGTCTGGGCTTCTCGATCGTGCCTCACGTGTGGTTGCCGGAAAAGATCGGCACTGACTGCAGTTCGTGTGCCCTCTTACGTCGTTGTGGGCAGTTTGCCATGCTCGACGATCTCGAACCCTATCGAGAATATCGAGTCCAGGGGTTGACGGCCCATGCCTGACGCTTCCACGACATCCGACTGGCAGATCGAGACGATCGAGGGCGCCGTCACGGCTCCCAGGGGGTTTCGTGCGGCAGGAGTGTCGTGCGGCATCAAGGCATCCGGGCTTGACTTCGCGCTGATCGTTCCGGAAGCAACGGCCAGTGCCGCAGGCCTCTTTACGACGAATCGTGCGGTGGCAGCGCCCGTTGTCCTGTCGCGCACTCACTTGGCGCGTTCGGGCGGGCTGACCAGGGCCATTGTCGTCAACAGCGGGTGTGCCAACGCCTGTACAGGCCCGGATGGTTTTGAAGTCGCGCGCGAGACGGCCGAGCTCGTGGCACGCGGGGTCGGATGTCCGCCCGAGCAGGTTCTGGTCGCTTCTACCGGTGTGATTGGTGTCTCGCTGGATATTAAAAAGATTGCGACGGGGGTCGGTGCCGGGCTCGAGAAGTTGCGAGCCAACGGAGGCCACGACGCGGCGCTGGCAATCATGACCACCGACGTGTCGCCAAAGGAAAAGGCAGTCAGGGTTCAGACATCGCGTGGGTCTTTCAACGTTGGTGGGATTGCCAAAGGCGCAGGCATGATCGAACCGATGATGGCAACCATGCTGGCATTTGTGACGTGCGATGCCCGCGTGTCGCCACCTCTCCTGCGAAAAGCTCTTGCCGAGGTAACGGCCGATACCTTCAATGCCATTACCGTGGACGGTGAATGCTCGACCAACGACTGCGTCATCGCCCTCGCCAACGGCGCCAGCGGTGTCGAGATAGACGACGGCCGATATCCGGCACTGGTGGAGGGACTGAGGGCGGTCTGTCAACACCTGGCGGTTGAAATCGTGCGCGGTGGCGAAGGAGCTACCAAGCTCGTGACGATTCGCGTGACGGGCGCCGGCAGTCGGGCGGACGCGGAACGCGCCGCTCGCACGATTGCCAATTCGCCACTCGTGAAGACGGCCATTCATGGCGGCGACCCCAACTGGGGCCGGCTCGTCGCTGCGGCTGGCCGCGCAGGCGTCCCATTTGACCTCGACCACGCAGCAGTGACCATCGGGGCGATCCAACTCTTCCGGAAGGGGCAGCCGCACGACGAGCTCGCACCACAGGCCGCAGCGTACCTTCAGGGGAAGGAGATCTCGATCAACGTCGACCTGGGAACTGGCGGGTCCCACGACGCGACAATGTGGACCTGCGATTTCAGCGCGGACTACGTCAGAATCAACGCTGACTACCGCACTTAGGGCTCGGCTCCCGGCGCTCGGCTTTCGACTCTCGGGAGCGACGAATCCGAGAACCGAACGACAGCGACCCCGACAGTCGAGAGCCGAAGCGCGAGAGCCGAATATGAGAACAGTACAGCCGCTCGAAGCCGTGAAAAAGAAGGACTTCCTGTCGGTGCTCGACTTTCAGCCCGTCGAACTGGAACGATGCATCGATCTCGCTGCACAACTGAAGCGCGAGCACAAACTCGGGCGCAGGGCGACCACCCCCGGTCCGCTCGCAAATGCGCAGGTCGCGTTGCTCTTCGACAAGCCCTCGCTCCGGACGAGAACGACCTTCGAAGTTGCTATCCGCCTGCTTGGCGGTGCTGTGGTGACGCTTCCGCCCGACGTCGCGCTGGGTTCGCGCGAGCCGGCTTCCGATGTGGCAAGAAATCTCGAGCGCTGGGTAGACGCCGCCGTGATCCGGACCTCCTCACACGCGACCATGGTCGAGTTCGCGATGGCGGCTCCGCGCCTCCATGTGATCAATGCCCTGACCGACGAGGAGCACCCGTGTCAGGCGCTTGCAGATTTCCTGACGCTGCGTGAGCACTGGCGAAGCTGGCAGAGTCATACATTGGCATTCGTCGGAGACGGGAACAACGTTGCAACGTCGCTCGCACATGCTTCGGCAATGCTCGGAATGCCTTTTCGAATTGCGTCACCAAGGGGTTACGAACTTCCCAGTCGAGTGCTGGCCGAATGCCGTGGGGTGGCGCGTCCCGGCGCCGACATGAGGCTCTTTACCGATCCGGTAGAAGCCGTTCGTGATGCCGATGCCGTATACACCGACGTCTGGACATCGATGGGACAGGAAGCCGAGTTCGATAAGCGTCGGCGCGCCTTCGCTCGCTACCAGGTCAATGAGGAACTGCTCCGCCATGCCAAGCCCGGTGCCCTGTTCATGCACTGCCTGCCGGCCAAGCGTGGCGAGGAAGTGACGGCTGATGTCCTGGAGTCCCCAGTCTCCGTGGTCTTCGACCAGGCCGAGAATCGACTCCACACCCAGAAAGCGCTGTTGATGATGCTCCTGGGCGGAAGCCTGCAGCGATAGTGGTAAGCCCCTGGCTCGCTCACTACGACGAGGGCGTTCCGGCTACGCTCGCCCCGTACCCGTCGCGCACACTTCTCGATTTCATTAACAGTACGGCTTCGGAGCGACCCACTCATCCTGCCGCGCTCTTTCGTGGGACGAGGCTCACGTACGCAGAACTCGAACAGGCGAGCGACGCATTTGCAGCGGCCCTGGCAGGGCTGGGCGTCAAGAAGGGGGATGCCGTTGCCCTGGTACTGCCGAATTGTCCGCAGTTCCTAATCGCGGAGATCGCAATCTGGAAGCTGGGCGCCGTGGTGTTTCCGCTGAATCCTCTGTACACCGAGCGGGAACTGCAGACTGCACTTGCCGATTCCGGCGTGGAAACAGCGATCGCGCTCACGCGGTTTTACGATCCGCTTTGTGCCATTCGGCCTGCGACGCGGTTGAAGCGGATCATTGCAACCAACATCAAAGAGTACCTTCCCCGGATTCTGCGAGTGCTGTTCACGCTCTTCCGCGAACGGAAGGAAGGGCATCGAGTCACACTGAGAGCCGCCGACTTCTGGTTCCAGGATCTGCTTTCAAAGCACCGCGGGGCGAGCCGCCCGGCGTCTGCGCCCGGGCCGGACGATCCAGCAATCATGCTCATGAGCGGAGGGACGACCGGGACGCCAAAGCAGGTTGTCGGGCATCATCGGTCGCTCGTCGCTGCCGGCCTGCAGCTCCATGCATGGATGAAACCGGGATCGCGCGACTGGGATGACACCATCCTGCTTCCTCTACCGCTGTTCCATGTGTACGCCAACGTCGGGGTTCAGACTTACGCCATCGTGGGCCACAACCCCATTTTGCTCGTTCCCAACCCGCGCGACATCAACGACCTGCTTGCGCAGATTCGAAAGGAACGCCCGGCGTTCTTGAGCGCCGTGCCGACGCTCTTCATTGCACTGCTCAATCATCCAGACGTGGTCTCTGGCAAAGCGGACTTCAGCTCGATCCGAATCTGCTTTTCGGGAGCGGCCCCGCTGATGGCCGAGACCAAGCGTCGATTCGAATCGCTCACGGGCGGCCGAATCGTCGAAGGTTACTCGCTGACCGAGGCTATGATGGCCACCTTCGTCAATCCCGTGAAAGGAACCAACAAGATCGGATCCGTGGGACTGCCGCTGCCCGACGTCGAAGTGAGAATCGTGGACGCTGAAGACGGAGATCGGCAGCTGGATAGCGGCGTGATGGGAGAGGTGCTCATCCGCGCGCCACAGCTAATGTCCGGCTATTGGCAGAATCCGGAGGAAACGGGACTCGCACTCCAGGCGCACGGTCCCGGCGGCGTGTGGCTGCACACCGGCGATCTCGGATACCTTGACGACGAGGGGTACCTATTCCTTGTCGATCGAAAGAAAGATTTGATCAAGAGCAGCGGATATCAGGTCTGGCCGCGTGAGATCGAAGAGGTGTTGGCTTCTCACCCGGCGGTTGCCGAGGTCGGGGTGGCTGGCGTCGCCGATGCGACCAAAGGTGAGTACGTCCACGCGTGGGTCGTGCTGCGATCCGGCATGACCGCAACGGAGGAAGACCTGCGCACGTTCTGCCGACAGAGTCTCGCTCCGTACAAGGTTCCCCGTTGTGTCGAATTCAAGTCGGATTTGCCAAAGACGATGACGGGTAAGGTCCTGAGACGGGCGCTCGTCCCTACCTCAACGCCACGATCGTAATCCCCGCATCCAGTAGACCCTGTCGTAACCGTCCAGCGGTCGCTGCGGCTCCTGGGGTATCACCATGAACACAGATGGTCTCTGCTTTCAGCGACAGCTTCGAGCCGTCGATCGCGATGACCTCGTTCTCGCGGGCCATCCTGAGTGCGCGCTGCACAACGACCTCTGGATCGTCGATGACGGCGCCGGCAACATGACGCGGCACAAGCGAGCCGTCGGCTCGATAGGCCCGATCGGCAAACACTTCTGAAACAGCCTTCAGCCCGTGCGCGCCAGCTGCGCCGACCAGCGCCGAATTCGGTGGACCAACCAGTACCAGAGATCGATCGAATGCGGCCACGCCGGCCGCAATGGCCGACGCGAGTCGAGCGTCCTTTGCCGCCATGTTGTACAGCGCACCGTGCGGCTTCACATGACGGAGCCGAACCCCTTCGGCAGCCGCAATGCCCGCCAGCGCTGCCACCTGGAACAACACCAGATCCTCCACCTCGTGGGTTGCCATGCTGATCTCTCGACGCCCAAAGCCCTGAAGGTCCGGGAATCCCGGATGTGCGCCAACTGCCACGCCCAGGGCCACGGCCAGCTTCACCGTTCGACGCATCACGCTTGGGTCACCCGCATGGAGGCCGCAGGCAACATTGGCCGACGTGACTTGCCGGAGCAAAGCCTCATCGTTTCCAAGCTCATAGACGCCATACGATTCGCCGACGTCCGCGTTCAGATCGATGGTGTTGGGCACTTCTCAGTTTTCAGTTTTCAGTTTTCAGTTTTCGGTTGTCAGTTGTCAGTCGGCTTCCGTCCCCGTTCCCATCACACCGTCCCAGCGTGAGTCCTCAAGGTGGATGCCAAACTGATCGAGGATTCTCATGACCGTGTGGTTGATCATGTCATCGAGCGTGGCGGGGCGCTGGTAAAACGCCGGGACCGGCGGGTAGATCACGACCCCCATCCGCGACAACTTGAGCATGTTCTCGAGGTGAATGTCGTTGAAGGGTGCCTCACGGACGACCAGGACGAGCTTGCGACGCTCTTTGAGCATGACGTCCGCCGTCCGGTGAATCAGATTGTCGCCATGGCCATGAGCGATGGCGGCCAACGTCTTCATGCTGCATGGGACGATGGCCATGCCAAGGGAGAGAAATGAGCCGCTCGAGATCTGTGCGCCTTGATCAGCGGGTTGGTAATTTCGTGTGGCCAGGCGCTGCACGTCGTCCACGCTGTAAGAGGTCTCGTGCAGAAGCGTCCGCGCGGCCCATTTGCTGAGAACGAGATGCCGCTCGAATCCCCCATCGCGCAGCTTCTCGAGCAGACGGACCGCGAAAATCACACCCGTCGCACCGGTGACGCCCACAATCAGTCGACCAGGCGGGGGAGGTAGATCGGCCAAGGCGTCCACTCCGTGACAGGGTGATTTCTACTCAGCAGTGGAAGTAGAAATTACTCTGTACAAGCAAAAGGGGCATCGCTTTCGCGATGCC
>DATBJG010000140.1:0-2641 GCA_036556585.1 Vicinamibacterales bacterium
CAAAAGGGGCATCGCTTTCGCGATGCCCCTTCGACAATACCGGCCCGGCTCCCCCAGCTCGCGGCACCCTGCCGCTTTTCAGGCCGGCTATTGTCGGCTTAGGGCTGCAAGGGATGTACCAGGGATCTGGGGCAACCGACCGTGTCGTGAATGCGGGCACGAGCAACGAACCGGTCTTGCAAATTACACAATTGGCATGCGCGTAACTTGCGTGAAAGCCGGTCATTTTGTGATTCACCGCGGAGAACCACGGCGTCGTCTCAGACCGCAGCACCCTCAGGGTACTGGAGGGCGAGCCGCAACTCGCGAGTGAGCGACTCGACTGTGGTGCCTCCGCGTTTCCACGCGCCTTCGGTCTCGAAACGCAAATCGCCAATCCGGCGGCCCCAAGGCGCAATTACGCGGCCGATCGCACGGAAATCGCTGCGATCCACGTGTTCCTGATCCAGCCGCCGCACGACATCAGGCGCCACGCGGATGAAGGCACGAAGTGCCGCGGCCGATCGAATGCTGTACTTGCGGCCGTTCCATGCGCCACCAAAGACCAGCGCAATCTGCTTGAAGTAGTTGACGAAAAACTTCTTTGCCTGGTCGTGAAAATCGGACGATTTCTTCGGCGTCCCAAAGGCCTCTGCGGCAAAGAGTTTCTTGAGCTCCTGCGCGAGGGGTGCCTGCGCCACGCGACCATGCCCCACGCCGAGCAGCTTGATCTCCCCGTGGAGCGGTGAATCGTCACGATCGTTCAAGGCCCTGATGATGTCGTGGGCGGTCGCCAGACTTTCGTCACGATACAGCTGACGTCCGGACAACGACACCAGGTGTGACGCGTTGAGCCGCGTGTGCTTGGCGTTGATCGTCACGAACATCTGGACGATGTGATCCTCGGGCACACGGTCGAAGATGACGGCAGGCACGGCAAATTCTTCACCTCCGAACCGATCGATGTCCGCATGGAGGGCGAGCAGCCGATGCTGACCGTCAATGGCACGGAGAATGCCTTCACGTTCAGGAACCTTCAGCACGCCGAGATGCCCGCTATCGTCGAGTGCCTGGAACGTCAGTTTCTCGTCACACGAGATGATCACCGCACCTGGAATCGATGGCAGATCTCGCGCCTGGCGGCACTGCTCGTAGTACTGCACGAGCTCGTCAATCTTCTTGCGGATGATCTGCCGCTGATAGGCTTTCTCGCTCGAAGCGATCCGGCGTTCGAGCAAATCCCAATTGACCTTAGAGGGTGTTCCGCGCCGATTGCCTCCGCGGACGGGAGCCTGATTCGACTGACCGTAGCTCAGCACTTCGAACCGGACGAGCTTGTCAATGTCACTGGCAGTCAGCGACGCTTGGTAGAACTGCACGCCGAACTGCTGCATCCGAATGGCGGCAACGTTGATCATATGAGACTCAGGAAATACGCCGAGCGACGCAGGCGAACAATCATCAAACCGCGCAGATTCTACTGGCGCGCAGACGCCAATCTCAATGGTTTTTCTGGCGCGTGCACTTTGAGTTACGCGATCGGTTCAGGTGACGCGGCCGGAACTATCTCATTCTATTTACGGCGATTAGCAGAACGGCGTCCGACAAGGAACGGCGCAAGGGGTTCTCAACTTTTCACCACACGTTGCGCATAGGGCGTACGACCAATCGGAAGTCAAGTTTCGGCCAGACCCTCCGCAATTGGTTTGGCAGTTTGACGTGGGCGCTCGACAAACCGGTTCTTGAGCAGGACCAGCCCGTACAGGAAGGCTGCAAACGCTGCGCACGCCACCAGCGAGCCCCCAAGAGTCAGCGATCGATGGAGTGGCCGGCTCACGAATCCATAGACCATCTCCACGTGGATCCAGTAGACGAAGAGGGAGGAACGGCCAAAGATTTCGAGCGGGCGGCCCAGCCGTCCAAAGAAGGGATGGCCCTGATACCACAACCAGGCAACCGGAATCAGAACGAGCAACACGCCAACCCGCAAAAAGAAAAACGTCGGTGAACTGGTCCAGAACGACGAGTTTTCGTAAATCGGGGGGAGCAGCGATGCCCCATACCCGGCGGCACTGACGAGGACACCTGTTGTGGCGATTGCGGCCATAACCCGCAACTCGGACTTCCGTTCGCTCGTCCATGCCAGGAAGAGCCCGGCCAGTGCGCCTGCCATGACGAACCCGGCCCATGGAAACAATGTAAACGTGGTCCGTCCAGGTGCCGGCCTGAAGTACCACTCGATCGGATCGGGGAGTGGATCCAGCCAACCGGTCGTCCGAACGAGCGGCGTGGCCATGCTCAAAGCAACTGTCGCGACGGCGAAGGCCATCACCCGGTTCCATCGCGTACGCGCGTACTGCCAGATCGTTGCGGCAGCCACGATGGCCGGGCCCATGATGTTGAGGATATCGACCTTGAGAATCCCCCACAGGGTCGCCCCTGGCGACAGCAGATACGCTTGAAGTCTGAATAGAAACGCCAGCCCGAAGATTTCCCACCCCCGGCGGCGGGTCGCGGCTGCCGCACGTTCGGGGCTGCCAAACCGCTGTTGTCTCGACTCGGCCGCCAGCACGACAGCGACGCCGGCCAGAAAGAGGAACAGTGGGGCTCCGAATCCCCCGAGGATGATGGCATTGCGAAATCCAATGCCCCCCCTGTCGCT
>DATBJG010000141.1:0-4504 GCA_036556585.1 Vicinamibacterales bacterium
CGAAATGACTTGCACGCTGAGGCCAAAGCTTCGACCGGCGGGGCGTCCAGCAAGCGTGTCGGGAATGTGAATGGCTTGCATCAGGTCAACGGTCCTCGGCCCCAGGAGCCGCGTGCCGTTCAACTGCCCACCGTTCAGCAGCATCTGACCGAACTGCAGATAGTCTTCAGCGGTGCTGAGGAGTCCGCCACCACCTCCGAAATACACCGCGCTCCGCGCACTATCAGGGTTCTCAACCTTTTGCATTCCGGTGGGGGCCCTCCGGTACACGCGGGGCACCCGCGGGAGCCGGTCCATGGGCGGGAAGTAGAAGAAGGTGTCCTTCATCCCGAGGGGGACGAACACTCGTTGACGCAGAAACTGGTCCAGCGGCTGACCCGACGCCACTTCGACAATTCGTCCCAGCGTGTCGAAGCCGGCACCCGGGCTATACGCCCATCGAGTGCCCGGCTGAAATGCCAATGGCACGGCGCCAAGTTTCGGGAGGTAATCGGCCAGGGTGTCGGTGGGCTTCCGCTCGATCTTGGCGGCCTCGGTTGCACTGATGCCGCCGCTGACGAGACCCGAGGTATGCGTCAGAAGGTCGCGGACGGTGATTTCTCGATTGGTCGGTACTGTATAGAAAGGCGTCTCTGCCGGAGGACCCCCGGGCCCTGCCCCGCGCCCGGCGGCCGCAGCCGTTTCGATGGGAACGGCATACTTGAGGTTCTTGAACTCTGGAATGAACCGCGAGACGGGATCGGACAACCTTAGCTTTCCCTCTTCCATCATCATCAGGATCGCAACGGCAATCACCGGCTTCGTCATTGAAGCGATGCGAAAGACGGCATCTCGGGGCATCGGCGTTTTCGCCTCGAGATCCATGGTTCCATGGGCTTCGAGATGAGCCAGACGCCCCTTTCGGGCGACCAGCGTGACCGCGCCCGAGAAATCGCCCGCCTCGATGTGCCGACGCATCGTGTCCTGAATCCGCTGCAGGCGTTCGGAGGACAGACCCACGTCTTCGGGTCGCGCTCTCGTTGTTTCTGCCCCCAACGGCAGCACGAGCAACGTGACGGCGGCGACCACTGCGGTTAGCGCTTGTGTCATGTCTTCTCCAATTCTTGTTGCGGCTCAATTCAACGCGAACACGAACAGATAGCTCGAATTCTGCAGCTTGTCCCAGTTGACCGGATGCAGATGCCGGCCGCTCGTCTGCACAGCCAGATACTGTTTGGGTCCGATGGCATAGGTCACCGGCGCACCCTTGAGCGGCGTGCCCACGTTGAAACGCCAGAGCTCTTCCAGTGTTTCATCGTTATAGGCCACCACCCAGCCGTCCTGCAGCGCGGTAAACACCAACCCGCCGGCTGTTGCAATGACGCCCGAGCGGATTTCGATGTCGGTGACGGCTTTGGCCAGCACCTTGTGGTTCGTCGCGTCCACGGCTGTGACAGCCCCGTAATAGAGATCGCTGCTGTACTTGCGCGGCTCACTGGCCTTGACATCGATCCCACCCTCTTTTGATTTCGATGCCACAGCCGCGCCATTCTGGGTGAAGCAGCCCTCCGTTCCAACCCCGTATGCGATGTTCTTGACCGGGTTGTAGGCGAGAGGCTGATGCGCCACCCCGCCGTGCCACGTTGGACAGGCGCGCTTGTTGCCCTCACCTCTCAGCGCGCGCGCTTCCGGGTTGTACATTTGCACCTCGAGCTTCGGATCGTACTCGACGGGTTTCCCAGTCTTTGGATCGAGCCCCTTGGTCCAGTTCAGATCGTTGACGTATTTCTCGCCCTTGAGAAACTTGCCCGTGGTGCGATCGAGAGAGTAGAAGAAGCCGTTGCGCCCGAAATGGCTCACGATTTTTCGACGCGTGCCGTCGATCATCGTGTCGTACAACATGTGAATCCCGACCTCGTCGTAATCCCATGAATCGTTCGGCGTGTACTGGAAGTGCCAGGCGAGCTTGCCGGTCGCGATGTCGAGCGCGACGGCCGAGTTGGTATAGAGATTGTCACCGGGCCGGAACTGGGGGTCGTAGATGGGATACGGGTTCCCGGTGCCGACAATGTAGAGGTTCGTGACGGGATCGTAGGATCCTGTCTGCCAGATTCCTCCGCCCCCGGTCTTCCAGGCGTTGTGATCGTCCTTCCAGGTTTCGCTGCCCGGGTCACCCGGCTTCGGCACCACATACCAGCGCCACAGCTCGTTGCCCGTCTTGACGTCCAGCGCAGCGACCCACCCCCGCGTCCCGGCATCCCCCGCGCCGTTCTGGATGATGACCTTACCGTCGGCCACGAGCGGTGCCGTCAGAAACTTCTCCTGACCGCCGAACTCGTTTTTGGTGGCAATCTTCTTGTCCCAGACAATCTCTCCGTTGTCGCGGTTGATGGCAATGACGCGACCGTCGGGAAGGTTTGCGACAACGAGGTCCTCCCAGAGCGCGATACCACGCGTGCGCGGCGCGAGACCCTCGTGCGAGACACCAGGGTCCGCGGTCCACACGAACTGGCCTCTGTGGGGATTACGCGCGTCGATTTTGTAAACCGTTCCCCAGCCATCGGTGGTGTACATGAAGCCGTTGTCGATGAGCGGGTTGACCTCGTTCTCCGGGCCGTTCTGCCCAACGTCCTGCATGCCGCCGAGCGCGAGCGCCCAGACAACCCGCAGATCCTTGACGTTGTCCCGGTTGATCTGGGTCAGTTTGGAATAGCGCAGTGAGCCATAGTCCCCGTTCATCAACAGCCAGTTCTGTGGTTCATTGAGCGCGTTGACGAGGCGGTCTTTGTTGACCGTCAGCGAATACTGGCCCGTGGTTGTGGCAGCCGAGACCACCACAGCAACAGCACATGCAAGAAAAAACGGCTTCCTCATCGGTTTCCTCATTTCCCAGAACGGTTCCGAACGATTCGAACGTGCCGAACGATCCGAACGGTCTAATCCATGAACGATTCTTTCAGCCGTGCACGGTCGATCAGTTGGCCCCGTAAGTAGACGTGGGCGATCTTTCGCGAATTCGTGATGTCGTCCAGGGGATTGGCGTCGAGCACCACGAAGTCCGCGCTCTTGCCGGCCGTCACCGTGCCCAGGTCGTCGAGTCCGAGGATCTCCGCGGACGTTCTTGTGGCAGCCACCAGCACCTGTGCCGGTGTCATGCCGGCGGCCACCATATTCTCCATCTCCGTATGCATCGTCCAGCCAATGAACTGATCCCCGGTCTGGCCTCCACCGTCCGTTCCGACGCCAATCCGCACGTTTGCAGCATTCAGTTTGCGAATTCCCGCCGACAGTCGTTCCCAGCTGGCACCTGCCTGCTCGCGCGCATCGGGCCTGGTGCTTGCCAATCGATCGCGAAGGCGTTTGATTTGTTCTGGAGTGACTGTTTGACTCACGAGCGGATGGGGAGGATCGATCCATGGCGCCCACACCGTCCGTCTCGGTCCACCAAGTGCGAGCAGGACGCTGGTCTGGGGGTGCTGCCTGAACAACTCGACCAGCTCCTCGTCGACATCGCTCATCATGTGCGCAAAGATGTCGATTCCCGCGCGAAGCAGATCCTTGGCGTCGGCTGGACCTGTCGCATGCACCGCGACGCGCATGTTCAGCTTGTGGGCCTCGTCGATGATCGCGCCGAACAGGGCAGGGGTGAGCTTGCGAATGGTTCCACCCCGGTCATCAACCCAGGTCTTGACGATCTTCACGTGATGCGCCGAGAGCTCCCGCACAGCCTTTCGGGCCTCGTCTTCGGTTCGGATGGTGTAGGCCGAGTGCCGCATGTTGTCCGGCCGAACCTCGTCTTCCGGCGCGAGGCCGCGTCCGGCCGTGAGAAACCGCGCGGCATCGGGATATTTGCCCGCTTTCAGTTCGTCCCGTAATCGATAGGGCAGCTCTCCGAAGTCGGAGCCCATTGCCTGACTGGCCGCAACGCCGAAGTACGCAAATCGGCGCATGTGGTCGAGGATGTTTTCGCGGGTGTAGTTTTGCGGCCCGCTCGTCAGGTTATTCATGTACCCGATGTGCGAGTGGGCATCGATGAGCGCCGGAATAACCGTCTTGCCGGTGAGGTCTACGCGAGATGCGCCTGCTGGCAACTGGATTTCACCCTTGCCGGCCACGCGGACGAATTTGTCGCCATCGACCAGAAACGCCGCGTTCTCGATGGGCGGCCGTCCGTCACCGACGATCAGCCGGCTTCCCTCAAACAGTCTGACTACTGGAGCGTCGGCACGTTGGGCAATCGCGGGTGGCGAGGCGATCGCGGCGACGAGCAGACACCCCGCGACGAACGGTCCGAACGACGTGGAACGATCCGAACGTTCCGAACGCCCCGAACGATCCGAACGATCCGAACGATCTGAGTTCATTCCTGTATCGCAAATGCGAGCAGCGCGTTGTCGGCGCCCGTACCCGTAGCGACCGCAATGAACTGGCGTCCGGACCGCGTCCGGTACGTCATCGGGTTTGCCGTATTTGCGTACGGCGTTTTCGTTCGCCACATTTCCTTACCGGTCTTCGTATCGAAGGC
>DATBJG010000142.1:0-2558 GCA_036556585.1 Vicinamibacterales bacterium
CTCGGGCAAACCCATCGAGGAGCCCGTCGCATGGTACGGTCCCATTGTCATGAATACCGAGGCCGAGTTGCGTCAGGCAGTCAGCGAAATCCAGCAGGGCACGTTCATCAAACACGTGTAGAGGCGGGCCTTGAGACACGCCTAATTGCGCCTGATATGCATCGCACATCTCTCTTTATTGTCGGGTTTCTTCTAATCGGAATCCTCACGCTTTCCGCTGCGACGAATGACTGGCCGCGGTTTCGTGGTCCTTCGGCGGGCGTTGCAGACGACGATCCGGCCCTGCCCGATACGTGGAGCCCGACCGAAAACGTCGTCTGGAAGAGCGACATCCCGGGTATTGGCTGGAGCTCGCCGGTCATTTCGGGTGACCACATTTTCCTGACCACGGTGGTCAACAGCGCTCAGCAGGAACCACCGAAACCTGGTTTCTATCTGGGCGACTGGCCAGCGTCGACCGCTCCGCACCGATGGATGGCGTACGACGTCGACTTCACCACCGGCAAGATTCGCTGGGAGCATGAAGTGGGCAGCTCACCTCCAGGCCGCCCGAAACACCTCAAGAACAGCTATGCATCCGAGACGCCCGTGACCGATGGTGAGCGCGTGTATTTCTATTTCGGGAATGCCGGGCTCTTTGCCTTCGATCTGACGGGACGGGCGCTGTGGTCGCAGAAAATCGGGCCCTTCAAGACGCGGAACAACTGGGGCACCGGCGGCTCACCTGCGCTTCACGGCGATCGGGTCTACGTGGTGAACGACAACGACGAGCAGTCGTTTCTTGCCGCGTACGACAAGCGCACCGGCGCTGAGATCTGGCGCGTGACCCGCGCAGAAGGCACCAACTGGTCCACCCCCTTCGTCTGGGAACACGACCAGCGGACAGAAATCGTCACGTCGGGTTCCGATCGAGTGCGCTCGTACGACCTGTCGGGGAAGTTGCTGTGGGAGCTTTCGGGGATGTCCACAATCAGCATCCCGACGCCATTTTCGCGTCACGGACTCCTCTATATCAGCTCAGGCTACGTCGGCGATGCGCTCCGGCCGGCGTACGCGATCCGACCGGGTGGTTCCGGCGACATCTCACTCAAAGGCGACGAAACGACCAACGCATATGTCGTGTGGTCGTCCAAAACAGGCGCACCTTACAACCCGACACCCCTCGTCTACGGCAATTACTACTACACGCTGTTCGACCGAGGCTTCTTCACCAATCATGACGCCAGGACAGGAACGGAAATCTACAGCCGCCAGCGCATCACCGCGGACGCCAGCGGGTTCACCGCGTCGCCGTGGGCCTATAACGGCCGAATCTTTGCGATGAGCGAGGATGGCGATACCTACGTGTTGCAGGCGGGAACCGAATTCAAGCTGCTCGGGAAAAACTCGCTCAACGAAATGACGTTGGCGACGCCAGCCGTCGCCCGTGGCAGTCTAATCATCAGAACGGCAACAAAACTCTACCGCTTCTCCAAGACCGCGCGCTAGGACTCGAGAAAGCTTCACCACTGAGGGCACAGTGGACACAGGGACCGTTAACCAAAAGACTCTGTGACCTCCGGGCCTCTGTGGTGAAGAACTCACCATTGACACGATCTTGAACGCTTAGCGGAAGAGAAAGATCGACGTCAGCGCCGTCAGCGCGATGATCAGGATGTCGAACGAGCGCTGCGGGATGCGGGGGATCGCCCAGAAACCACCCGCCGCGCCGCAAAGCACCGCCGGTACCATCAATAGATCGAACACCAGCGACGCCGGGCTGAACAGCTGATGTGCCGCGTAGATTGGGAGCTTTGCGACATTCACCACAAAGAAAAACCACGCGCCCGTTGCCACGAACTGCTCCTTCGGCAGCCGCCGCATCAATAGATACATGTTCATCACCGGTCCGGCAGCCGTGGCAACCGTCGTCGCAAACCCGGCCGCGATCCCGTAGAACGACGGGTGAATCCCGTATTCCAGCCTGGGCTTCCACCGCCGCAAAATGTTCAGGGCCAGCATGGTGAGCACTACGACACCGAGCATCCGGCGAAGCACCTGTTCGTCCAGGCTCAGTGCCAGCCCGCCGCCAGCCATGCCGGCGGCCACCCACGGGGCGAGCGAAAAGAGTGCCCGCGCCTCGGCGCGCCGTCGCCAATAGATGAGCGCAAAGATGTCGCCGGTGATGAGAATGGGGGCGCTCCAGGCCACGGCATGCTTGGCATCCCCGATGGCCATCACCATCAACGGCACCGTGAGCGTCCCGAGTCCCGGCACACCGGTCTTGGCAAACCCGATGATGACGGCGCAAATGCTGCCGAGGAGCCACTGCCAACCGGCGAGGTCAGGCATTCGTCGCCGCAGAGACCACGAAGCTGAGGACCGAGCGATCAATCATGAGAGCGCCGAGTATAACGTCTTGCCTGCAGTTGTACAAAAGACACAACCAGCCGAAGCCGCTGCGATTCAGAAATCACAAAGACATGATGCCCACGAAGCGATTCTTCAACCACAAAGGCAGGACGGGTTCATCTCGGACCCGCCTGTGAACCACGACGACACAACGGCACGACGTTGCA